>JAJKIP010000220.1 GCA_021154405.1 Segetibacter sp. | reverse complement strand
TTGCATCCACATACAGGAACACCGGTTGAAACACAGGAAGAAGTATACTTTGTAATGGAAAACCTGGATACAAGGTATATGAAGTTTGGACCTGATGTGGGCCAGCTGGCAAAGGGCGGCTGTGATGTGGAGAAGATCGTCAAGGATTTTATGCCGTTGATAGAACATGTGCACTTAAAGGACTATGCAGGTGGTGATAATGGATATTTGGGATATGCGCCATTGGGACAGGGACATGTGGAACTGAAAAAGATCCTGAAAATGCTGGAGGTAAGAAGGAACAAGATGGCTGGCATGATCATGTTTGAGCTTGATTCTGACAAAAGGATAAAAACGCCATTAACTGAATTTGAGGCGGCTCAGGTTTCTCGTGATTTCTGTAAGAAACTGGGATATAAGTTTAATAAACCATCCAATGCAGCATAAAGCTGGTAGTGATAAAATAAATGGGTATTGGTTAGGAAAATTTAAAAATAAAAGGACGGATAGATTATTATGAGAATGCTGGATAATTATGTAGATGGGAGTTGGACTAAAAGTAAAGCAACTGGTACAACGGATGTAATAAATCCTGCTACACAGGAAATACTTGGAAAGGTTCCCAATGGAAAACAGACAGTAGATGATGTAACTGCGGCGGTTGCAGCAGCTTCAGCAGCTTTTAAGTCATGGAGCCAGGTCCCTGTCATGAAACGGGTGCAGCCGTTATACAGGTTAAAGCAATTACTGGAAGAAAATGCAGAAGAGATTGCAAGAACAATTACGCTGGAATGCGGTAAAACATTGCCAGAATCAAGAGGGGAAATACAAAGAGCCATTGAAAATGTGGAAGTGGCCTGCGGTGCACCCATGTTAATGCAAAGTGAGTTTTCTGAAAATATTGCAGGAGGCATTGATGAATTCATGATCCGGCAACCTTTAGGTGTGTGTGCCTGCATAGCTCCGTTCAATTTTCCGGGTATGATCCCATTCTGGTTTCTGCCTTATGCCATTGCCTGTGGAAACACTTTCATTTTGAAACCTTCGGAAAAGGTCCCGTTGACCATGACGAAGGTTTTTCAATTGATAGAAAAGATTGACCTGCCAAAAGGTGTCATTAATCTGGTGCATGGTGGAAAAGAAACAGTGGATGCGCTTTTGGATCATCCTGAAATTAAGGCGATAAGTTTTGTGGGTTCATCCAAGATCGCGAGATATATCTATTCCCGTAGTGCAGCCAACGGAAAAAGAGTTCAGGCGCAGGGTGGCGCAAAGAATCCCGTGGTGATATTGCCTGATGCCGATATAGATATGTCTGTGCAGATCATAACTGACAGTGTATATGGTTGTGCCGGTCAGCGATGCCTGGCAGCTTCCAATATAATTACAGTAGGAGATGATGGGAAAATAAAGGATGCGCTTTATGAATCGGCCAAAAAAAGGAAGACAGGTTTTGGACTGGATGAAGAAATGGAAATGGGACCTGTCATTTCACCGGAGAGCCGCACAAGAGTGGAAGCTTTGATTGGAGAAAGCCTGAAGGAAGGTGCAAAAATTTTACTTGATGGCAGAAAGGCTTCGGTTAACGGGTTTGAAAAAGGAAATTTCATTAGACCCACCATACTGGAAGGTCTACCCCTGGATGGGGAGATTGTGAGAACAGAAATATTTGGCCCCGTAATGAGCCTTATTGAATTAAAGACAGTTGAGGAAGCGCTGGATTTTATAAACAGCGGCCACTATGGGAATATGGCATGTCTGTTTACAGGTAGCGGTGCAAATGCAAGAAAGTTCAGAAGTACGGCCAATGCAGGCAATATCGGGATCAATATTGGAGTAGCTGCTCCAATGGCCCAATTCCCTTTTAGCGGATGGAATGAAAGTTTTTTTGGTGACCTGCACGGACAGGGACGTCATGCTATCGAATTTTTTACGCAAACCAAGGTGGTTGTAGAACGATGGCCGAAGGAATGGTCACGCAAATTTTAAATAATTCAAATAATTAATTAACCATAACCCCAGATATTGATGCTTACGCTTAAAAAAGCTTTTTGTCCGCCTTTTGCTTTGCAAACAAAGTTGAATTTTTTAGGTATTGATTGTGTAGTGACGGACCTGAGCCATACTATTACTACAGAAGACCCCACTTTTATCGGCCATCAGCGAACATTGATATGGAGCCATCTTACGCATGAAGAAACCCAAAAAATGGGATTGACGAAGCCACCTTATTCTTATAAAGTAGTAGGGTTTACACTTTGCGACCATTCCAATACTCATGTTGATGCAATTAATCATGTAGTAAATGAACCTGATGCCCGTGCCATCAATGAACTTCCACTGGAATGGTTTATGGCACCGGCAGTCTGGTTTGATTTTTCTCATAAGGCCCCCAATAGTTATATTACGAAAGCAGACATTGAAGAGGCTATAGCTTTAACCGGAGTTACTATTCGACCTCAGTCAGTGGTATTAATTCATACGGGCTGGTATAAGAAATGGAAGAACAATTTCGAATATATCAGAAATTATCCGGGTGTTGACAGAAGCGCCATGGAATACCTTAATGACCTGGGTGCAATCAGTGTTGGCGCAGATGCTCCAAGTATCGATAGTTACCATGAGGTTGCAGTAGTCAGAGAGCAGCCAGCACATATCGTTTGCCGGGAAAGAGAAATTCTCAATATTGAGAATCTGGCACATATAGATATGATACCAGCCCATGAGTTCTGGTTCATTGGATTACCATTAAAAATAAAAGGTGGCTCTGGATCCCCATTCAGGGTTGTGGCAATAGTGCCTGAAAATAAAGTGAAATAAAAAATATGAGTTTACCTCTGAAAATGGATGCGCTTGTATTGAAAGGAGTGCGTGATTTTGTAATTGAAACAGTACCGGTACCTCAGCCGGATGCGGATGAAGTTATTTGTAAAGTAGATACAACTTATATATGCGGTACAGATCCACATATCATTAACGGTGATTTTCCTGGATTCTGGCCAACTGGTTTTCCCTTTGTGCCCGGCCACGAATGGGCAGGGACTGTAGTGCAAACCGGACCCAAAGCTGCAAACCTGGGATGGAAGGAAGGTGATCGTGTTTGCGGGATTTCCCATTGTGGTTGCGGATATTGTTCCATGTGCATGAAAGGACGATACAATCTTTGTCTCAATTATGGCAGAGAAGAACGCGGCCACAGACAATATGGCCATTACACACCCGGAGCCTACGCCCAGTACATGCGTACCTCAGTTAAAAGTATATACAGGGTACCGGATTCAATGTCGTTGGAAACTGCCGCCTGTGTGGACCCTTTGAGTATTGCCTTGTATACTGTGAAACGATCAAGGATGCAGCCGGGTGATGATATATTGATCCTGGGTACGGGGCCGCAGGGATTAATGGCGGTACTGGTGGCCAAGGCGCTCGGGGCCGGTCGTATTTTAGCTGCCGGCAGTGGTGAACGCCTCAAGAGGGCGGAAGAATTGGGTGCCATACCTATTAATTATAAAGAGGGTGATGTAGTGGAGAAAGTAAAAGCGCTTACTAATGGCCTGGGTGTCCCTGCAGTTTTGGAATGTGCAGGTACGCCAGAGTCATTTACGCAGGCCTGTTATGCTGCTTCAAAAGGCGGTGTGATCTCTGTAATAGGCATTCCGCATTCTAATCCCTCCATTCCACTTAAACGCATTGTACTGGATGAAGTTGAAATTATAGGAGACAGGGCAAACCCTAATACTGCACAGGAGGCGATCGGTTTATTGATCAATAACCGTATTGATCTAAAGCCCCTGCAAACGCATCGTTTTCCACTAAAGGAGTTCGCTACCGCATTGGATACTTTTGAAAAAAGAAAGGATGGAGCAATCAAGGTTGCGACCAAGCCTAACGGAATGAATTAATAATTAAGATTAACGATAAAAAAATCACTGATATGAGTAAAAAAGTAATGATCGTAAGTGGTGGCGCATCCGGACTGGGATTAGCTGCAGGCATAAAGTTTTCCAGGAATGGGTATAATGTGGTCTTAATTGATATTAATGAAGAAAAAGGAAAGGCCGCTGAAAAGAAAATAAAGGATTTGGGTGGAGATGCACTGTTTTGTCTATGTGATATATCAAATAAAGAACAGGTGCAGCGTGCTGCAAAATTGACAAAAGAGAAATTTGGAAGAGCGGATGTGCTGATCAATAATGCAGGATTGGAGGTACGTGGCAGCGTTTTACAATGCACGGAGGAAGATTGGGTAAGATTATATGATATCAATCTGAAAGGTATTTATTATATGTCCAATGCCTTTGTTCCCATGATGGCTGAACAGGGTAAGGGAGCAGTTGTTAATACGGGTTCCATACTTGGTTACCGCACAGTAGGTGAGCGTGCAGCTTATTCGTCCTCCAAAGGAGCAATTGATACACTTACCAGGAGCATGGCATTTGATCTTGCGGCTAATAATATCAGGGTTAATTGTGTAGTCCCGGGAGCTATAGATACACCTTTGCTAAGAGGTTCCATTAATGATTCACCTGATCCTGAAGGAACAGAGAAATTCCTGAACTCAAAAAGTGTTCTCAATCGGATGGGAACCTCTGAGGAGGTTGCGAATGTAATGTACTTCCTGGGTTCGGATGAAGCTTCATTTGTGACAGGCGCCGCTTATTTTGTTGATGGCGGCTGGTCTATTATGTAAGATGTATTTATTATCGAATAAAAGAATAGAATTTAAAATTTTAAACAAGCCTGCTTTGGTTTATCTAGACGAAAAAAAATCTTTAATAAGAAAAGGCATTACCCAATTGCTTCAGGTCAAAGATGCTGATATCCGGTTGCTGAGTCTGCATCAATGTCGCCATGCAGTTGATAATGCCATTCATATAGGTGGCGCTTTTTCAGCAACCATTCCAATGGTTAGCCTGTTTTATGGTGGGATCATTGACCTCAATATAGAGCAGCCAACAGCTACTGATCAGGATATGTTTGTATTAAGTAAGGGCCATGCAGTAGCCACGCTTGCCTCTATTTATGTAGACCTCGGATATTTTGATCGCAACGTTCTTGAAAACTCACGTTCCATATCAAGTATCCTGAATGGCCATCCCGGCCCACTTTTACCTGGTGTGCATGTAGCAACAGGACCAATGGGTCAGGGAATGGGTGTTGCACAGGGTTTTGCTATTGCAGGTCAGCGGTCACCGCAATTTGATGTTTATGCAATAACCGGCGATGGTGAATTGCAGGAAGGTCCCATTTGGGAATCCGTGATGTATGCGGGTTATAAACGACTCGAGAATTTATGCGTAATGGTTGATAACAATGGTGGCCAGCTGGATATTGTTGATAAATTGCATTTTCCTTATCATAATCTTGGGAACAGTTTTGCCAGCTTTGGCTGGAGAGTGATAGAAGTGGACGCTACGAAATACCATACCGTTTACAACGCCCTGCTTGAATTTAAATACGGCGAAAGAGATGGAAGGCCCACCGCAATAATCTGTAAATCCACAAAAGGCCATGGTGGTTTATCAGATTATATGAATACACACAAGACCGCCATATCCAATGATATTCTTGACCAGGAATGTAACCTTCAGAAACAACAGCGTGCAGCAAGAGAAAAAGATTTCTTTAAAGTATTCAATGCGTTATCTGAGGACAAGGCATATGCGGATGTAACGAATACAATTTCCATGCACGCTGAAAAAATTGGCTTTAAGATTGAAAATAAAAAGGATGGTTTTTCAAAACTGGTAAGCGTTGAAACTCCGGTTAAAGTACAAAAGGCCCCTGTGAGGGAAAAAAAGATCAATTATTCCCAGGATCAATTACCAAAACTGGAGAAAGGCAAATCTTATGCGGCCAATAAGGTCATTGAGTCTGCAATGAAGATTTACGCGAATGACGAAAGAATTGTTTCAATTGATTCTGATTTGGCATCTACGAGTGGACTTCAATCAGGAGTTGGCTTTGTAGATAAATATCGTGCATTGAATGCCGGTGTTGCGGAAGCAAATATGATGCTGATCGGTGAGGCATTTGCAATTTTGGGGGCCAATACCTGGATCAGTACTTTTTGTCCTTTCTATGATTGGAAAGTCCTGAGAAGAATTGCGGTTGGGCAACAGGAACGCCTGGAAGTAATAGCAGATAAGAACGGCTGGTTATCCAAAGGACATGCAATTGATCTGACAATGGTTGCAACAGCTCCGGATCTGGAGACCCAGTCAAATGGGGCAACACATATGGGTAATGATGATGTTATGTTGTTTAATGAGGTGGCACAGGTTAAGATCATCAATGTTTCCTGTCCACAGCAATTATTAGGCGTCATGAAATGGATAATGGAAGGGAACAAAGGAATTGTTTATCTGCGTGTCTTAAGAGCTCCTTCAACCGTTATTTATAATTCAGATTATACATTTGAATTTGGTAAAGCATATACCATCAGGCAATCAATAAGCCCCGAAGCTTATATCGTTACCTCTGGCAGAGGAGTATATGAGGCACTGGGCGCAGCACTCACCTTGGATTCAAGTGGTATTTCAGTAGATGTAGTTGATATGCCATCTATTGATGAAAATGCGATTGTTAATTTGTATCAATCGGGTAAACCAGTTTTTATAGCCGAGCAGAATAATGGGTTCATATTTTCCAATTTTAGAAAGGTGCTGTTTGAACGGGAAAAAACTATCAATCTGCAGAATCTCATCCCTATTAACACAACCGACAAAGGGAAGCCTCATTACATTCATTCTGGGACTTATACTGAGTTATCTGCCCATTATGGTTTGGATGCCACAAAATTGAGTGAACGAATATCAAAAGCATTAACTATTAAGGAGCTAAAAAATAAACCTGTATGACCATCATTCATGAAACCGAGGTTCCTGAGGTCCAACATCCTGGCAGATTTATGCGCTGGCTGGCAAATGAAAATTCCCTTGCAGCCAAAAATCTATCTGTTTGTGTGATTCGCGTGTTGCCGGGTGAAACGGTCAGGCCCGCTCATTCCCACCCAAATAGTGAAGAACTGATCTATATCATTAATGGCTCCGGAAAAGTAATGATTGAAGGTGAAGTTGGTGATGTAAAGGCCGGTTCTGCTATTCTTTTTGAGCAGGGTAAGATACATATGCTGAAGAATACCGGGAATATTGAGATGAAAGTGATCTGCTTTTTTGCTCCTGCTACCAACGTTGATAATTATAAGACTTTTGAAGAAATATCATTTCCAGAATAAAATCTCCGCTTTGTATTTGGATTAATGCTTTATTAATCACGGTATTAATGTTTAATTATCCTGTAAAGGGCTAAATTGACTGAGCCTGAATCTTTTAGGCAATAAATTATTTACCGGATAGTATAGCCAATGAAACTCTCTTTACGAATTGCTCTGCTGATGGCCGTCTTTATATGGGGCTGCACGATTTTCCAAAATAATAAGAATAAGAAAAAAGACCAGGACTGGCGCTTTTACGGTGGAAGCGAAGGAGGTGACCGGTATTCACCCCTAAGCCAGATAAACCTGAAGAATGTAAAGAACCTGCAACTGGCATGGACCTATAATACGGGTGAAAATGGTGAAATGCAAACCCAGCCGATTGTTGTTAACGGTATTTTTTACGGGGTAACATCCACCATGAAGCTTTTTGCCCTTGATCCGGTTACAGGAAAGGAGCTCTGGAAATTTGACCCAAAAGCAGCAACAGCCAAACGCCTGCAAAATCATGCAATACGGGGAGTGAATTACTGGGAAGAAGGAGATGACAAAAGAATCATCTATTCAGCAGGGACCAGCATTTTTGCGGTTAATGCAATAACTGGTCAGCAAATCAAAAGCTTTGGGGATAATGGAGAAGCAGATTTGTATGAAGGACTTGATAAAGCTATATTGGGATATGACCCGCGCGGCGCTTTTTACCGGAATACTTCTCCGGGTGCAGTTTTTAAAGATCTGTTTATAATAGGTTCCAGTATGTCCGAAGGACCTGATGCACCTCCGGGATATATCAAAGCATATAATATAAAAACAGGCAAACTAGCCTGGGTATTCCATACAATTCCTCTTCCAGGTGAATATGGATATGAAACATGGTCAAAGGATTCCTATAAAAAATTAGGCGGTGCCAATTCCTGGGCTGGAATTGTTATAGATGAAAAAAGGGGAGTGGTGTATGCTTCAACAGGTTCCGCTGCAACTGATTTCTATGGAGGTGCCCGCATTGGACAAAATCTTTTTGCCAATTGTGTGATTGCACTGGATGCATTAACAGGAAAAAGAGTTTGGCATTACCAGCTGGTGCACCATGATCTCTGGGATAAGGATCTTCCACAACCACCCGTACTGTTAACTGTAAAGCGTAATGGGAAGCCAGTTGAAGCAGTTGCCCAGGCAACCAAGGACGGTAAACTTTTCATTTTCAATCGTGATACCGGAGAGCCTTTATTCGATGTAAAGGAAACACCAGTTCCCGTTGCACCGGCATTACCTGGAGAACAGCCTTGGCCAACGCAACCAGTTCCAGTTAAACCTGCACCTTTTACCATGCAGACTTTAACCGAGGATAACATCACTGACCGTACACCGGAATCCAGGGCTTATGTATTAGAACGTTTTCAGAATAGTATTACGGGAAGTAATTATCAACCGCCAAGCTTAAAGGGCAGTTTATATTTTGGTTTTGGTGGTGGCGCTGAATATGGTGGCAGCGCTGCAGATCCCAATGGCATATTGTATGTAAATGGAAACAATATGCTTTGGTGGCAGATAATGAGACAAAACCCAACGATGCAGACCAGGGGGTCAATACTGTATAATACAAATTGTGTGGCCTGTCATGGCGATGGAAAAACAGCGGCAGTTGGAGATGGATCTCAAAGTATACCTTCCCTTGCAGAAGTAGGAAAACGGTTATCAGCAACTCAGATCAACGAAGTGTTAGAGAATGGACGTGGACGAATGCCTTCTTTTGGACATCTCTCCAAAGAGAACAGGCAGTCTTTAGTAAATTATTTATTGAGAACAGAGCAGGTGTCCTATATGGTATCAACCAGTTCCACCGATGCAAAATATGTTCCACCATTTTTAAGTAATGGTACACAGCAATTCAGAGATAAAGAAGGCTATCCGGCGATGAAAGCGCCATGGGGTGTTTTAAATGCAGTGGATATGAACACGGGAGATTACCTGTGGCAGGTACCATTGGGTGAATATCCTGCGTTAACGGAAAAAGGCGTGGCACCAACTGGTACCGAAAATCATGGTGGCCCGGTGGTTACTGCAGGAGGTCTTTTATTTATAGCAGCAACCTATGACCAGAACCTGAGAGCATTTGACACAAAGACAGGAAAGGTTGTATGGCAATATAAACTTCCTTTTGGTGCTGTTGCTACTCCAATTACTTATATGAAGGATGGAAAACAATATGTAGCTATCGCAGCAGGAGGAGGTAAATATGGGATGGCGAGAGGCAGCAGCTATCTCTGTTTTGCATTGCCTTCAAAGAAATAACATACCGATACCAACGATAATTTTCAATATGAAAGATAATCGCAAAGACTTTATCAAAAAAAGTGTAGCGCTGGCTGCAATGTCAGCAGGAGGAATAGGAACTGCCTTATCTGAAACATTGCATGCTAAAACAAAAGATTGGACAGAATCAGGTTTCCAGGGTGCATTTAAGGAATCTACTATTCGAATTGCCATACAGGCCCCGTTAGATGCTACTGCTAATGAGCTGAGCTTTTACAGGCAGATGGGCATGAAACACGTGGTATTATGGACTGATGAAACCAAAGCAAGTGCAGAATATTATTCCGATAGAAAGAAATATTTTGCTGATGCAGGTCTTGAAGTATATGGATTTGGTAACAGGTCTGTGCACAATGAAGAGAAGATTGTACTAAACCTTCCTGGCAGAGAAGAAAAGATCGAGCAATACAGGCAGCATCTTCGTGATCTCGGCAAAGCTGGTATTACCTACACTACTTATGCGCACATGGGCAATGGTATCTGGAGTTCAGAAAGGGAAACCACACGGGCAGGCGCGTCAGCAAGGTCTTTTGATTTGAAAGGCCCTAATTGGGGCGAATGGAATGGTAAGAAATATTATCCTCCTTTATCCCATGGCAGGGAATATACACTGGATGAAATGTGGGAGAACTTTAAATATTTTATCCATGCAGTAACACCGGTAGCTGAACAGAATAATGTGCGAATTGGCATTCATCCTGATGATCCTCCCGTTCCAAAACTTGCAGG
>JAJKIP010000219.1 GCA_021154405.1 Segetibacter sp. | reverse complement strand
TGGAAAAAATAATTTAAATCATTTTGTCAAACCTACAAAAACAATAAAGAAAAACCTTTCTGAAGTCCTTTTTTAAAGGCCAGGAATTCAGATACGAGCTATTAAAACGGCTATAAACGGTATCTTTAGCCATTTATCGACCCAAATTAGGATTTGTAAAGAAGACTGCCTATGCCCAAATTTGGCCTTCATCCATACATTGGCAAAATTGCTTTCGATACGGAAAATGATATTACTGTTTCGAAGGAATGGAAATTTATATCCCATTTTTTTGACAACTGAGTCGGTGAATTCCTTCATCCTTACGGAGATGACTTATTAGGCGCCGGAAAACTCTCAGATAGCTTGTTTTACTGCTATTTATCCGGCCAATCAACAAACTTCCATTGGTAGGCGTATTCCCTCTCATGCGGCGCTTACACTATTATTTTCGTGAATTACGATGTATTTTGGAGGGAATATTTATTGTTTTTAGAATTGAAAACAGTCATAATACCAAAACACTAGATGAAAAATTAAATATTTTGGAGGGTGCGGAAGGCAAAAATGATTATTTCGGTAAAGCAGTATTCAGGTCCAGCGGTTTTGCAGATTGGGAAGTATATTATGACATCTACAAAGAGTTAAGCAGCTATATCCATTTTTCATATACTCGCTCCGCACATATTATTCAAGGTATAAAAAGAAAGGATTTCCCGAGACCGTCGATTATAAATATGATAAGTCTCGATTTATTGACGCGTGCAGAATCTGGCGTCAAATGGCGATATTATCGGTAAAGATGGCAAAGCAACTTGGAAAACTGAATAATATCCGTCTATCGATTTCAATTCACGGATTCGACTAAACATGAAATATCGCCACATTGTAAGTCTCCAACTTTAATTGAAAGTTTATGAAAGCAAGGTCTGCCCTTTTCAAAACAAAAAGCAACAAAACGTCAGAAAAAACTGATGCTGTAGTTCCCTTAATTACAACAGAATCAAACACTAACAGATTCATGTTCTTAGGAACAGCTTTCTATATATCTAATAGCGGAATACTTTTAACAGCTAAACATTGCTTGTTTAACAAGGATGCGTTATTTACGAATTTGGGCGTTATTCACTTTTTGCCAGATAATAAATATATACTTCGACCTATTAAAAAAATAACAATCTCAAATGAATACGACATTGCATATCTGCTGCCAGAAACTATTTTTAATTCGAACAATGAATTGATCGGCAGTGATGCCTTGGTAATCACAAATTCGTCGCCAAAAATAGGCGACCAGTTAGGAGCCTATGCTTATCCAGACTCAAAGAGAAAAGAAAATAAGATCGACTTCATCTCAAGCTTCTATCTGGGAGAGTGTAAAGAATTTCATAAAGAAGGCTTCTCCCTCTTAAAAAGCCCATGTTATCAAACTTCAATTCATATCAAATGCGGCGCAAGTGGGGGCCCTGTATTTGATAGAAATGGTAAGGTCTTTGGAGTTTGTTCAACCGGTTATGATCTTGGTACAATGGAAGAACCTATTTCATTCGTAACGCCGATCGGACCTACCTTAGACACAACTTTAGAAGACGGCGAAGGGGTTAAAATGACAATACAAGAACTTATTGACAGAAATATAATCACATTAGAGTAAATTTGACAAATTAAAAGAGATAGCTGATTCTTCAAAAATAAACCTTTTAAATATTGAATTACAGAGAGCAACTTCAAAGCAAAGAGTGGGTTGATCTCAGAAGTAAAGTTTTATTCCGAGACAATTACTCATGCTCTATCTGCAAAAATAATTACCTTTTTGAGGGATGTGTATCTGAAGTGTTTTACAAATCCGAAAGCGATAAAATTCTTATAAAAACAGGGCAAAATCCGATCTACCTTTCTTTCCATGTTCCAAAGTTCTCTGCTTATTATGCATACTTTATAAAGGGTGGAAAAAATTTTTTAATTGGCTTAAAAGGAATTAATCGAAAAGAAGCAGATTACCAGGAAGCAATTAGAAATTCTAACCTCAATCTTTCTCCAAAGGAATGGCTTAAAAATGATCCTTTACACAATTTACGATTGGTATTTTCGAAATTAAAAAACGCGCCTGAGCATTTAACATTTGACAAATTTGACAACTACCAAAGTAATCTAGAAAAGGCTGAATGGATAGTATTAAATGGCTTGCACGTACACCACGTTTATTATCAACGTGGAAAATTGGCTTGGCAATATCCGCTTAAAGCATTAATAACGCTTTGCTGGAATTGCCACCAAAAGCTGCATGAAGCATCAACTGTTAAAGTTTATGATGAGCATTTTAACCACATAACTAATTATTCAGTATGTGACAGATGTTATGGGGCTGGTTGGTTTCCAAAATGGCAACTTATCGAAGAAGGTATCTGCTTTGGTTGCTATGGAGCAAAATATAAAGAACTTATAGTATAACCTTTTACTTTTTCCTGTATTGATTATTAAAGTTAACATTAAAGACAAAGTGGTAAATCTTTTTTTCTTTAATCGAAAATTTGTGAACCGATTCGTAGAAGTCCAGGTAAGAGAAGGTACCTCTCAGGCTGGCGTGGATAATCAAGCCTATTTTTCAAAGATCTTCCAGGTGATTAACCAAATGCTCTTTAGCCTCAAAGCTGCAATGCCAGCAGAATTCACCCATTGGTCTAAAATTTTATTTGCTCTGTCTGCAGTAGGCAAGGAAAACAAATACTTAAATTTCTCATTAATAGCCTTAACTCTTTAAGTTTCGAGTATTGATTGCGCTATTGGATGAAGTGTTAGAGTTACTGGACGGCCTGTCTTTGCCTGGATTATCCTCGTAGTCAACACACTACCTTTTATGTCTTTCCATTCAAGTTTCTTTACATCAACCCACCGGAGACCAGTATAACAACTAAAGGTAAATGCTGCTTTAATTTCTTCGTTCAGGCATGGAGTATTGAGTAGCGTTAAATATTCATCCACTTCAAGATTTTCTTTCATCCTTATGGAAGGATTAGATTTGGACTGAACATTTGATACAGGATTTCTCTGAAAATACCCATCACTTTCTGCGGCATTGATTGCCCATTTAAACCGGGCATAATAATCAGCCGGTGTTGATCCGGTAAACTTATCCAGAAGAAACTGTCGGAAACGCTTGCAAAAGTTTTCAGTTATTTCAACTGGAGAAATAAAATCACTCTTAATGAATAGCTTGAATTGTTTCAGGCTACTTACAAGATGACGATTCCCTTTACGCTTATTCAATTTTACATACTCTTCATAATACTCCAGGAAATTTGATTTGAACTTATGAGCAGGAATAAATGCACTGCCTACAGCCTGTTTCTCAATTATAAGTTGACTTTTCTTTGTTTCAATTAAAGCAAGTGCTTCCTTGTTGTGATTTTTCTCAACCTGGTTTTTAGGATTTTTATAAATAAAAATTCCTGTGGAGGGACGTTGACCTGTGCCTCGTCCAAAATCATAATAGAACATGATCTTGTCTCCTTTTCTGTTTGGTCATTTTAAAAGATTCATAGGATAATGGATTTAATCATGATTGTGATAAGCAAGTGGCATGCCTTGTCTTTCATTTGTGCCATTATGTGGGCTGACGTTTGAAACTCTTTTATCAGAGTAAGCAAAAGAGTGAAAAAGAGAGAAAGGATGAACGAGAATAATTTTTTTGAAACCCTTGTCAGGACTGACATTCCGGCGATTTTCAGACTGTCAAAATTGTGTGTCAATCTGTGTGTCAAATACCTTGTTTTTGACCGTTTTTTCAGGATTGATCTTACCAGTGTGTGCTGGTATTATGCTGTGAAAGTGTGTGTCATGACGTGTGTCAATTTTGTGTCAACAATGGTGGTAGAATGTGATAAAAAGCGGAGAATTTTGACACCGGCCTAAACGAAAAAGGCCTTGTAAGAATGACTTACAAGGCCTATAACGTGCCCAAGACTGGATTCGAACCAGCACACCCTTTCGGGCGCTACCACCTCAAAGTAGTGCGTCTACCAATTTCGCCACCTGGGCATTAAAGTTCAAAAGTTGATGATTTAAGAAACTAGTTCCCAACCTGCTATAGACTCTGACTTTTGACTTAATTGTAAAGAACTTTTGGGATGCAAATGTAATGATTTTACCCTTTTTAGAGGCTTTCAATTTTGACCCGAAGGAACAATTCAACCTATTGTTTTTTCAGCACAATCCGGAAAGTTGTACCCTTTCCCGGTTCCGATTGCTTCACAAATATTTCGCCCTTATGATACCGGGCAATGATCCGCCGGGAGAGGCTTAACCCTAACCCCCACCCTCGTTTCTTGGTGGTAAATCC
Source organism: Segetibacter sp. (assembly GCA_021154405.1). Lineage (GTDB taxonomy): Bacteria > Bacteroidota > Bacteroidia > Chitinophagales > Chitinophagaceae > JAJKIP01. Next base: position 2,753 of record JAJKIP010000219.1, on the reverse strand, counting down.
GGGTTTGAATACCCTGGCCAGATTCTGCTTCGCAATACCCTTTCCTGTATCCGACACATCAATTATTACCGCATTTTTATCATCCTTTATATCAACCCGGATCGATCCCTTACCTTCCATTGCATCCAAAGCATTCTTTAATAAATTCTCGATTACCCAATCAAATAAAGGTGCAGAGATCATGGCAGGAATTACATTTGAGCCATGCGTATCAATTGAAAAATTCACTTTTCCTGGCGCTCGCTTGCGGATATACTCCACCATATTCGTGATCTGGTTTACGATGTCCACACTTTCCAGTTGTGGTGTACTGCCGATCTTTCCAAACCGGTCAGATACCAATCTTAATCGACTCACATCTTTTTCCAGTTCCGAAGTGATCTGCTCAATACCTGGTTTCTCTTTCATCATTTCCACCCAGCCTTCCAGCGATGAAACGGGCGTACCTAACTGGTGAGCCGTTTCCTTCGCCATACCTGCCCATACCTGGTTTTGAACAGAACGATAACTGCCACGTAAAGCCATAAGGGTTACTATAATAAATAATCCTACAATAACCAGTTGCACGAGGGGATAATACCTCACCTCATTCAACAGCGTGGTATGTCCATAGTAGTACTTATTGATTTTGCTGGAATCAACAGGGTCAGTATAGATAAGTGGCTTGTTGATGAACTTTAATTTTTCCAGCCTCTTTCTCAAATAGGATGAATCACTGGCAATACGGGCTGTATCAAGGTTAGCGTAATTGGTGATGCTATCCCTTTCATTGGTTTCAATAATGGGAATATCATCATTCTCGGATGTTATTTTGAATGACAGCGTTGTTTCTGTGTTGTTGGGATTGAGGAGGGCTTTACTGGCTTCCACCCACTGCTCTACCTTCTGGCGCTCTTCCTTTACGATCTTGCGGGCAAGGTATTGTGAGTAGAATATTGTTCCAGTAACGATCAGGATGGCTATGGCAGCCAGCCCTGTTCTCCAGGTAAGTATTTGGATTAGCATATTCTGAATAGGCAGCCTGCCGCCTGGGGTTATTATGACTACAGGCTCTATACTGCAGACTGCGGGCTGATTGCCTTACATTTGGTGCAAATTTATAGATTCAGGCTGATGCATTCTCCTAAAATAGCGGTGGTCATTCTAAACTGGAACGGGAGGGCCTTCCTCGAGCAATTTCTTCCTTCTGTAATTGCCTCAAGATATCCCAATTATGAACTGATCATAGCTGATAATGCCTCTACGGATGATTCCATTCCTTTTCTTGATAAATACTATCCACAGGCAAAAATCATTCGCCTTCCAGTCAACTACGGTTTTGCCAAAGGTTATAATGAAGCGCTGAAGCAGGTAACTGCTGATTATTATGTATTGCTGAACTCTGATGTTGAAGTGACGCCGGGCTGGCTGGAGCCTATGGTTGCGTTATTGGAAAGCGATCCGGGCATTGCTGCCTGTCAGCCTAAAGTCCTTTCCTTTCATGAACGTTCCAAATTTGAATACGCTGGTGCTGCCGGTGGATGGATGGATAGATATGGTTATCCCTTCGCTAAAGGACGGGTGTTTGACCATTGTGAAGAAGATAATGGTCAATACGATCAATCGGAACCTGTCTTCTGGGCAACAGGTGCGGCACTATTTATACGTTCCTCTCTTTTTCATGCAATGAAAGGTTTTGACGAATACTTTTTTGCTCACCAGGAAGAGATCGATCTATGCTGGCGGATCCAGTTGGCAGGACATAAGGTCTACTCCTGCCCTTCATCGGTTGTGTATCATGTTGGAGGCGGCACTCTTTCCAAAAATAATTCCCGGAAAACCTTTCTGAATTTCCGGAACAACCGGATCATGCTTTCCAAAAACCTGCCCTATCCGCGCGTTCTGTGGATTATGATAGTCCGGGATTTTTTGGATGCGATCTCCGCCTGGAAGGGCCTTCTAACAGGAAATGGTGGTTATTTTATGGCGATTGTCAGATCCAAACTGGGTTTCGTGAAATGGTGGCTTTTTCATCGCCGGAAAAGTATTTTTCCAGTCAGTCGAAAGGGAAAACCTGACGGTTATTTTGATGGCAATATTGTGTGGCTGTATTTTGCGAAAGGATTGAAGACCTTTGCTAAAATTGTGCGTAAAACATGGTAATTTAACCACTTGAACCCTTATTTTTGCACCACAATATCAAAACATGGCCACTTCTTCTCAGCATGAATACCAGGAGGAATTAAAGAAAGTTCAGGACAGGGATTTCGCCCATAACTGGGTTTCATCTTCTGCATTTTTGTTTTATTTGCAGGTATTTTGTGTTGTGGCCCTTGTTTTAGGTGGTTGTTATGCGCTTTATACCAAGCGTTTCAACAAGCCAGAACCTACAGTACAGGAAAGCACCCTGTATACTCCCAAGTACAAATAGTATCGGCAAAATTTTTTTCCAAAAGGGGTTATGCCTATTTTTGCACCCCTTTATCGCTCTTTGGTATTGAACGTTATCAGCGGAAGTAGCTCATTTGGTAGAGCACGACCTTGCCAAGGTCGGGGTGGCCGGTTCGAGCCCGGTCTTCCGCTCAGAAGCTCCTCTTGCCGTTCCGGCGGAGGATTTTTTTTAGGTTTATGCGTTGGAGTCTCATTGGACCCTTACAGGTATATGATCAGAACGCAGAATCAAACCCGCCCTGGTGGTGGAATTGGTAGACACGCAGGACTTAAAATCCTGTGGCCAGCAATGGCCGTAACGGTTCAACTCCGTTCCGGGGCAC
>JAJKIP010000218.1 GCA_021154405.1 Segetibacter sp. | reverse complement strand
GCCATTCCAAAAGTAGTTCCATAAAAACGGCGATAATCTTCTTTAAGTGAAATTCCATAACCACCCGTCTCTTTCTTTGTACCACCTGGGCCCGGAACAGTTCCATTAAAGGAGGGCACATATCCCCCAAAGCCATATCCAGGCATGCCCATTCCACCACCGAATTCAATATGATATCCTCTTGGAAAATCCAGCTTTTTATTATCCAGCACCCATGGTCCGTAAACATTAATACTGCCGGTTGCATCTTCATTTATTCTTTTGCGGTCCATCAACTGAGGCAAAAGGCCTGACTGGGAAGAACCAGTTGAATCCTGAAGATAACGGCCAACCAGTCCGCTACTATTCCCCAATCCATTGGGATAAACAGCTGACCTGGAATTGAGCATTAAGCGGGCTGTCTCGCATGAGCTTGCACCCAGTATCACTGTTCCCGATTTTACCTGATATTCCTGCAGCGTTTCCCGGTCTACATAAGACACTCCTGTTGCAAGACCATTTTTATCTGTTAATACTTCACGCGCCATGGCATTACTGATCAATTCCAGATTACCCGTCTTGATTGCAGGAATGACAAGGCAGGAAGAGGCCGAAAAATCAGCATAAACCTTGCAACTGCGCGCGCACTGGTTACAATAAAAACAGACTCCCCGGTCATTATTACCCGGTAATTTCTCTGTTAGTACCGAACCTCTTCCGGGTATAACCTTAACACCTGCTGCTGCTGCGCCTTTCATAATAAACAGTTCCGGCAACCTGGGCTTGGGTGGAGTAAGAAATATGCCATCCGGATCATTCTCCAATCCTTCTGCAGTACCATAAATACCTATGAGACGATCAACCTTATCATAATAAGGTTTTACTTCCTCATAAGTGATGGGCCATCGTTCACTTAGGCCATCTTCCGGCTGAAAATCTTTGGGACCAAATCTCAAGGATATCCGCCCCCAGTGATTGGTTCTTCCACCAGTCATTCTGGAACGGAACCAGTCGAACTCTGTATTCTCTTTTCGTGTATAGGGCTCTCCATCAATTTCCCATCCACCATATGCGGCATCATAATCACCGCCTGCCCTTTCTTTTGTAGCAGCTCCTCTTCTCGGTGATTCATAAGCAAACTTTAGTTGGGCTGAGTGTTTTGCCGGATCAAAATATGGCCCGGCTTCCAGCATTAACACTTTCAGACCCGCATTGGCTAATACCAATGCAGTCATTCCGCCTCCGGCTCCGGATCCTACAATTACCGCATCATAAACTTTTGAAGATTCTTTTATCTGTATATCTCCCATAAGGATGAATAATTATTGTTTATTGATTGAATACAACTTAATTATTGCTGGTTTACTTTCAAATTAGGGTTATTTACCAGATTCATCAATGATTTCCTGGTAAATCTTTCTTGCCTTATCATATAATTCTTTTGCAGCGGCACGTTCTTCCGCACGGATGCCAGGTTGTTTCATTTTCCAGCATTGATCCAGGGCATCGCGGCACCATTCCGCACTTTTTGCTATGTGAATGGGTTTGTTGTTTACCAATACAAAAATGGGGTTGGAGTGAGCTGCGGGGAAAACGCGCAAGGCCACCCAGCTGGAACTATTTACTAGATGATCAAAACTGATATTCTTCCAGGTTCCATCTGCCAAAATTTCTAAGGTGTCAACTGCGATACCATTTACAATCAATTCAACGTTGACTTTTCTTGACTTACCAATACGAGCTCTTTCAACATTCCAGTAAGGCTGTCTATCCAGGGGCCTTTGAACTATTGTCAGGGCGTCTTCATCCTGCACTTCGGGTAATAAAACGGCTACCCTTGCAGTAACCTTCAAAGTCGCTGCTTTATTAAGTTTGACTTCACTGTTATTGGTTCCGGCTTCCACGCCGTTTATTCTGAAATCTATAATGTGAGCGTTGCCTTCTGAAACATAGCTTCTGCCGTTTTTAAGTGCTGTTATATATTCAGCATAATCCAGTTTGCTGTCTGGCTTAAAATAAGTACGAGCAATTCCTACACGTTCATCATAGATGCAGGGGAAATCCGTCTCACCGCTAAGTCTTGGCCGAAAACCGCAGTTCAGGGTATGATACCACATGTTCAATTCCCAGTTGGCTGGCGTATCTCCTGCACTATAAAAATCTATCAATCCCTGTGTTACTGTTACCACATATTCATTTGCACCGATTCCATCCATTTTCGGCAGCACATAATTGGGTAAGGATAATTGCTTTTCATTCATTGGCTGCAACCCCCAGCCAGAATGTGCATAGCCTGTTACTGCTCCCTGTTTTTTGGCCCATTGCAAAACAGGTTGAGTCCAGCTTGGCCAGTCTTCTATATTAGAGGTTCCCGGATAATCATCCTCTTTCAATTGTAACAACACCAAATGTCCTGCATGTGAAGATGGAAAACCGGATACTTCAACATCATAACGCATTAAATTTTTGCTGGTGGTTAAAGGACTGATATCTCCGGTAAAGAATTGTTTCTGATGGTACCAGCCGGGTCCCCAGGCCAGAACAGCTCCCAGATCAAGGTCTTCTCCAACTATCTGGCGCCACATATCTTCCGGCTTTACACCTTCTTCCGGACTTTCATAATGGCTGCAGCCTGCGGCATGAAGATGATGATCTGCACTATACCAACCGAGTTTTGCCATGTTTATCCAGCGTTTCAATTGGTAATTTACCTCTATGTGTGAAACTCCCTTCGGCACTACCAACTCTCTGGTTTGGATAATGTATTCCGGGCCCCTGGTAAAACGCACATTGTATTTACCAGGTGGCAGCAACACATATTCATTGTCTGTACGATATACCTGCGGCTGAAAGAAAAAATCCGGGTATTTATCATAGGCTGCTACTCTCCGGGAAGGTAAAGGATAAATGCCTTTGAGCCTTGCCGGAACATGATACCCTTCTGCAGAAGTAAATCCCTCCCAAAATTCTAATTGAGCTGTACTGTAGCGATAATCAACCGGTGGTCTGTTGATAGCTTTTACAGAATCATTTATCAGGCGTTCAATACCATCCGTAATGACAAAAGATGCCATTGCCGGTGACCCATCTTCATCCTTTACCTTCATTACAACTTTTACAGAAGGCTCAATATTGAAGAGAACATTGATTGTATTACGAAAACCAATATCCTGTGTGCCCTGACCAACATTGAATCCAATTTGCACGTCGCGTTTACCAGCATCCTTACTGTATATCTGTACAACTGCATATTCCAGAAGCAGGCCGGACAGGTTAGGCGAAAGCGGGCGGCTTCCGTACATCTGTATTTCGATAAACCGGTTGGCTACCTGTCCTTCAGTTAGCAGGTTTTTTTGCATTGCTCTTGCCTGAAAAGTTGAAATATGTAATGCTGGTGCTGCGTTGGCACTTTCTGCTTTCAATTCAGCAGTTACCCCTGCTTCATTGTGTACTTTAACGAGGAAACTCGTCCACCCGTTTTGCATTAATCTCGCGAGAGCAGTTCCCCTTGCCACTTTCACTCTTGTTTCGGGATTGATATTTACCATTGCCAGGCAATACGGATCCAGTATTTCCTGGATAGTCTGTGTGGTTTTTTCAGTAAAAGGTTTATTGGCCAGTTCATCAAGGCGTTTTTCATCTTCCGGGGATAATGCGCTTCCCAGGAAGGACAGTGCTTCTTTCAATCTTAGTGCCTGTGCCAGCAACGGCTGAGGTTCTACCTGAATGTCAGGTAAATCTTTTTTTGTTTCATGTACATGTTGCGCCGGACATACTATAACAATGCCCAAACAGACAGTTAAAAGAATCAATCGTTTTATTACCAGGGCTTTGTTCATTCAAAAAATGATAATCTGGTTTTAAGGCAACCTGTTTCTTCACGTTAATGTGTTCAAGCCATATCAACTGCTTTTTCCATAAAAGCATAACAGATCATGTGGCAAATCGTCATATGAGCATCTTCCACACGGCCATAATGAGTAGAATCTATTACCAAAACCTGATCTGCAAGGTCAGCCAGTTTTCCACGTTTACCTCCTACCAGGGCAATAGTATGTAATCCGTGCTTTTTCCCCCATTCGATGGCTGACACCAGGTTTGGAGAATTTCCACTAACACTCATGGCAAACAATATATCACCAGCAACAGCGAAATTATTCAACTGCCTTGAAAATACTTCATCAAAATGATAGTCATTCCCTAACGCAGTCATCCAGGGTACATTGTCATTGATCGACAGGCAGCGGAAAGGCCTGGACAACATGTCTGATGCGCCTTTGCCAAGATCGGTTACAAAATGCGAAGCATTGGCTGCACTGCCTCCGTTCCCGAAAACGAATATTTTACGATCTTCTTTCCACGCATGGACAAAACGTTCTATTAATTCCGAAACCTGTTTCAAAGGAATCGCTTCAAGGGTTTCTTTGTGTTCCTTAATATATTGCGATAGGTACGGTTCCATTCTTTTTTGGTTTATAGATTGATTACATAATACAAGTGCGCCCACAGGCACAGCATTTTCTTTAAGATTGGACAGTTTGATCCGTGGACCTGGTGCAAATGCACTCATCAGGTATCGCTGTAGTTTTTTTGTTATTTCCTTTTCAAGAATATCACCCATTAAGGATAAACCGCCACCCAGTACAACTACTTCTGGATGTAAAAGGTGGATGGCGTGAGAAAGGCCAAATGCAAAATCATCAGTCATTTCGTCGAAGATCTGTCTGGCAACTGGATCATCTTCCTTCAACGCATCATTCAGACATTTGGCTTCAGCTCTTTGGTTGCCATTAATGAGCCTGGCGAGTATCCCGTCTGGGTCCATTGCTACAGCAGCTCTTATCTTTTCATCTACTGCCCATCCTGAACAAACATCCTGCAAGGTGGTTCCCTTACGGTCCATTTGTATATGTCCAATTTCTATTTCTCCGGGAATATCGCCATGATATATTTTCTTATCTATTATTAACCCACCACCTACGCCACTGCCAAGTGTGATGTATAATACTTTTTGATATTCTTTGCCTGTCCCATGAGTGGCTTCTCCCAATGCAGCAACATTCGCGTCATTTTCTATAACGGCAGGAAGTCCGGTCAGATCTTCCAGCCAGGTTTTAAGGGGAAAGCCGGACCAACCTTCTATATGAAAAGACGTTTCAATTTTACCTGTAAACCGATTAACCGGACCACCAAATCCAACACCGATTGAAGTCACCTCATCTGTTTTGAATTCCTTAAGGAATGCCTGTATCCTTTTGCGAATACCTGTTGCTCCTTCTTCTCTATCGACAGCTAACTGACGTGCATGCAATAATGTTCCATCTCCATAACCACAAACGATCTGAAGTTTGGTTCCACCAATTTCAATCCCTATGAATTTATTTCTCTTCACTATACCTATTTGTAAGATACAGGGCCAGCAGCCATAACATCCTAATCATATTATGACTGTAATTGGCTCTGTTGAGTACACAGAGGGCTTTGCTAAAAAGATAAATCTCTGTTCCTGGTTTAGTATCCCGGATTTTGATCACTGATCTCTATGTCTGGATTATTGTCTATTTCATTTTTAGGAATCGCAAAAAGAAGGAAATAGTCCGGCACATCTATTCCTTTTGCGTCCTTGATCACCTGTTTCACAGTTTTGGACCTTACGAGATCAAACCAACGTTTCCCTTCGCACAAGAATTCATACGCTCTCTCTTTTAATACGAGCGCTCTAAATGCATCTTTGGTGGGTGCATTTGCCATTGTGTAATCCATGGCAGATGGTGCTGCAGGATCAAGGCCATACGCTCTTCTTCTAATCATATTCAGGCGTTCCAGGGCAAGAGCAGTGGGACCATTACTTGCCTGGCCGGCTGCTTCTGCATAGATCAATAAGGCATCTGCGAAACGATAAATGGGATAATCATTGCCATGGCTGGGCGCAAATCCCGCATCTTTGAATTTCCCAAACAGCAAGGGCGCAGTTGGAGGAGCCTGAACAATAGTTCCATTTGGCTTACTTGGATAAGAAGTATAGATATCAAACTGGTACCGCAGATCATTCTTATCCCAATCTTTTAAGAGAGGATAGGTAGGCAGACCATAGAATGACCCATAGCCGCCTGAAGAATAAACACTATTTGGCTGCGCATACTGTTGGGCAATCTCAGAGCCAACCGTTCTTGTATATTTAATTGAGAATATATCTTCTACAGATGTGATAGCCGTAGGTCCAAAGATCAATTCAAAATCATTTGCAGTTTTCACAGGCACCAATGAATAGCCGGAACCTGTAATAACTTCATCTGCTTTATCTTTAGCTTCTGTCCATTTTTCATTCCAGAGATAAATATCAGCCAGCATGGTTTTAGCCGCCCATTTGGTGGGTTTACCTGCTAAAGAAGGTTTATTTGGAAGATTGTTTTCAGCAAACTGCAGATCCTGGATGATGAATGCATATACATCTGCAACTGGCGCTCTTTTGCCACCATTTTGGTCAGCAGTTTCCGTAGGTTCAGAACGGATAGGTACGGCACCCCAACTCCAGACGAGATTACGGTAACACCATGCTCTTAAAAAACGTGCTTCGCCCAACAATGCATTTTTATTTACGTCGGGCATATTGATACCCGGAATATACTTCAGTGCGGTGTTGGCAAAGTTGATTGCCCGATAAAATGAACGCCAGGCACCATCAGTCCTTGAAATGCTGGCACTGTTCATTGTGTATAATGATAGTGGCAGATAGATGCCGGTACCCGCCGAGTAATCTTCCATACCAGTAAATTGACCACCATATTCTGGTGAACCATACTGGCCTCTTCTAGGGTTATAAATTCCATAAATCGCGGCGTTGGCGTCAGCCTCTGTT
>JAJKIP010000217.1 GCA_021154405.1 Segetibacter sp. | reverse complement strand
GGTGTTGTTAGCTGAATTTCCCGAGTTGTGTGGAGCGGAACAGGATCTGATTGATAGTTGTGTAAATGAGCAGACTGCCAATAAATTTCTTTCATTGATGGATTCATATGATCATTTGGCACAACAGCTGGGATCCGGATTTCATATGAACCCATCTCCTGGAAATATTAAAGATGGACTGATAACAGATGCCATTAAATCAACCGGCGCTGCAAGGAAAGGAGGCACTTCCCCTGTGAGATCGGTACTGGATTATACAGAACAGGTAGTGGAGCCAGGGCTTAGCCTGGTATGTACTCCTGGAAATGATGTGGAAGCAACAACAGGAAAGGTTGCTTCCGGAGCCAACCTGATACTGTTTACCACTGGATTGGGCACACCTACGGGCAATCCGAGTGTACCAAAACTCAAAATAGCAACCAACTCAGTGCTTGCAGGCAAAATGAAAGATATTATTGATATCGACACGGGATCCATTATCACTGGTCAAAAAACCATTGAGGAAATGGGAGAGGAGATACTTGAGTATTGTATCAAAGTGGCAAGTGGCGAGATCATTCCAAAAGCAGTACAGTTGGCGCAGGATGATTTTATTCCCTGGAAACGTGGGGTTTCTTTATAAACCAGCTCAGTTTGTTGACCCTCTGTAAATGATCTGCGAAGGTAATATCACTTTATTTTCCGAGGTGAGTAATTTCTTATTCTCGATAATCTTAAATAAGATGGCGGCAGCTTCTCTTCCAATTTCATAAGCTGGCTGAATAATGGAAGATAGTGGAGGATTGAAAAGTGCAGTTGCTGAATAATTGGAAAAACTGATCACCTTCAGCTGCTGGGGAATGCAGATCTTCCGCTCATTGCAAACCTGATATGTATTGATGGCAAATTTTTCAACTGCTGCAAAAATTCCATCCGGTGCATCCGGTTCTTCCATTAGATTATTGATCACTTGCCGGTTCTGCTCATCATTAGGTGTGCAGGGAACTGTTTTATGCCATCCACCTGGGAGGTATTTTTCAATGGCCTTTTGATAACCAGAGTGGCGCCGTTTACTAATGGAAAGATTTTCTGCCATGGACAGAAAGGCAATTTTTTTACAGCCTTTTTTGATGAGGTATTCAGTGGCTTTGAATGAAACCTCAATATCATCAGTGGTGATCATGGGTACATCCAGGTCTTCAAAAACCCTGTCAAAGAATACGATGGGAAGGCCTGCCTGCGAGGAAGCAATAAGGTGATCAGCTGTTGTTGTAGTATTGGAAACAGAGATCATGAGTCCATCCACTCTTCCATTCTGCAGTAATTGCAATATGCCTTTTTCCAGCTGAAAATCTTCATGTGTAAGGTAGATCAGAACATGATAGCCCTTTTGTTTGGCGATCAGTTCAATGCCGTTAATAGCTCCGGAGAAAAAATTATTCTCGATCTCGGGAACAATGACAGCAATGGTCTTACTCTTATTCTTCCGTAAACTGCTGGCATGCGGATTAGGCTGAAACCCCAGTTTATCCGCAAGGGCCTGTACACGGTCCTTGGTTTCCTGGCTAATCTCATGACTATCCCGCAGGGCTCTCGATACGGTAGAAATAGCAAGTCCCAACTCTTTAGCAAGACGTTTCAGATTCACTTGATCCATGGTGACAAAACTCAGGGTCAAAGGTAGCACAGCACAGCCCATAAAATGGAAAATTGTTTAGGGGGAAAAGCTGCCCTTTTCAGGCTGATTTTATAGTGAACCAGTAATTTTACCGGTATCATCAGCCCAATATAAGATCGAGTGTTTCACGTACGCGTTTTGAAAGTAACGGATCAATTTCTTTGTTGAAAAGGGATTTGGTAAATGTTACCCATTTATCCTTCACTTTCATTACCTCAAACCGATAGGCATTATTAAAATAAACAGCGTAGCTGATCATGCCTGGAACAGATTCCTTTTCCAATATCCAGATATTGGTCATAACATCTTCGATGTTCTCCTGAAAAATATGGTAAAAACGATTTGGGTTAATAATTGTGAGAATCCTGCCATCATTACTTAATGAGGCTTCATACGTTTGTACATCAGGTTTTGAACCATACATGCCACCATTCTCGGGGAAATAAAAGTAATCTTCAAATCCATCACTGAAATAAATATGAAGGATGCTTTGAGGACCTTTTCCAATCTGTTCATCCATAAACGCTGTCCTTCTGACACCGTTCACGAGAACAGGAAACTGGATCGGGTTATTAATTTTCATATAATAAGGTTAATGGGTTCGCTAAAATCTTTAGCATTAAAGGGTATAAAAAAATGCCGGCATTAATAATAGGTTATGGTTTCCTGTACTTTTTCTTGGAGATGTATTGTGAATGAACGAGGCTGATCATTTTCATCTCATCTATTTCAAACAGCTTGGCCAGGGTATATACTTCTTTCATCTTAAACTCATCCGGGTTCTTTATCAGTCTGTTGAACCGTGTGTAATTGGTCCCAAAATCCTTGGCTACCACACTTTTGGGCAGGGTGTCAAAAATTTCCAGCAGGCTGGTCAGATGGCCTGTGTCCATTAGAATTTTCACGGTCGAGTACCTCTTATCTTTAGGCATTTCTCAAAGAAAGATTATTGTCGTTAAACTCATTTAAATGTTTAATAGTATTACCTAAAACTGTGATTCTTCGAGAGAGTTTAAGTAAGACTATTACTTTTTATAGTTACAATTTTGATATTTGACTGTTTTTTATTTCCCTTCTCATTCAGTCGTTTGTTGCTGGAAATGGGAAATCTGACTCATTCAACTGTTAATCTTTAAGTTAACAGTCATTCCTGGCAGTGCCTGGATTTATTTTGGTGTGAGCAGCGTTTTCCCTAATGAAGATTTATTTATAGCAATTACTCTTATTTCTTTTTTTTCTTTTATTCAATACCTGGTTGATCCGGTTGTCCGGTTAAGATCCGTTCTTTTACTTTCGTTTTATTTATTGCTATATTATTTATCTGCTTTCTTTTTTTGATTACAATCCTTTCTTTTTTTACTGATCATTCCTCATTTCCAGAAAAAATATCCTTGTAACTCTTTACTAAATTACTAAATCTTTTAGTAATTTTGAGTGAATAACACCCCCTGTAGATAAATATTTATCCGGGTCTCCATCCGCCTACGGCGGATCAGAGAGCCAGGATAGAACCAATCTTTTATTACCTCCATTGAAGTATAGTTTATGATAGAAAAGATCCACTGCATTCAATTCCCGGTTATTGTGAAGGGCGCAAGACTTATGGCCACTGTTGAAGAGAAGATCACTGATCCCGGGTACTTTGCAAGGATCCGTTTCAGTGATGGATTCATTGACCAGTTTACGATCACCCGCAATGGACGGGTCAAAGGAACCAAACTCAGAGCCAGGCCTTATGCACTCGCGATTCGTTTTGATATCAATCATATTTTCAAAATTGTTCCCGGTAAATTCTTTCATGTTTTTCAGCATCCGATCCGGGGTAATTATATTAATATCTGGATACTTGAACGTGATGCTGCTCCCGGACAGACCAGCTACGCTGTTTTTTATCGTCAGTTCTACCGCTTTGAACTGGTACGTTTCGATAACAAATGGGTACCCTTCACCAAATCCAATATTTTTCCCGAGGTTGATCAGGAACTGATCACTAAAATTCAAACGATACTCTCAAGGGTTTAACAGGTTAAGCCTTCACAACCGCCTTTCCTCTTGTTAGAAACGTTTCACCAAACCGTTTCTTGATGGAATCAATTGCCTGGTAAAGCCGGATCATTTCCGTTGTATCCTCAAACAGATTGATCTGGTAGGTACCCGGTATCAAATGAGTGAACCGGACACCCAGTAACCTTACCAGCACTCTGCGCGAATAGAGTTTGCCAAACAATTCTTTTACGGTCTTTAATAATACATGATCTGAATTGGTATAGGGTATGACCTTTTGCATCGTATGTGTTTCAAAATCGGTATATCTTATTTTAAGCGCTACACAACCCGTAAGCCTGTTTTGTGATCGCAATTGATAAGCGATACTTTCTGTCATCCGCACCAGCTTTGCTTCCAGGAAATTCAGATCAATAGTATCTGTCTGGAATGTGCTCTCGGTTGATATCGATACCTGTTCTGAATAAGGGATCACCGGTGATTCATCAATGCCATTGGCTCGTTTCCATAATTCTGTTCCTGTTTTTCCCAACAGATTCTGCAACATTTGCACCGGTATCTCCGATAATGTTCTGATGGTTTCCACACCCATCTTTAAGAACTTAAATCCTGTTTCCTTGCCAATGCCTGGCAATTTCATAATACTTAACGGCGCAAGGAATGGTTTCTCTCCGCCAAAAGGTATTTCCAGCTGCCCATTGGGTTTTACTTCATTGGTGGCCACCTTGCTGATCAGTTTATTGGAGGCTAATCCCCATGATACAGGCAAACCACTTTCACGGATCACTTTCTGTTTTAGTTCCGATGTGAATTGCTGGCAGCCATGGTATTTGTCCATGCCGGTGAGATCTACATAGAATTCATCAATTGATGATTTTTCAAAAAGCGGGACAGTATCCCTTACAATATCCGTTACCAGTGTTGAGTATTTGCTATAGGCTTCATAATCACTTTTCACAACTACTGCATGCCGGCAAAGATTTTTGGCAGCATACATGGGCATGCCGCTGTGTATGCCAAATTTCCTTGCTTCATAACTGCAGGAAGCTACCACACCACGATCATTACTGCCACCGATCAGTACCGGCTTGCCCTTCAGCTTTGGATTACGCAATTGCTCTACCGATACAAAAAATGTATCCAGGTCAAGATGCGCTATATGCCGGTTAAGAAAATTGAGCATAGGATCTTTTTTTATAACCTATTTTGATCATCTTTTGTACTTCCAGGTTATCTACATCAAACTCTGCTACCACACGGCCCGTTATTCTATAAAACCCTGTTGTTTGCAAAGGATAGGCTTTTACCGTATCAGGGAAATGAACAGTATCTATCCAGTTGAGTTCCGAATCCACAAAGGTTCCAAAGAACATCACATCCCTGTTTTTGGTAAGTATATGTTTGCTCGCGATAAAATAGACTAGCACAGAGATCTGTTTTCCTCTTTTCGTATGTAATGTACTGGACGCTACATAACGTGCCGGATCATCATCCACCAGCGCAAAGGGATTCGTAAGAGGAAACCCGAGTATCTCGATCTGGTCATACAGATCATCTATTGGCTGATCGATCAATTCCGGCAGGGTAAACTGTAACGGTGGCGTATTGAACAATGATTGTGATGCTGGCACATGCTGTTTATTTTTCTTTTGCAGGAAATTGGCTTCCCACAATAATTGTTTTTTTGATTTACCGGTAAAGCGAAATGCACCAATGCTCACGAGTATATTCAGTTGTTCCAGCGGCGGATCAATCCGTTCGATGAAATCATGGAGATGAAGAAAATCACCGCCTCGCTTCCTTTCTTCCAGTAACTGTTCAGCCAGGTTCTGCTGCAGGTGTTTTATATGGATCAATCCCGTATGGACCTGTGAACCCACAATATTTGTATAGTATTCGCTGTTGTTGACACAGGGTGGCTGTATCTCTCCCTTTTCTTTCAACAGCTCAAGGAAATAGAGTTCACGGGAATAAAAGCCTCCGAAATTATTGATGACGGCTACCATGAATTCCTGTGGGTAATACGTCTTCAGGTAAAGGCTCATAAAACTTTCCACGGCGAAGCTGGCAGAATGCGCTTTATTGAAACTATAGCCGGCAAAGCTTTCCATTTGTCGCCATATCTCTTTACTCAGTTCTGGGTCACGCCCCAATGCTGCTGCCGACTGGAAAAATTCTTCCCGGATCATATTGAACTGGTTGTTTGACCGGTACTTCCCACTCATTGCCCTGCGCAGTATATCAGATTTCCCCAGGCTAAGGCCTGCATAATAATGAGCGATCTTGATCACATCTTCCTGGAAAACCATTACACCAAATGTTTCTGATAAATGTTCTTCAAACAGCGGATGCAAATATTTTATCGTTTCCCTGTTATGATAACGCTGAATATATTCTCTCATCATACCGGATTGCGCCACACCTGGACGGATGATAGAGGAAGCTGCCACCAGGGTGAGATAATCATCGCAATGCAATTTTTTTAATAATTGTCGCATGGCGGGCGACTCTATATAAAAACACCCAATAGTATTGGCGTTACGTATCTGAGCCCTTATGCGTTCATCCTTCTTGAAGCGATTGGTATCATGAATATCAATATCGATCCCTCTGTTTTGTTTCACAAGTCGTAGTGTTTCCTTGATATGGCCCAGGCCACGCTGACTCAGGATATCGAATTTGTTTAGCCCGATATCTTCTGCAGTAAACATATCCATATGTGCAGTTGGCAATCCTTTTGGCGGAAGGAATAATGAGGCATAATTGGTGATGGGTTCATCAGAGATCAGCACACCGCAGGGATGTACGGAAGGATATACCGGGAAACCGAGGATCATTTTGCCGTAGCGAAATATTTTTCTACCGATATGATCACGTATGGAACTGCTTCGCTGTAATGTTTTGATCTCTTCATCCGGCAGGCCATACACTTTTCCTAACTGCCGAATGATCCCATCACGTTTGAAAGTAGGGCAGGAGCCCAGTAATGCTACGCGCTCATGCCCGTATCGTTTGAACATATAGTCCATTACATCATCCCGGTCTGTCCAGGAGAAATCAATATCAAAATCGGGTGGGGAAGTGCGTTCGGGATTGAGAAAGCGTTCAAAGTAAAGGTTGAGCTCAATGGGGTCCACATCTGTTATGCCAAGACAGTAAGCGATGATGGAATTGGCACCACTGCCTCGCCCCACATGATAATAGCCTTGTGATTGCGCGTATTGTACAATATCATGATTGATGAGAAAGTAAGCGGTAAAGCCCGATGCGAAAATAATTTTCAATTCACTTTTCATTCTTTCTATGGCAGCTTTATTTTTCTTGTCATAACGGCGCACAAGACCGGAGCTGGCCAGCTTTTCCAGCAATATGCGATCATCTTTTTGCGAACCTCCGTATACCTGTTTTGTCTTGTCTTTACCGAAATCCATTTCAATGGAGCACGCATCCATAAGGCGATAGGTATTCATCACAATCCATGGGTATTGCCGGAAATAATGCAACAGTTCGTCGGGAGCCAGGAAGGTTTCATCTCTTTCACAGCAATCTTCTTTCTCCAGCTTCGAGAGTAATTTATTCTTGTCAATGGCGCGCAGTAAACAATGCGCATAGAAATGTTCGGCATCCTGGATTGTCACAGGCTGAAGGATCACGAATTTATCCTGGTGCAGTTTCCAGTCGATCCCAAACAGCCGGTTGATCTGTGAAGGTTTTATTCCGATCTTTTCATGTGGTAATAATTGCTCTGGCCGTTTGCCACTGACGGGATAGATCACAAAGCAATCGGCCTGACTGCCATCAGCGGGCATTGTGTCGGGAAATTTTTTATCACTGAGGAGATGCTCGGATATAAAACGATGAATATTGGAAAGTCCCCTGTTATTACCGGCTATCAGGATGCAGACCAATGAATCCGCATTACGGATCTCAGCGCCGAGTAGTGGTTTGATATTTCTTTCCCGGCAATGCCTTACAAAATCCCAGGCATCATAGGTTGAATTGATATTGGTAAGTGCCAGTGCAGTCACTCCCTTATCAGCAGCGGTTTGCACCAGTTCTTCTGTAGAGAAAGTGCCGTATTTAAAACTATAGTATGTCTTGCAATTGAGGTACATGGTAGCTCAAATATTGCTAATTAAATTAGTTCACTGTAACTAAATCTATTAGTATTTGAAAATCAACAGATAACCTATTAATGAGGCTTGGGGGCATTGCAATAAAAAACCGTTTCAATGGAGAAACGGTTTTTTTATCTCATGGTCTATGGGATAGAACCATGGGTTTTCCAATTAAATAATAAATTTATCTTGTTGCTGTAATCTGTCCACGGATTTCTCCTCCGGAATTCATAGCGGTCCCATAGGAGTAGTACATATTGCCACTGGTTAATTGATCGGCCTGCTCAGTAGTCAATGTGGTAGAACCTGAAAAAGTACCGGTTCCAGTTAAATTAGATCCGAGTGTCCAGGGGCTGCCGATTGCAGTACCGCTTACACCGGTTGCTCCAGAATAAAAACCTGCGCTGGTAGGGGCTCCACTCAGATTAGTCCAGGTGGAATTATAGGTAAGCATTCTGGTATTTGGATCATAAGTTCCGGAAATGGTTCCTGTCCCATTTCCTGATACGGCAGGAGTCATTTGAGCGCCACTCGCATTCCCGCTGATAGTGTAACTGCGGTTGTTGTTATTATTGTCATCATCATTTTTGTCACAGCTGCCGAGTGTAAAAGCAAAGCATGCAACGATGGCTGATAGCGCCATCATTCTTCTGAATTTCCCTGTTTCCATAGTTTTAAATTTTATAAGTTTTGAAAATTATGATTCACTTACTGAACCTGATTTTCAGGAAACAAAGGCTGTGCCTTTAGGTATTAAAACCAAAAAAATAAAAATGCCGGGAAGTTTTTTCGTCAGTTGTTGCAATTATTTCTGAATAGGGAAAATTGACGCCAATCTCTGGAAATGAACATCAAAAAATATTCAAATACTTTTTTTTCAGTGAGTATATAAGGCCAGAAAAGATTCGGGAACGTTGGAGCGTTCCCGATAAGTCCGGGCTAACAAAAACAGATTGTTACTACGCAACTGCTATTGTAACCCAAAACCTGACAAATTTATGCAATTTAGCGATGCCGGCAAGAGGGGCTGCATTTCGCCCAGGCCTTTCCGATTCCGGAAAGGCTCTTTTTTAAATCCCTTATTTTCGTTTAAATAATTCATTTATCGAATGCAATTACGACTAAGAATTTTCATCTTGCTGGTGATGGCTGGATTCCGGTTAACAGCCCAGGATGCGCCCAAACCTGTTTTGCCGGTTCCATCAGCTGCCCAGCTGCAATGGCATGAAATGGAAATGAATGCATTCATCCATTTTACTACCAACACATTTACCGATAAAGAATGGGGATATGGCGATGAAAGTCCGTCGATCTTTAATCCCACTCAGTTAAATACTTCACAATGGGCCAGTGTGTTGAAGCAAAATGGATTTAAGACGATGATATTGACCTGCAAGCACCATGATGGGTTCTGTTTGTGGCCATCAGCCTACACCGATCATTCGGTTAAAGGCAGTCCCTATAAGAATGGAAAAGGTGATATAGTAAAGGAAGCGAGTGATGCTGCGAGGAAATCCGGATTGAAATTCGGAGTATACCTGTCTCCCTGGGATCGCAACAGAGCGGATTATGGGACAGCTACCTATATCACTTATTACCGGAATCAGTTAAAGGAGCTGTTTACGAAGTATGGCCCCATCTTCGAAATGTGGTTTGATGGTGCCAATGGAGGTGATGGATATTATGGAGGAGCCAGAGAAAAAAGGAAGATCAACGGAGCTACCTATTATGATTGGCCTGCAACCCTGCAACTTGTGCGGAGTATGCAGCCGAATGTAATATTCTTTAGCGATGCTGGTCCGGGTGTGCG
>JAJKIP010000216.1 GCA_021154405.1 Segetibacter sp. | reverse complement strand
GCAGAATCAAACCCGCCCTGGTGGTGGAATTGGTAGACACGCAGGACTTAAAATCCTGTGGCCAGCAATGGCCGTAACGGTTCAACTCCGTTCCGGGGCACTTATAGTTACACTTAATCAGATGGCTGCAAAGAAATTTTTGCAGCCATTTTTTCTTCCAATTTTATTGAGCGAAAATCATGTTTAAAGCCGGCACAACGAACGAAGAGGAACGCGTAAAATGGATTGAACAAACCCTGAAAAAAATCCCTGAAGGTCTAACCCTTCTGGATGCAGGCGCCGGCGAATGCCAGTTCAAAAAATTCTGTTCTCATCTGAAATATGTTTCACAGGATTTTGGCCAGTACCATGGTGAGGGCAATGTGGGATTGCAAACAGGAACCTGGGATAATGCAAAACTGGATATCGTTTCTGACATTACATCGATTCCACTTCCTGATGCTTCTGTTGATGCCATCATGTGTACCGAAGTCTTTGAACATATTCCGGATCCAATTGCAGCGATAAAAGAATTCGGCCGACTGGTAAAGCCCGGCGGGTATCTATTGATCACAGCTCCTTTTGCCAGCCTTACTCATTTCGCACCTTATCATTTTGCGTCAGGATTAAGTCGTTTCTTCTATGAAAAGCATTTACCAGGCAATGGTTTCGAGATCGAAGAATTGACGCTAAATGGAAATTATTTCGAATACATAGCCCAGGAAAACCATCGTATCAAAAGTGTTGCATTGAAATATGCAAGGAGAAAATTGAATATCCTGGAAAAAATAATTATCCATCTCAATATTATTATCCTCGGAAGACTTAGCAAACGCGACACTGGTTCTTCGGAATTGCTTTGCTATGGCATACATGTATTTGCCAGGAAAAAATAATGGATCCTTATACCTTTACTCCCTATAATTTTGCTTTTCTTTTTAGAATCAATGAACTGATAAGTGTCACTATCAGGCCGACTGGCAGAATTTCGGCATAAGTATACATGGCAGTGAATACCGGTTTTTTATACATTCGTACCATATTTGACATCTCTTTTGTTTCCTTATCTATTTTTACCTGGCTTGCTCCCTCTGCTTTCAGTTTGTCGATGGCATGCGCTGAATATTTATCCATAAAATCAGGCATGAAGAAAAAGTAGTCGATCATCCACGCTATCACATAAAGCGTGGAAGCGATTAAAACCATCAAAATCCCAATCTTGAACGCCTTTCCGAAACTGATCACTCCTCCGTTGTATTTATTTCTATAATTGCGGACTCCCACATACACCAGAGAAAATGCAATAAGCATGGCGGCATACCCGATCAGCATGCTGGTTTCATAAGCAACGTTGCCTTCGCAATGACTTGCGTAGTTCATGGAGACCAGCATAAAAACGGAAATCAGAACGCCTGATATGAGTCCGTAGACAATAATATTCCTTTGCATTTTTAAAATTTTATAGTGCAAATGTGTCTGTTGCACAGCATTTTGCAGTCATACTTTCGGCCATTTTTCTGGAAGTCAGCGTATTTTCATACAAAAGGATGAGCTTTTAGGGGATGAGACTTAACCTTTTTGCTTTTTCTATCGCCTGCGTCCGTCTTTTCACGTCCAACTTTAGAAAAAGGTTTTGAAGGTGTGTTTTTACAGTGCTTAGCGAAACGAAAAGTTTTTCAGCAATTTCCTGATTGCTATGCCCCTGGGCCAGTAATCCCAATATTTCCAGCTCCCGCCTGCTTAGTTCAAGTTCCGAGACCATTAAGGTATTCAGCACAAAATTCTCATTCCGGGTAACGATCACTTCCTTCTCCACCACTACAGTCTTGATTTTTGGTTTTGATAATTTCAGGGCCAGCCATATGCCTAAACCGGTAAAAATGATCGCGATAAAGCCGATGTAGATCTCGAATGAATGGTCGAATATTATAAACCGGAGCTCCAGCCATTTGAGAAGGAACAGCAGAAAAGCAAGACTGATGCTATAAAGTATGGTTGCTTTATTCCTTAGAAATATGTTTTTGAAATCTGCCATTGTATAAGCCGCCGGAGGTAGTTTTATTTGCAATTTAACGAGGGAGCGTTAAAAGGCAAAGACTGCGTTATGCAGCCTTTTATCCAGTCTTAATTCGATTAAAGATTGTCTTTATTAGAAAATCCTTTTGAGGACCGCCTATTTTTGTGACCAGCGTAAACTGATCCTCATCTTTAATCTGGTATTCACTATTGTAAAGATCCCGGTTACAGGCGTGCTCAGCAATTGGGATTAACTTATTTTCTTTGTAGCTGTATTCCTGGTAAAGCTGTTCAGCCTTAGCACCTCCGGAAAGATAAACGCTTATATGATCTTTAAAAAAATGGAAAATATAGTTTTTATAAAACAGGTTGTTTGTCCTGCTTTCTTTCAGGTCAAGTTTTCCATCTTCACTGTAAAACAGGCAATCCGGCTTTGAATCTTTTGAAAAGGATACCCTTCCCTCCGCGATAGCAAATAACTTATCCTTGTTTGTTTTGATTTCCCTGGTAAAAGACCAATTCCCTTCGAAATAATTAATTAACTCAATTGCCATTCTTCATACAATTCCGGCTAAAAGTATTACAACTACCGCTATTCTTCCAAATTCATTCCATGCCTTATTGTATCCTTTTTTTTGTGATCTCTCTGGCCTTTTCGGTATGCCCAACCATCGCGTAAATCAATTCAGCCCTGTGCAATAAATTCGGGGTCTGCGATTCCTTATTCAGCGCCTCCTCCAGGTACTTCACTGCCTTCTCCTTCTCCCCTCTTATAATACACCAAGGCAACATTCTCATTTACATCAATATTCTTTAAATGGCATTTATATTCATGCATCGCATGTTCCAGCGCCCTATCGAGGTCGCCTGCTTTTAGATAAAGCAATGCTAACTCATGATCGTCATAATGATCTGTAATCTCGTCTGCAGCAATGGCCTTAACCTCCTTATTCATCACGTCCAGCAATGATTTAACGATGGTTTTTGGTTTATCTGACTGATTAAATTTTCCGGTATGTAATTGGCGATTATGATGACCTTGTTTGGTTTATCCTGGCTGCGGAATGCATACCTATCTGTATTAGCAGCCAGGGGGATCATTGGAGATCAACGGGGCCGCGGTGACTGGATGATAGCAAAACAAAGGTTGAACCAACAAGGCACGTTGAACAGCCAGGAGCCTGACGGCCATGCGCAACGATAATCGTTTTCGCATAGCAAAAAGTTCTAGAAAATTATGTAAGTAAATTTTGAACCGTTGGTCCCGAGCCGGTTAATGAACCTGATTCAGGAAATAGGGTGCAAGATCAGTTCCCGGTAATCTCTCCGGGATAATATAAACTATGGGAAGTTATGATCTTTAGATTTGGAATTAAAACAATGAGCCAGTTCTTCCAGTAACCCGTTTTGTGTCAAGAAATTAGTCAGGATATTCTATTAGCTCAAGAACAAAATTACATAAGCTTTTTATGCTATTTGAAATGTAGTTTTTGTAAATTCCAAATATACCTTCTATTTAAATCATAAATCTAACCTTAAATGACAGAATAATGACATATTTTAGACCTCCTAGACATGCTAGAAATAAAAGTACTTCAAGAAATAGATGTTTTTTTAGAGTTCCATAAAAAAGTTTACTAATATTCCCCTATTTTCGTATAAACAATGTCACAATGCCTGTTAATATCCAAATAAAGGATGGCCATGTAAAGGATTTAGTCCTGTTCTATGTGGAGAGGCAAAAGTTCCTTAAAGCACAAATAAATATGCTTGAAAAGGAGGTAAAAGAGATTAGTGCCATCATTATGCAGCTGAGACAAGCAGAACGTACGGAAGGTGCCACCGAAATTACCCCTCTTGCGAATGCAGATGTGTACGATGACAAGTGGCCATGGGTGAGAAAAATCACATTTGCTATGGAGCAAGTAAACCGACCAGTTTCAACTAGGGAAATTGTAGATATACTTACAGAATATGAACCTGAATTTATCGCCGATAGAAAAAGAGCTATCGCTAGCGTATCCTCAACACTCAGTGTAAAAGCTGGAGAAGAATTCGAAAAAAAACAAGGAACGCGTGGAGAATTTGAATATTCCTTGCCCGGAAAAGATAATTATATATCGAACGATACTCAATCTTATGGAACATCAATTGGGGTCGACGATTTACCTTTTTGATATTTGCCAAACTATGTTAGCGGCATACCAGGCATTATCAAATCGGAGATGGATGGTAAGAGTTGGGTCCTGTGGACTATCACTCTGATTTAGTGCGCTGCGAGGCTCAAACCCTTGCCAATCTCTTACCTCCTGAACCGATTCTAAATTTACAATTAAGTTTTAAGATAAACAAGGCCCTTCCTAAATGTGGAATTAAAAGCTAATAAAAAATGAACGGATTGATCACTTTAACAATCTGGATGGTAAATCAAGATTCAAGTTTGAAGATTTATAAAAAAATTTATGACTGAAAATATCAAATGTCCAAATTGTGGCCACGAGTTTGAACCTACAGACACGATCCGGGACGAGATTCAAAAAGAGCTTCGTTCCCAGATGGAAGACTGGAAGAAAAAGAAAGAGAAGGAATTCGATGACCAGAAAATGAAGCAGCAGCAACAGATCGAAGAGAGCACCCGTAAAAGGATCGCCTCCGATTATGAGAATAAATTAAACCTGCTGCTGCAGGAGCAGAAGGAAAACCAGGAAAAGCTGAAAGATGCCCGGCAGAAAGAAGCTGACTATCTCCGCAAGGAAATGGAATTGAAGAATCGTGAAGCAGAAATTGATCTCACTGTTCAAAAACAATTACAGCGCGATCGCGAGAAACTGGCTGAAGATATTCGCAAGATCGAAGAACAAAAAGTTGCTGCGCGCGAGACAGAATACCAATTCCGTATGAAGGAATTGGAAAAGCAGCTGGATGACCAGAAAAAACTGGCAGAGGAAATGCGTAGAAAAGCAGACCAGGGTTCTTCCCAGTTACAGGGTGAAGTGCAGGAACTGGCCCTTGAAGAAATGCTTCGCCTGGCCTTTCCATTTGATCTTATTACTGAAGTGGGCAAAGGTAAAAGAGGAGCTGATTGCATTCAAACCGTTCGGAACAATTTTGGACAGGAATGTGGCAAGATCATCTATGAAAGTAAACGGGCTACTGCCTGGGGATCCGACTGGATCGAAAAGCTTAAATCTGATATGCGTGCAAATGGTGCCGACATTGCAGTCATTGTGACCCGCACCATGCCAAAAGATATGGACTGTTTTGGGCTGAAGGATGGCGTATGGATCTGCTCATTTTCAGAAGTAAAACCTATGGCAGCCTTATTGAGAGATGGAGTGATAAAGGTTAATGCCGCTGCAAAGACAAATGATAATCGTGGTGATAAAATGCAATTACTCTATGATTATTTATTAAGCAATGAATTCTCTGAACAATGGAAAGCGATCCGGGAAGGATTTGCCAGCATGAAATTATCAATTCAGAAAGAACGGGAAGCCATGGAGCGTTTGTGGAAATCAAGAGAGAAGCAATTGGAAAAAGTATTACTGAGTGCCGCCCATATCCGTGGATCAATTGAAGGGATAGCTGGTCAGAATACCATTGATCTTGGATTGCCGGAAGATATGAACCTGCTCGAAGAATAATAATCGTAAAATTTACACAACCACCATAATCATGCAACCATCAATCAAGTTACTAACAGGCTTATTGGCCCTGGCGTTCATCAATAATTTATATGCGCAAAAAGTACTGAAGCCATTTCCAAAGAATGTATGGCACGTAGAACATAGCGGTTCAGCTTTTAGTAAAAGCATTAACTATTTACCCAATGGTGGGGCTATTGTAGCTGCCGACTTTAATAAAGGAGAGTGTGGTATAGCCCGGATAGACGATAAGGGTAAGACTTTATGGGAATTCACGGTGAAAGGAGAAGCTGTTGGAGTTAGCAGAATGAATAACAACGCAATTGTCTTTTACTCTAACAAGGAATTCGGGAAAGGTGCTTTTAGTATGAAGAATACTGCAATTAGTTCTACGGTTCGTGGTGCAATTATTAATATCGAGAACGGCAAATTAATCAAAGACATATTGATGTATGATAATGGGGAAAGAGCTATTATAGATAGCAAGCCGCTGAACAGACCAGATGGCAGCTTTTCATCGTTATTTGTAAGGGTAACCAACAATGATGGTTACGTAATGGGTAATAAGAAAATTACAGAAAAGACTTTAACCAGCGCTAAAATCCTGGCTATTGGAATTGATGGCAATTTCAGCGCAAAACCTGTTGAGATAAAATCGCCAGGACAAGATGGGTTATTTACCGGTGTCGAATCAGGAGCAAATGATGATTTATATTTTTCTTTTATCCTGGATGATCAACTCGTTACAGAGCGCTTTAATAGTTCGGGTAAATCTGTAAATAAGTTATCAGCACCCTTTTCAGTAAGAACAAACCGTGATATTAAAATATTCACAACTATTGATGCTAAAAAGCCGACCAGTTACTTTACCGTAATAGACTATACCACAGAAGATAAAGATAATGTGCACCAGGCATTTGAATTTAATTTTGCAGAGAATAAGGTTTCAGGTACAGGAGAACAAGCCATGGATAAGGCTTATTTAAAATCATTTGAAGTTTCGGAAATAAAAGAAATCCGGAATGCCTATAAATCTGACGCAGAATATTTCAATCTTTTAAATTTCCTGGTTTCTGATGAACGGATCGTAATAATAAAGGGGTACCAGTATTCTCTATCCAATGATAAAAGCACCCGCTATCAAAACGGTACAGTGGCATTGGAAATTTATGACCGCAAATGGAATAAACTCAAAACGCTGGCATTGGACAGGAGATTTGAACTTTTTGAAGCTGAATGCAGATCTGTTGGAGCAACAATAAACAACGGTAAATTATATACCATTTTGCCTGCTTTTTCAGGCATTGCAAGGCTTGAAACGCTTTTTGCACAGATTGATCTCACCAGCCTGAAAGTAGAAAAGTTTGCAGTTTTAGACAACCCATATATTAACAGAAGCGCAAGAGGGCCAGTAGTTGAAAGTGATGCATCAATATGGCTAAAAGATGGTGTATTAATAGAAAATTGCGGTGATGAAAGCGGTATTTTTTCTTCAAAATCAAATGTCAGCTCCTTTTGGCAAAAAGTTGAATATTAAATCTGTTGACTTTATGTTCTTCAGAAGATGACTCCTCAAGAGATAAAAAAAAGACCCACTTCAGAAAGTGGGTCTTTTTTTAATATGGAATTATCGTTGATTTGGTATGCCAGATCAGGCATACCTTGATTAATTCAGTTTCTCAAAATGCGCATCCAGTCTTTTATCTTTTTTATAATAATCCAGGATCAATACCTGGCCCTGCTGTGCAGGAAGCACTGAAGACCGGGTAGCTTCTGATTTTGTATTTATCTTATCCGTTGTGATCTTGCCATCATTATAGCTAATGGCATTGAAAGTACTACCCTTATAATCTTTACCTTTCACATAATCACTATAGCAGACCGTAAAGGCAGTATTGTCTTTATTCATTTGTGTATAAGCATAATCGAATTCACCGTAGGAGTACTTCAGCAGCTTGCCAATGAGTGGTGTGCTCACAAACTCCATTCCACTTGGTAATTCCTGCTTATTTGAATTCTTATCATAAATTTTAGCTTCTTTTACATTAAAGTCCTTATCGAATTTGATCATGATAAGATCTGTCACCTTTACTTTAACGTTACTGACTACACCTTGTCTACCTCCGGATAAAACCGTACTTGCAATACCCAGCGCACTGGCCACTTTCATGAATCCTTCGCCAACAGCATAAATATCACCGTTTGCTGTCTGGAACATATTGTGCAGGTACATAAACCCGAAATCGGCAATTTTACCCTTTGAGGTAACCTCCAGGAATTTTCCCAGTTCAAGGTCCCAGCCACAATATTTCTCACTTACAATTTTTCCTTTTTCATCCATGCCGATGAATGCAAATCCATGAGATTTATCCTTTATGATATTTCCATTTGGATCAAAATATTCTCCAAAAATGTATGCTTTATCTCCATTCAGGATAGACATGCTGGCAGGATAAAACTTATACTTCCCCTCGTCGGTTGATTTTTCAAATAACTGTTTGCCGGTTTCAAGGTCAAGTCCCACTACATAAGAATCAGGCTTGCCATCCATCATACCTGTGAATTTCAATACTTCCAGGAACACTACACCATTAAAAGTACCCAGGTAGTCGCCAATGAATTTCTTGGCACCGATAGTGGGTATATAAGACCATTGCTTCCTTTTTTCGGTGGAGAAAAAATCAACCTGGAAAGTGTAATCCTTATCCTCGCGGCTTGGCGTATTGGAAATAAAACCACGACCGTCAATAGGATATATCCCTTTATAATTATTCTCATCATCATCCATCCGGAGATAAGTATTTTCAAGAAAACGCCTTTCCTTTTTGGTTAACTGGCGCTGATAGGAATATTTCTTTTTGCCATCTGCTCCGTACACCTGATAATCAAAGGTGAGGGCATCATCATTATAAAACAGGAAAATCAGGTCAGTGCCATTGAACGAGGATTCGAGGATCTTAACATCCTTTGAGTCAACAAATTTGATATCCTTGAGTTTTTTCAGGTTGTTGTCTGTTATCTGAAGGGTATACTCATTTGTTCTCTTGTCTATCTTGTCGCTAACATAAAAGAAATAGTACCCTTTAACCTCTGAGCCCTCTTTGATAGCATCGGCATTCCGGAGAGTAACTTTTTGCACATTTTCTATGGATAATTTCTGAGCAGTTACCGACAGTACAAATAGCAGCAGTACGGCCGCAATAATTGATTTTTTCATGATGGTGATTTGTAGTTGGAATCAGGATTTATTTAATTGAAAAGCTTTTGTTGATTCTTTCGCAAAGTCGGGGTTGTCTTTCATCAGGCCCGCATATTTTCTGCAGAAATTCTGGTTGATGGCGGCAATCTCTTCCAGTCGTAATCTCTTCAGCATTCTTAATAAAAGATTATACTGTGCCGGGTATTCTTTGCCTTCCAGATCAATTATTAATCCCAGTTTGTGATTTTTCTGGTTCTCATATAATTGATTTAGACAACGGGCAACGGAATAGACCGCCATTTGATCTTCACTGTTATCCTGCAATAGTAAAAGACTGTAATATAGATTCCGGCTCAAATTGTTCTTTCGGTAGCACTGCTCAGTCATTTCCCTGAAGAAATCTTTTTTCAGGTTATTAAACAGGTCCTCATTTACAATAAACATTTTGCCGGTCTTTGCGCTATTGATTGAATCAGCAAGAAATGCTATTCGTTGCTGACAGTTGGGATGGGTTTTTAGCGAGTCCTTCTCTTTCTTTGAAAGCTGGTTATCATCCTCACCCAACTGACTGAATATGGCTGATTCCTTCTGTATCCATTTTGGCTTGAATGGATACTGGTCAAAATTCAACACCTGCTCTAATTTCAATGTTGTGAGAAGAGAATCGTCAACTTTATCCAGTAGTTCAAGACAGGTTTTTATGCCGCCTGCATCATAACCTGTTTTTTTCATGAAGGCAAAAGCATATCTGTCAGCTTCTGCTTCGTTATCCCGACTATGCCTGCGACTATTAAATGCAATTCCTTTTGATAAAGCTTCCAATTGTTTATTGACGCCAAACTGTACTTTCGATAATCTTTTCAATTCTGACTGGAAGACCTCACTATTTACTGTTTCCACATACTTATCAATAGATTTCTGGGTATGATCCCGATAATAGTGAGCTAATTCGTGGCAGATAACAAAAACAAGCTCTGCTTCATTGTGCAGGAATACCATTAAACCGGCATTGATCCCGATAGTGCCTTCTCCCATGCTGGCCGCATTGGGCCACCAGTCGCGAGTAAAGAATATCCTCGTATGCAGCTTGGCCAACTCTGGATTTGCCGCTATTACCTGTTTGACCATCGATTGCAAATATTCCTGCGCAACCGGGGCAGTTACAGAACGGGTTTTAACCAGGTCATTGATCTCATCAAATTGACTCTCGTAAATCTCTTTATAATCTGAAGCGGCTGATTTGGGGACTCCGCTCAACAACATTTTCTTTTTTGAAGCTACCTCTTCCAGGTAGTTATTTCTGACAAGTGTATCATCCTGCTGAAATGCATAAATAGCTGGGGCCTGTGCCGTTGAATAAAGGCGGGAAATAAGTAAAATGAGAATTAAGAAAGGAATAGTTTTTACGGACATTGGCTGGTGGTGGCTAACGGCTCAAATATATACAGGGGAACGGATAATTCAAAGCTGGTAATACAAAGATTACGTTCAATTATCAGGTGCAACCCAGGCAAGAACGATATATTTCAAATGCTGTATTTCAATGGTTAATTCCACCTGGGCGCCTTTGATAAACGTACAATTCATCTGATTAGTATTACCGTGTGATTTGTGCAAATGGATCTGCTCCCGGAAATCAATTCCTCCTTCTCCATCCCATTTAAATACGGCTTCCTTGGCAGACCAGCACATTGTTAATTGATCAATATCAAGGCTCCCGAAAGTGACTACCTCATCTGGGGACAGGAACTTGTCCCGCACCCGTATGATCTTATCAACAGGAATTTCTATATCTACTCCCACCCTCTGGTTCCTGCTCACAATGGCAGCCGCATAATCCCCGCAGTGCGAAATGGAAAAATGGTATTGCTCGCCAGGTAAAAACGGCTTTCGGGTATCTGCTATCTTTATCAATTCATAGGGGAAATCAGGGAACAGGTATTGGAGGAGAAACCGGCCGGCAAGGTGTTGTAACCGTTTGTGAGGATGGGTAACATCCCTGTGCTGGGGCACATTTGCCTTAAAGAATTCTTCGGTCTCTTCTATCTTCCAGATACCCAGCCGGGTAGTTTCGTTGATTTGATGTTGATAAAAAATAGGCATTCGTCAGCTTTTCCCCTTTATTTTGCCGGAACGTAAATAAAACCGAAGTTAGAAAATGATACTTTCCGATAAGCGGATACTGGAAGAAATAGCAAAAGGAACTATCAAGCTCAATCCATACGACCGGGAATGCCTGGGCAGTAATTCCTATGATGTGCACCTTGGAAAATGGCTGGCTACTTACAGGGAACATATCCTTGACGCAAAAAAGCATAACGAGATCGAATATTTTGAGATACCTGAGGAAGGATTTGTTCTCTACCCGCATATTTTTTACCTGGGGGTAACACAGGAGTATACTGAAACTCACGCGCATGTTCCGTTCCTGGAAGGAAAATCATCTACCGGAAGGCTGGGTATCGATATACATGCCACTGCCGGAAAAGGCGATGTAGGTTTCTGTGGTCACTGGACACTGGAGATCTCCGTAAAACAACCCGTAAAGGTTTACAAAGGAATGCCTATTGGTCAATTGATCTATTTCCCTGTTGATGGTGAGATTGAAGTGAAGTATAATCAGAAGAAAAATGCCAAATACAGCGGGCAGCCTGATAAACCGATCGAGAGTATGATGTGGAAGAATCAGTTTTAGTCCCGATAGCTATCGGGATCACAAGGCTTCAATACCAAACTTCTTATAATACGCAATCATCCAGGCCACTACTTCATTGTAAGTCTGTTTGCCTGCAGGCTGATTATTTGCTTTTAAATAATGGCCATAGGCCCACATGATGACAGGTTCAACAGGGTTACGATAACGGATATAAAAATCCCTGTATTCCGTATAGTCTCTTTTTGCCTGCGGATGCAAGGTTCGCTGGTAATAATTTGCAGCTGCAGTGTCCCTCCTGTATACTTCACCGATCGCATAGTTATACATATCAAAATAGAGCGAGTATTTGAGTACGGGGGAAGGCGAACTACGACTTGCCAGGAAGGCTACAAAATTTGCTTCATTCTCTTTGGCATAGCCTATCTGATGCGCTATCTCATGCGCTGTCACAAAAGGCTCCAGGAACCTCGGAATGGTAGTGTTGGCCTGTGCTTCCCCGGAAAAAGGATTATAATAACCCTGGAAACCCAGGTAATTTCCCAGGTAACTAAACAGGGAAGGCTTAACTGACACAGGATTATATTTAAGGAAAGGATATTGCACCGAAACCTGCCTGTATGCATCACTGCTCAAGGTAAACAGCCGGCTTTTCTTATTAAATGAATCACGTTGCGCCTCTGTTACCTGGGCTGCATACTCATTCAGCTTTTTGTGAAGGGTAAAAGTGAGGGTATTTAACTCCTCCATACCATACCGTTTAACCTGGATACCCAACTGGGCCGAGATACCCCGCCGGTTATAGTTCAGACCCCAAAGCAGGTTGAAGCAGACGTAAACAAAGAGTATAAAAAATATGCCCTGCTGAAGACCAGCAGTCAGGTATTGCCGGGTAAACTGTTTCTTAAAGACCAATCTGAGGAAACGGTAGAGCTTATATATAATAATTATGATAAGAAAGAAATAGAACAGGTCCCCTATGCTGATTGGAACCCATCCAAAGAGAAGTCTCTGGACATAAGAAATGGCTGGGTAAAGCCCATAGGTATAATAGTTTTCGACCCACCCGGGGTACCAGGAGGCCCATTTGATTAAAATTGTGAGGATTATCAGCAGGACCCAGCTCCAGCTTTTCATCAACCTGCCAAACAACCGGGAAACGAATTTTTGCAAGAGGGTCTTATTTTAAACGTATTAGGAATCAGGGCGTTAAATTAGTTATGATTACCAAAATAATCCAAAAATCAACGACAAATTTTCATTAAAACCCCTTACCTTTGCCTCCCGATTTCTGAATCCGCCAAGGCGGGACCAGAAGCCGTAAAACAGTTGATCATGGGGCATCGCCGGGACTTTGAAATACTTTTTGTCGGATTAAAACCCGGAATCCATGAATACAGCTACGAGATCAATGATCGGTTCTTTGAAGTTTTCCAGCAGCAGGACTTTCGTCACTGCAAGGCCAATGTAAAGCTAACGCTTGACAAGAACAACGGTTTCATGCTTTTAAAGTTCGAGATCGGTGGAACTTTGGAAGTTACCTGTGACAGGTGCAATAGCAATCTGCCACTTGAACTTTGGGATGAATTCCACATGACCATTAAAATGGTAGAAGAGCCCGAACTGATGAATGGCCAGGAGGAAGATCCTGATGTATATTATATTAGTCGCAGTGAAAGCCACATCGATGTTGCCAACTGGATCTATGAGTTCATCAATCTGAGTATTCCCATGCAGAAGTCCTGCAATTATGAAAAGATGGATGGACCTTATTGCAATCCATCAGCGAGGGATACGCTGAAGAAACTGGAGCCGGAAGACAAAGAACAGAAAGACAACCCGATTTGGAAAGGGTTGGAAAAATTTAAGAACTTAGATAAATAATATAACTTAATAACATGCCAAATCCGAAACGCAGACATAGTCAGCAAAGAAGCGCAAAGCGCAGGACACACTATAAGGCTACTTCGGCTACTTTGACTACAGATAGCACTACTGGTGAAACTCATGTACGCCACCGTGCTCATGTTAGTGAAGGTAAGCTTTACTATAAAGGAAAAGTTGTAGCTGAAAAGTCTCCTGTAAAGAAATAAATCGTATCACTCCGGTAAATGATCCAGCTTAATTGCGGGATCATTATTTGGAATTTGTACATTGTACTCCAATGAATATCGGACTTGACATGATGGGTGGCGATTACGCACCCCTTGAAGCAGTTAAAGGTGTAGCCCAGTACATCCTGGAAAATTCCTCCTCAGTCTCTCTAACCCTGGTTGGCGATCAATCTTCGCTTGAACCATTAATCGCTGAACATAAGATTCCATCCAATCGTGTACGGATCATTCATTCCGAACAGGTGATTGGCATGGATGAACACCCCACTAAAGCATTAAAAGAAAAGCAGCAGTCGTCTATTGCCATTGGATTTCACTTATTGGCAACCGGCAAAACAGATGCTTTCATCAGTGCAGGCAATACCGGTGCCATGCTGGTGGGCGCTCTCTTTAGCATTAAAGCCCTGGAAGGTGTACTGCGCCCAACCATTTCCACAATCATTCCCAAAGAGAATGGCGGAACCGGATTGTTACTGGATGTGGGATTGAATGCAGATTGTAAACCTGAACAGCTGAACCAGTTTGCAGTAATGGGATCAGTTTACGCGCAACAGATCCTTGATATAAAAAACCCAAGAGTAGGGCTGGTAAATGTTGGTGAAGAAGAAGGCAAGGGTAATTTGCTGGCCCAGGCCACCTATCCCCTCCTGAAAGAGAATAAGCATATTAATTTCATAGGCAATATTGAAGGCAGGGATGTATTAATTGACAAAGCTGATGTAATGGTATGCGAAGGATTTACCGGCAATATCATTCTTAAATTGGCTGAATCACTATATGAAGTAGGACATCGGCAGCAGATCAAAAGTGAATTCCTTGACCGATTCGATTTCGAAATTTACGGTGGTACTCCCGTGCTGGGCGTGGCAAAACCGGTGATCATCGGACATGGAATATCTGGCGCCAAAGCCTTTAAAAATATGATCATCGTTGCCCAGAAGATGATAGAAAGCAAGGTTCTTGACCGTATGAAAGAAGAACTTGAGTAGAAACAATAACGCTATCGATAAACCCTCGCGTCCCCCCTTTATCCTGCTAAATCGCTGAAACTTTTATTACATTGCTGTAGTGTATGGATAAACATTTGCTGCCAGCCTTGCGAAAGGAGATTGAAAATAGCTTTGGACGAAAGATACTTTCGTCCAGAGACTGCCTGCAACTGGTAGACGATATTTATCAAAAGACCGGATATAATATTAATGGCAATACACTACGCCGTTTCTTTGGTCTTGTAAAAACTGCTTATAGCGCATCTCCCTCCACACTTACCATACTCTCCAAGTATTGCGGTTTCAATTCAATGGATGAGATTGAAAAGATCGCTGTAAATGGGACTACGGACAGCAGCATCAATAGCGAGGAGGTACTACGTTATCTTATATCTCTGTTTCGGGACGCTCCCGCCCTGGCAACCGGGGAAGATCATTTTTTCCTTTCCCTGGTACAACAGACAATCGTTTTCCTGGAAAGGAATCCCTCACTAATTGACCGGTTTCAAAGAGAAATTGCCAAGACACCTGCCGGGCAGTATTATTATTTTGAACAGTCTGTGAACATGGATAGACTAAATGGGTATTATGGAGACGGTTTGCGACACTACCTGCGTGGAAAGAACACCAACGAGGCCCGGATCTTTGCCCATTCACTGCAGATATTCAGGTACTGGCTCACGCGAAACACAGAATATATGGAAAGGCATATGGCGGAGCTATTGAACCTTCATGTATCTCAGAATTATCCTTCGCATATCCTCGGAAGATACATTGCTGCCAAACTGTTGTACGCAGCCATAAAGGAGGAATCCATTGACCGTATTCTGGCAGAAGCAAAGAAATACCATACAATTATCAAGATCAGCCACGGTAATTCCTTTCCTGACTTTGAATTGATTGTTTGCGAAGCACTTATATTAACAGGCCATCCAGATGAGGCCGGTGAATATATCCCCCCTAACAAAAGTTTTTTCCCTGGTACTACCAGCTCCGCCTTCGGGTTATGGGAAGATATCCTGAAGATCAAAAGATCCCATAAAGAGAAAGTTCCCCGCAACAATAACCAGGCAGTGTACTCGCATAACCACCACCTCACAAAACGGTACACCATCATTGTAAAACACTCCTTTGGAAGGCCAGTTAAGAATAAGATAACATCCCGGAGTGTACAGCTGGGAGACTTGCTCAGAGAGACTGGTTTTGTGCGGTTTTCGCAAGAAAAACAGTAAGGAGTAATATACCCTAAATGGAGTATTTTTAGCTTTAAACTCACTCTGAACAAAAAAGAACACTAGGTAATTTCAATTAATTATTATTTTAGCGACGCAATTCTAAATTTCCTCTCCTATTGAAGTCCGCCCTAACCTTTCTTCCAATTCTTCTGAACGATCTTACTTGAACTTTCCAGGTCTGATTAGTCACCTTAAAAAACGCAAGCGGTTTGTAAGCTGGGTTTTTTAGATTACCGATTTATGTTTTTGACAACCAACAACCACCATGCTTAAGAAAAGGAGTTTGTTTTACATTGTTCGTACCCATTCGTACCTGATGCTTTTAGTTCTGGCAATTTCCTGCACAGATACAAAGAAAGTAACGTATTTCAATGGTGTGCAGGACGGCAATATATCTGCGATGATACAGATCCCTGAATCTGCGATCCAAAAAAATGATATCCTGAGTATTACTATTGGTGACCTGAATCCTGAGGGCACAAAGATCTTCAATCCGATTGCTACGGAAGGTGGAAATGCTGCAGCAGCTGGTCCGAATACGATCGGCAACAGCCAGGGTTACCTGGTTAACTCAGATGGCAATATCCAATTTCCAATTTTGGGGAACATAAAAGCTGAAGGATTAACAAAGACGCAACTTAAAGATAAGATCAGCAGGACCATTCTGGATAAAAAATTGCTGATTGACCCAATAGTCACAATCCGATTCCTGAATTTCCGCGTTACTGTGTTGGGAGAAGTTAACCATCCTACCGTAGTTACGGTGCCGAACGAAAAAATCTCTCTATTAGAAGCGATTGGCCTTGCCGGGGACTTAACCCTTTATGGTAAAAGGCAAAATGTAATGATCATCCGCGAGGAGAACGAGAAGAGGTTAATCAAGCACATTGATCTGAACTCTTCTGAATTGTTCACTTCCAAATATTACTATCTACAGTCCAATGATATCGTTTATGTGGAACCAAATAAGGCAAAGGTCGCCACTGCTAACCGCAGTGCTCAATGGCTGCCAATTTTCCTAAGTGGATTATCACTGGCAGCGATTGTGGCCGATCGTTTACTACAATAAAAAATTTATGGCATCAACAGGACAAAAGAAAGGAAAAGAAAATAAGAGCTTACTAAGTGAGATCTTGTTTAAGTACATGCCCTACTGGCCTCTGTTCATTATTTTTGGTTTACTGAGCATCTTTGGTGCCTGGTTCTACCTTCAGAAAACTGCCCCTGAATACGAGATCTCTGCAGCTATTATGCTCAAAGATGAAAAGAAGGGTTCATCCGATGGTGAAATGATCAACTCCCTTGACCAGCTTGCTGGTAACAAGATTGTTGAAAATGAGCTTGAGGTATTAAAGTCAAGGTCACTCATGGCCAGCGTGGTGAAAAACCTTGGCCTGTATGTAACCTTCCTGGAAGAAGGCAAGATGATCCCTGTATCTGCCTACACTTCCTCTCCTATCATGATCGTGGCTCCCAATCCCGATGATCTTACGCTGCAAAAGAAAGTTCCATTTACTTTTTCCGAGCAGGACAGCACAGTGAAAATCGGTGGCAACAAATACCCCCTGGATACATTGTTGCAGACTCCCTACGGCAGGCTCAAATTCATTGCCAATAAAAATTATACGCATAAAGCAGTAAAACCTCTTTATTTCAAGATCGATAATTCCAAAGCTCAAACCAGCGCATTGCTGGCCCAATTAAGAGCCACAGCGCCCAGCAAACTTTCTACTGTGGTTGATCTGAAGATGAGGGACTCTGATCCGGCAAGAGGAGAAGATATCCTGAATGAACTGATCACTGCTTATAACAAAGCTACTATTGATGACAAGAACAGGCTGGCCTCCAATACTACGGCATTTGTTGAGGCAAGGCTTGGTGAAATGGAAAAGGAACTGAAAAATATTGAGCAACAGGCTCAATCATATAAAGCTACCCGTGGTGCTGTTGACATCAGTGCGCAGGGACAAAATTTCCTGAAAAATGTTAGTGAGAATGATCAGAAGGTTGGTGATGTGAACATGCAACTTGCGGTACTTGACCAGGTCGACAAATATGTGCAATCGAAAGATAACGCTGGCGGTATTGTTCCTTCTACGCTGGGATTGAAAGATGAAAGGCTTGGAAAATTACTGGATCAACTGTACGAGTCAGAATTGAATTACGAAAAGCTGAGGACTACAACAGGAGAAAATAACCCTATCCTTACACAGGTCAGGGACCAGATCAACAAGATCAAACCAAGTGTTGCTGAGAATATTAAAGAACAGCGCGCTTCCCTGATGGCCAGCAAGCTGAATCTCCAATCTACCAATAATGTGTATTCAAGCATGCTGCAGAGTATCCCGCAAAAAGAAAGGGAGCTCATCGATATCAGTCGCCAGCAAGCTATTTATAATGGTATTTATTCTTTCCTGTTACAAAAAAAGGAAGAGAGTGCACTTTCCCACCAGTCAAATATTGCAGAAAGCCGTGTTGTTGACAGGGCACAATCAACCCTGGAACCTGTAAGCCCGAAAGGAAAGCTGATCTATATGGTTGCTTTTGTGTTTGCGCTTATTCTTCCTGCAGGTTTTGTAACTGCCAAAGAATTTCTGAACAGGAAGATCCTGTTCCGCCATGAAATAGAGAACCTGACTCATACTCCGATCATTGGTGAGATCATTCTCAACAAGGAAAAAGACCCGATTGTAATTGAAGCCGGAAAAAGAACTTTCATTGCTGAACAGTTCCGTCGAATCCGTGTATCCCTGGGCTATCTTGGAGTAAATGCAGAAAAGAAAAGGATACTGGTGACCTCATCGCTGTCTGGTGAAGGAAAGAGCTTTGTTGCCCTTAACCTGGCACTTAGCCTTGCTCTGGCAGATCGTAAAGTGGTTTTACTGGAGCTTGACCTCGCTAATCCTTCACTCAGCCATAAGCTGAACGTGGAATATGACAAAGGCGTTAGCGATTACCTTAAAGGAGATTGTGAACCTGAGGAAATCATCAGACGTTCATCTGCGAATGAGAACCTTTTCTTCATTCCCTGCGGTCCGCTGCCTGAAAATCCTTCGGAACTGCTGATGAGTGAAAGACTCACCACCCTGCTTGAATACCTGAATGAAATATTTGACAACGTGATAATTGATAGTGCACCGGCAAGTTTGTTATCCGATGCTTATGTGCTTTCTCCAATGTGTAATGCCACACTTTATGTAGTGAAACACAAGTTCACTCCAAAGGTTTATATGGAAAGGCTGGATGAGGAGAACCAGGTACACCAATTGAAGAACCTTGGAATTATTTTCAACGGTATTAAATCCAGAGGATTTACGAAGAATGGATATGGTTATGGCTACGGCTATGGTTATATACAAAATAAGAAGACAGGCGTAAAAACCAGGAAGGCCAGCGGTCGCTAAGCTGATCTTCAGGTTCTAACCTGCCTTTTAAGCAAAGTTGTTTTGTAACTCTTGCTCACATGAATCCGCACCCTGTAAGTGAGTTGGGCGAAGCCTGCTCACCTGAAAACCCCAGACAAGTATCATCATTTTCTGTACACCAAAACTGAGTCATGTACACCTCGGACACAAAAAAACAATGGCATGCCCTGTATACACGGGCAAGATGGGAAAAGAAGGTTGCGGACAACCTTGAAAAAGGAAAATTCGAGGTCTATTGCCCCTTAAACAAGATTAAGCGGCAATGGGCAGACCGCAAAAAAGTAATTCTTGAACCACTTTTCACTTCCTACGTATTCGTTTGTGTTTCTCCCACTGAACTGGCGCAGATCAGACAGGCAGACGGAGTGATCAATATAGTGCACTGGCTGAATAAGCCGGCTGTTATCCGCCAGGAAGAGATCGATACAATTAAGAAATTCCTTAGTGAATATGATTATGTGACTGTTGAAAAAGCAAGCGTTAACCTGAACGATCGGGTTCGCATAACCAACGGCCCATTGATGATGTGGGAAGGCAACGTGGTTGAAATCAGAACCAATACTGTAAAGCTTACCCTTCCCACACTGGGATACGAGCTGGTAGCTGAGATCCGTAAAGAAAATATCGAGAAAATCAGGCCAATTGCACAGGAACTGGCAATGAAAGTTGGTTGATCAAAGAATTCAATTATTCCCGTACCAATATCGACATAATAATGAAAAACAACAGGCAGAAGCATCTTCCTCCTGTTGTTTTTAGTTAATAGAGTACCCTAACACGAAAACATGCTAAAATTGATCAGCGTTAAAAAAATATTTGGTGCAGACCTTATAAAAGTTTCTTTTTTAAACGGGATCGCCGTCTTTATCAAGATGATAGCAGCCTTTGTAAGTATGAAGGCAATTGCCATCTTAAGTAAAGACTTTCCCGGTGGTGGACCTGCGGCCATTGCGCTGGTAGGGCAGCTCAATAACTTCACTACAATTTTGCTCAGTGTATGCAACGGTGGAATTACCACTGGCATGACGCGCTACATTGCCGAGTATTCAAAATCACCCAAAAAGAACCAGCTTTTCCTTGGAACCGGCTTCTGGATCACCACTGTGTTATCCGGATTGACCGGACTGATCCTGATAATCGGAGCAGGCTATTGGTCAGAAATCATTTTAAAGAGCTCACAGTTCAAGCTGATATTTTACGTGTTTGGCGCTACCATTGTAATGTATGCCTATAATACCCTGCTGATTGCGGTGATCAATGGGTTTAAGGAATACAAGAAATATGTTATCGCTAATGTTATTGGAAGTATTGTAGGTTTGTTATTCACTATTATTCTCTCCTATCGATTTGGAACCTATGGGGCATTAATCGCCCTGGTAACCTATCAATCTGTAGTATTCCTGCTTACGCTGCCGCTTGTACGCAGTTCCAAATGGTTTCAGATAGGAAGCTTTACCAAAAAATTCAGTAAGCTGGCGGTATTGCGCCTCTCTCATTATTCCCTGATGGCTATTGTTACAGCGGCTGTGATGCCCGTTGCCCAGCTCGTTATCCGGAACTATATTATTGCTCATTCCAAAGTAGGAGGAATTGGAGGCAATCTTAATCAGGCAGGGCTTTGGGAGAGTATTAACCGCATATCAAATATGTATTTGATGGTTTTCGCCACTTCACTCGGTGTTTATTACCTGCCCAGGCTTACAGAATTAAGAACACAAAGAGAGTTACGGCAGGAGGTTTTCTCAGTATATAAATTGGTAGTTCCCTTTCTGCTGCTGTTCACTGCAGCTTTGTATTTGGGCCGCAACATTATCATTCATGTATTATTTACCGGCCAGTTTGAAGGTATGGATAACCTGTTTGCGTTTCAGCTGCTTGGAGATTTCATTAAAATGTCTGGCTGGATACTGGCCTACATAATGACTGCCAAATCCATGACACGCATATTCATTACCATGGAATTTGTAAGCAGTATTTCCCAGGTATTGTTTTCCATATTTTTCTTTAATCTGTATGGGACATTTGGAGCAACAATTGGTTATTGCTGTTCCCATGCATTATACCTGGTCTGTATGATCTTTATATTCAGGAAAATGCTTTTTTCAAATCCGGCTTCCGCAGGAAACCAGAAGAATAATTACAAAACGAATTAATTTTAATAACAGAAATAAAGTACAGTGAATCCTGTATTGATATTAGGCGGTCTTTTTTTCGTATTAGCCCTGATCTTTAAACCAGAGCTGATAGCAGGGCTTTTTTTTACGCTTACGATTGCCGATATCAATTTTGAAATGGGACCTGCGAACGTCAGAGCGCTTATTGGACTGGCTTTATTTGCAAGAACCATCATTTCAAAGCCAGCACCCATTCAACCGAAGTTTTTCTCCGTTCCGGGAATCCAGCATATTTTCATATTTGTACTATACACTGTTTTAATAACTTCTTTATATGACATTGTAGACGACAGATTTATAAAATCCACTTTTCTTACTTTCA
Source organism: Segetibacter sp. (assembly GCA_021154405.1). Classification (GTDB taxonomy): domain Bacteria; phylum Bacteroidota; class Bacteroidia; order Chitinophagales; family Chitinophagaceae; genus JAJKIP01. Next base: position 16,940 of record JAJKIP010000216.1, on the reverse strand, counting down.
TATCTGTTTATTGTGCCTACTATTATCTCTTCCTGAAAGGCAATATGGTGATCCTGAAAACTGCACTGCTCATTTCAGGCGTCATCTGTTTTGCAGATCTGCTATACACCTATGCTGTTGCCGGCGAGTTTCCCATCCAGCGGATCTTCCTGGCCGTGATGCATGTTCCGCACGAGGTAACAGAAGACGGGAAACTGGCTGAGTTATATAACCATAACTTCTTTGGCCAGGTATGCGGGATGACTTTTGTGTTTTTATTTAATGAGTTTATTAATGATCGCATAAAACATAAGTTATTATTGCTGCTTATGCCAATAATGGCTTTGGGGGTTATGATGTCTACTTCCAGAAGCTCATTATTAGCAATGATCTGCATTACTCTTTTCCTGATGGTGCGCGAGCTCAAGGATAAAAGCAAGGCTAAAAGGGTTTACAGGATATTTGGGATGATGCTGATCGCTATTTTTCTATCCTTATTTGTATTTGTGTTTTTGCAGGATGCCCTGCACCTGAGCAGTGATTTTATTGAAAGCATTACTAACCGGTTGATTGATGAACCTATACAAATGGTGAATAAACATTTGGGAAGAAACTATAACGTGCAGCAGCTGGATGCCCTTGACTGGCGGGAGGATGCCGCCCGGGTTGCCAAAGAAAGGTTTCTTCAATTGCATTTCAATGAACAGTTATTTGGGATTGGAACCGGTGGCTATATATTCCGGAAATTAGGGGTATGGGGAATCAATCCTCACAATGGAATGTTATTGCTAATAATTGAAAGCGGCATTGTAGGGCTGGCATATTATTTCTATTTATTGATAAGCTCTCTAAGGCAATCATTCAGGCACCCAAAGATCTCTTCAATGGCACTCGTGACCATTTTTGTGATTATTTATTGCCTGGGCCAGAATGAAGAGTTAACCTCCAGTTCAACTCTTATGATCGTTGCAGCGCTGATTGCAGAAACAAAGTTGTTGAATATGCAGGCTGAAGTACGGCCGCCCGTGGAGTTGTCTGATATGTCATTTGATTTTCCTGAACCAGAACATGAAAGCTAAAAGGATCTTATATATCACCCCAGGCCTGAATACAGGAGGCGCCGAAAAATTCCTGATTACTCTGTCTGCCGGGTTGAGAGAGGATGCAAAAAGCCAATGCCTGGTCAGTCTTACGGATGTGAATGTATTGCAACCAGAGCTGGACAAAACTGTCCGGTTCATAGCGCTGTCCCGCAAGTCGAGGTTTGATCTTTCACCAATTAAACAGTTAAGAAAGATCATACAGGAAGAAAAGCCTGACCTGGTATTCTGCATCAATTTTTTCGCCTGGTTCATGTATCGTATTGCAAATATCGGTACCCGATCAAATGCTCAACGGATCATTTCCTATCACACTACTTTTCATGTCAGCAAAAAAGAATACTGGCTGCATAAATTTTATACTTCTTTACTTACTAAAAAAGACCTGATCGTAACAGTATCCAATAACCAGGCAGCCTTCACTGCAAAGCAGATGAATATCCCTGCCAGGAAGTTCAAAACTATTTATAACGGTATCGATACTGGTTACTGGAGCCAATCCATGAATGGCTCCGCCAATAAGACAAGGATCGCCTACAATATTCCGGCTGATGCCAAAGTGATTATCAAGGCTGCGGCATTTCGCGTAGAAAAAAATCATGCGGGTGCAGTGAAGGCCCTTCATATCCTTCATAACAGGTATGGACTTAAAGCTCACCTGTTGTTACTGGGTGAAGGGAAAATGATGCCCGATACAAAAAAGCTGGTAGCGGAGCTGGGTATGCAGGATTATATCTCATTTGCGGGGTTGCAGCGAGATCTGCGGCCATTCTACCAGGCAAGTGACCTGTTTACCCTATGCTCCACCAATGTGGAAACGTTTTCAATTGCAGCACTGGAGGCAATGGCAAGCGGACTGCCAATGGTATTAACACGAATTGGTGGTGCATCCGAAATGATCTCGGAAGACAACGGATTTTTGTGCGAACCGACAGCCGCGGATATCGCTGAGAAATGGCATAAAGCGCTGATTATCAATTTTGATAGAAGCAAAGTACATGCTTATGTTCGTTCTAATTTTGGATCTCATAAAATGATAGAAGAATACAAGAAAATACTATGAAATTCCCGGTTTCCTTTATATGTTTACGCCCGTAAAAATCGGGTCCGGACATCGTAAAACTCCGATTTTATTACAGAATTCCGTACACTACTAACTGCCCTTGGCACAATCTTACAATGAAAACAAATAGCCGATACCAATCCATTCTTCACACCCGTTCCTACAAGCAATTATTGCCTTGCCGGATTAAAGTCAACCAACTCTAATGAGCAAGATCTTAATTGTAAACTGGACTTGGTACCCCTCAGGGGGGGACTGGACCTATGTTGAAAGTCTCAAGCATTTTTATGAAGCAAGGGGGCACGAAGTCATTCCCTTTTCCATGGAGAATGAGAAGAATTTCGAGACACCTTATTCAAAATACTTTATCAAGGGTATAGATTATAAGAAGCTTAATAAAAATAAAGGCCTGCTTCGCAGCATACCGGTTGTCAAGAATTCAATCTATTCATCAGAAGCAAAGCAAAAGCTGACCCAATTACTGGATGAACATAAGATTGATCTTGTTCATTTGAACAATATTCATCATTATCTTACTCCTGCCAGCATCATACCGGAAATCAAGAAACGCGGTATTCCCATACTTTGGACCCTTCATGATACGGTGATACTCTGCCCAAATACAACAATGGTCAGCAAAGGAAAAGTTTGTGAAAAATGCAGACCAAACAGGTTTTATGCCTGTGCCATCAATAAATGTAAAAAGAACTCGTTTTCAGCAAGTGTAGTGGCTTCTCTCGCCTCCTACAGCAACAATTTGCTGAACCCTTATAAACACGTTGATTATTATATCTGTCCTTCACTCTTTATCAAAAATAAATTTGAATCCTGGGGTTTCAATAAGGATAAGCTGGTACAGGTTTACAACCTGTTTGATATTGATTCAGTAAAGGTGGCACCGATTGAGAACCCTTATCAAAGCGACAGAAAATACATCGTATACGTAGGCAATCTCATAAAAGTGAAGGGCATCTTTACTTTGGCTAAGGCAATGGAAGGCCTGAATGTTGACCTGTATGTAATTGGTGATGGGGAATACTATAATGAACTGAAAGAATTTATAGCAGCTAATGGTTTAACGAATATTATTCTGCTTGGCAGAAAACCAAAAAATGAAGTCTTTTATTACACTTCCAAATCCCTGTTCATTGTATTACCAACAGAGATGTATGAGAATCTTCCCTACTCTCTCATTGAATCTTATTTGTTAAATAAACCAGCCCTGGGTGCCAGGATCGGTGGAATTCCCGAACTGGTTATTGATGGAAAAACAGGCTACCTGTTTGACCCCGGTAATGTGGACGAACTCAAAGAAAAGTTACAATTAATGCTTTCCGATGAAGAGAAGCTGGCCCGCATGGGTGCTGATGGAAGAGAGCATATCCTGAACCTGGTTAACCATAAAGCTTACGAAGAAAAGTTATCCGGCATATTTAAATCTTTAAATCTGGCCCTATAACCATTAAACATAAACAACCTTAAATTCAAGCAACTCAAACTAACAAAATGGATCAGCAATTATTATCAAAGTACATTTGTTGCCCTGTTACCCACGGCGAACTGAAGTTCGTTGAAGCTTCAAAGAATGGTACGGAAAAGGACGCATTGTATAAATCTGCAGCAGGAGAAGAATATCCTGTAATTAATAATATCCCTCGTTTATTACCCAATTATATTCCGGTAACGGTAAGCGAAGAGCCACGTGATGAAAAGGCTATTTACAGAAGAGTTACCAAACCTTATGATGAGATCCTCATTGAAAAGGGATACCCATATGAGAAGATCTGTAAAATGGATGTATTACGGTACGAGATCTTCAAAAAAACAGAGAGTTTTGTGAATGAGCATATGAAAGGCGATGTGCTGGAGGTAGGCGCAGGTGCCGATTACTTAAAGAAAACCTTTGCAGGCAAATACGATAACTGGGTTTCTCTTGATTATGACATTCGTTCTTTCAGCATTGATGTTCAGGGAGACGCCCAACAGCTTCCCTTTAAGGATAACTCTTTTGATACCATCATTACTATTGATGTATTAGAGCATATACCCAACCCTGAAAAGGCAGTTAAAGAATATTTTCGCGTATTGAAGCCAGGAGGCAAGATTATTCTTTCTACTCCTTTTATGTTCTGGCTGCATGAGGAACCATTTCTTTTCTTTCATTCCTCCCGTTTTGGCCTCAAACACCTGTTTGAGAGAAATGGTTTTAAGGTATTGAATATCGTTCCGATCGCCGGCATCCTGGCAACATGGGGTTTGCTGTGTTCTATTGGTATTACCAAGGTCTTCAAGTTTTCCGGGCCTGTATTAAGATTTTTCCTGTTTATCAATAAATGGACACAGCTCGGTTTATTACGTCCGCTGGATAAAGCAATTGATAAAAATAAAAGAATGGCGCAGGGACATTTTATTGCAGCGCAAAAATAATTGATCACCATTAGCTTAGATAAAAAATACAACCCATAATTAATGAAAAAGATTTATATGGCTGGCAGCGGCGGTATGCTGGGCGAGGCTTTTTACAGAGTATTTAAAGATGATTTTAACATAAAATGTACTGATAAAGATGTCAATACAGACTGGCTAAGTTTCCTTGATTTCAGGGAGCTGGAAAAATACAGGGCTGATGTGAAAGCATTCGCTCCTGATTACCTCTTCCATCTTGGCGCTTATACTGACCTTGAATTTTGCGAGTTGAATGTTGATGATACATATGCAACCAACACCATGGCGGTAGAAAATGCAGTTTATATCGCCAATGAACTAAATATCCCCCTCCTTTATATCAGCACGGCCGGGATCTTTGATGGCCAGAAGGAATTATATGATGACTGGGACCAGCCCAACCCCCTCGGACACTATGCCCGTTCCAAATACATGGGTGAAAAATATGTAATGGCACACGCCAACCGCTATATCATCTGCCGCGCAGGATGGATGATGGGTGGTGGTCCTGCCAAGGATAAGAAATTCATCAATAAGCTGATCAAACAACTTGTTGCGGGTAAAAGAGAACTGTTCATTGTGAATGATAAAGACGGTACTCCTACCTATACAGTGGATTTCGCCAATAATGTAAAGGTTTTGTTTGAAAAAGAATACTGGGGATTATATAACCTGGTTTGTAAAGGTCAGACAGGCAGATTGGAAGTAGCTGAGGAACTGGTTAAATTATTAGGCCTTGAAGGAAAGGTAAAGATGACAGAAGTTACCTCCGAACATTTCAAAGACACCTATTTTGCCCAGCGCCCTCCCTGCGAGCGCCTCACCAATAAAAAACTGGACATCCGCGGTATCAACAATATGCGCGACTGGAGAGTGGCATTGAAAGAATACCTGGACACTTATTTCTCAGATTACTTAAAAGATAAATTCTAACCCGCGAAAATGCGTATCGCTTCTTTTGGATTCCGTTCTATCCCTCCCTCCAAAGGTTCTGCAGGAGCCGACAAATTTGCCGTTGAGTTTCTTCCCCGACTTGCAGAACGTGGTCACCAGGTGACAGGATACAACCGTATGTACCCCGGCCAGGAAAAGGGAACAGACAACTACAAGGGGGTGAAAGTGGTTTATTTCAAGACCATTCCTAAATCAGGAATTGATTCCATTATTCACTCTACCAAGGTAACCTGGCATATAATAACGCGCAACAGTGCGGATATCGTGCATATACAGGGCAACAATGCCATTTTTGCCCTGATCCTGAAAATATTTGGAAAGAAAGTAATTCTCAGCATAGATGGTACCGAATGGGGACGAGATAAATGGAGCTGGTTCATGCAAAAGCTTGTACTGGCAAATGCCTACCTGGCTGTATGGTCGTCCAAATTCATCGCCATCGACAATATCTTCACCAAGGAACTGTTTGAGAAGAAATTCAAAAAGAAGTTCGACTTCATTTCCTTTGGTGCTGAAATTAAAGAAACAAAAGACACGGATATTGTTGAAAAGCTTGGCCTGAAGAAAGATGACTATTTCCTTTTTGTAGGCCGCTTTATCCCTGATAAAGGTTTGCAATACCTGATCCCTGCATTTGAGAAATTAAATACGACCAAAAAACTGGTGCTGGTGGGCGGTTCTCCCAACCCCACCGAATTTGAGGTAAATCTTAAGAACACAAAAGACCCCCGTATCATTTTCCCCGGATTCATTTACGGTGATGATACTGTTACACTGATGAAGAATGCATACTCCTATGTGCAGCCATCAGATATAGAAGGTCTTTCTCCGGTGATACTTTCCGTAATGGGTTTGCAGACTCCGCTGATCTGCAGCAATATCAAGGAAAATATTTACCTGGTAGGAAAGGATGCCTATACATTCGAGAAATCAAATGTGGAATCATTGACTGCCACATTGGAAAGAGCGCTAAATAACAGGGAAGAACATATACAACTGGCCAGACAGGCAAGAGAAAGAATATTAAAAGATTATTCGTGGGAGACGATAACAGACCAGTACCTGGATTTATTCAATAAAAGTTTAACAAAGAAAAAATAATGGTAAAAGTTGCATTGATAGGTGCAGGAAAAATGGGAATATCCCACCTGTCTATACTTGGAGCCCATCCTGATGTTGATATGGTGGGAGTTTGTGATACCTCCAAAATGGTAAATGATTTTCTGGGCAAATATGGAAAATTCAATTGCTTCACTGATTATAAGAAAATGCTCAATGAGGCTCGTCCCGATGCTGCTTTTGTAGCAGTGCCTACGAAGTTCCATTATAGTATGATCAAGGACCTTTTGGCCCACGGCATTCACGTATTTGCTGAAAAGCCTTTCTGCCTTACTGTGGCGGAAGGCGATGAACTGGTAAATACAGCAGCTGCTAAAAAGTTAGTTAACCAGATCGGATATCACAATAAATTCATCGGCACTTTTAGCGAGGTAAAGAAACTCGTATCCAGTGGTGTACTGGGTGATATATATCATTTTACCGGTGAAGCCTACGGCCCTGTGGTGATCAATAAGAAATCAGACACCTGGCGCTCCAATGCAGAAGAAGGTGGTGGCTGTTTACTGGACTATGCCTCTCACGTTATTGACCTCATCACAGATATCCTGGCTCCTGTAAAAGCAGTAAAGGGAAGTCTGTTGAAGTCAATCTATTCCAAAAGCGTGGAAGATGCTGTGTATTCATTGCTGGAACTTGAATCTGGTCTTAGCGGGGTTCTTTCCGTTAACTGGAGCGAGGATACTTATCGAAAAATGTCTACATCGATCACCATTGTTGGTACTAAAGGAAAGATCATTTCCGATGCCAATGAGTTGAAGGTTTATTTCAGGGAAGCTAACTGCCCTGATGGCTATACAAAAGGATGGAACGTAAAATATATCACCGACCTTACGCCTGAGGTTGATTTCTATCGCCGTGGCGAAGAATATTCTGCACAGATAGATTATTTCATCAAGGCTGTTGAAGGCAAGGTGCCCAACAAAGTCAATACATTTAAATCTGCATGGTATACCGACAGGGCCATTGCATACATTAAACAAAGCGCAAAATAACTTACCCATGGAAAGAATTCTTTTTGGTGATAATCAGTTCTTTGCTGTTAACCATATATCAGACGAGAAGTCACGTGCACAGGCCATCAAATTCAAGGATGACAGTGCCATTCTTAAAACACTGGATGATGCAATTGAAGCTGGTATTGATACCTTCATGTGTACCACGCACGACCGGATTGCCAGGATCTGTGAAGTGATCCGTGCAAACCCGGAGAAATACAAAAACTTCAAGATCATTCCCTGTATGCCCTATGCCCATAAATATGCCAATGCGGTAACCGAATTGGGTATCATGGGTACATTGAAGGCCTATGTTCCTGGAAATATCTTTGGGTCCCTGTTCAAGGGTGCCACAGCTTATATCTCCAAGGACTATATGTCTATCATGGAACTGATGATCGATGCGGAAATGAAAATGTTCAAGGGTCTCAATACACCGGTGATCTTCCTGCAAAATGTGATCACTGACCTGTTATTAGGTCTTCGCTCAACGGAAGTGCTGGTAGCGTTCCATGAATATGTGAAGAAGAAATACAATGCTGAAGCCGGATTCATAACCATGAACATGCCTATGCTCCTGGATGCGCTGGAAAAAGGCGGAGTAAAGAACCCGATCATCTGCTCTTCCATCAATAAGGCTGGTTTCCGTATGTCTGGTGGCAAGGATATATACGAGAAGACATTGCGTACCCGCCAGGTAAGAGCAGTAGCCATGCAGGTATTGGGTGGCGGGGCTATCAGGCCAAAAGAAGCAATTGACTACGTATGTGGCCTTCCGAATATTGAATCCATATTATTCGGTGCCTCTTCAAAAGGTAATATAAATGAAACGGCCTCCCTGATCAGACAAGCGGATAACCGCTGATACAAAGAGGCCGTGAACCCGGTATCCAAACCCGGTATTATTATCTTACAACAAGCTTGCTTGTCATTTTTGTTTTGCCCATCAACGCTTCAACAATATAAGTCCCTCCAGTCAGGCCGGCTACATTGATTGAAGTGAAGAACTGACCTGCAGGTTTGGCAATTTGCCTTACTGGTAAAACGATTCTTCTGTTCATATCATAAACTGTAATGGTAAGGGTACCTGCTGGACTCTGGCGTTTGAAGGCCAGTGTTACATTAGACGTAGCTATTACCGGGTTAGGATAAACTCCCATTGGCCCATTATAGCTGCTCAGGTTACCTGCAACAGTTATTGTTACTGTTGCTATACCCTTGGCACCCAGATTATCGGTAACTGTCAGCTGGAAGGTATAAACCCCAGACTGCAGATCACTGACATTAATATTAGCAGTAGATGTGGATGAAACCGTGGCTGGTGCCGGTCCACTTACCTGCGCCCAGAGATAGCTGGCAATTACACCATCAGGATCATATGAACTGCTGCCATTCAGGGTTACTGCGTTATCCGGCAGCGAAAGTGTCTGGTTGGCGCCGGCATTAGCTACCGGTGAGTTATTGGAAGCTGCATTCACAGTTACAGTTACGGTTGTCGTTCCAGTTGCATTATTATTATCTGTTACTGTCAGTCGATAAGTATAGGTTCCCAGTACCAGGGCGCTCACCGTTACGGTAGAAGTATTGGTTGCAGAGAAAGTTGATGTGCCCGGACCACTCACCTGTTGCCAGAGGTAACGCGTAATGGATCCATCTGCATCGCTTGATGCTCTGCCATCCAGCAGAACCGAGTTGGCAGGGAGTGTGATCACTTTATTACCACCAGCGTTGGCAACCGGCGCTATATTGGCAGCTGCAGTTACGGTTACCGTTACAGTAGACGCGTTTGTAGCACCTGAATTGTCTGTAACAGTCAAACGGAAGGTATAGGTTCCAGCAATCAGTCCGCTCACTGTGCAGCCAGAAGTATTGTTAGCTGACCAGGTTGCAGTATTGGGACCACTTACCTGCGTCCATGCCCAGCCGGTAATGGTTCCATCAGCATCAGAAGATGCAGCACCATTCAGACTGGCTGAGGCGGTTGGTAACTGGATAGTCTGATTGGTACCAGCATTGGCTACTGGTGCAATATTCGCAGCAGCGTTCACAGTAACTGTTACTGTTGTAGTACCAGTTATGCCACCGTTATCTGTTACTGTTAATCGATAAGTATAAGTACCCACTATCAGTCCGCTTACTGTAATAGATTGAGCGGTAGTTGATGAAAGGGTTGATGTATTGGGTCCTGAAACCTGTTGCCACAGGTAGCTGGCAATTGTTCCATCAGGATCAGTAGATGCGCTGCCACTCAGGTTAGCTGATGCAACAGGCAGTGTGATAGTCTGATTGCCACCAGCATTTGCCGTTGGGGCCTGGTTGGTAGCAGAATTTACAGTTATGGTTACTGTGGCTGAATTAGTTCCACCACGGTTGTCAGTTACCGTTAACCTGAACTGATACGTACCGGCTGCCAATCCACTTACGGTGATGGATGATGCAGTAGTTGATGAAAGAGTTGAAGTATTAGGGCCGGAGAGCTGTTGCCACAAATAACTTGAAATCACTCCGTCTGCATCTGTTGATGCGCCGCCATTCAATGTAACTGTTGCAGGTAAAGTAACAGTCTGATTGCTGCCAGCATTTGCAACAGGAAGCACATTAGCCGCAGCATTTACGGTTACAGTTACTGTTACTGCATTAGTTCCACCACGGTTATCAGTTACAGTTAACCTGAACTGATAGGTACCTGCAATCAATCCGGTAACAGTAATTGATGAAGCGGTAGTTGATGAAGGCGTCCAGGTATTTGGTCCTGAAACCTGTTGCCACAAATAAGATGCTATGGTACCGTCAGCATCGGTTGAACCGGTGCCATTGAGGGTAAGTGTTGCAGGAAGAGTGATAGTCTGGTTACCACCGGCATTGGCTACAGGCAGAACATTGGCCGCAGCATTGACTACCACATTTACTGTAGTTGAATTAGTAGCTCCATCATCATCAGTTACCGTTAAACGGAACTGATAAGTACCTACAGAAGATAACCCGCTGACAGTTGGAGTTGCACTTGTGGTCGAAGAAAAGGCCGATGTTGTCGGCCCGCTAACTTGTTGCCATAAATAACCCGTTACCGTTCCATCGGCATCCGTTGATCCGGTCCCGGTAAGGCTGGCAGTAGTAGTGGGCAGTGTAATTGTCTGATTGGTTCCTGCATTTGCTACAGGAGGAGTATTACCTGGAAGCAATGAATTCACCGTGATCTTCATGGTGTCATTATCCGTAGCGCCTCCGTTATCGGTAACAGTGAGTTTATACACGAAATCACCTGCTAATGATAAGCCTGTAACACTTGCTTTTGAGGTGTTGGCGCCAGTAAGGATTGAAACAGCAGGGCCGCTGATCTGCGTCCACTGATAGCCAGTGATAGAACCGTCAGGATCATTTGATCCGGTACCATCTAATGTCATTAATAATGCTATAGGAAGAGTTGCACTCTGGTCAGGACCGGCATTTGCGTTTGGCGGAGTATTGACAGGACCACCACCAACACTTACGGTAACAGCATTAACCACAGTATAAGATCCATCCGTTCCTCTGCCTGTTACGGCAATCGGCAACGGTTGACGATAACTGTTCGGATCTTTTACTGAGACAACCAGCCTATAGGTACCCGCTGGCACAGTTGCCGGCAGGGTGAAATTATCTGTGAAAGGAGTATTGTTAGCCTGTGGAAGGAAATGCTTCACTTTAAAATTGGAAGTACCGGACCATACGGTAGCGTTGGAAGCATTCCTCAACTCATATATAGTATTCCAGCTTTCATATATAGGTGCGATACCAACGTTCTTCCAGTTCAATGTTACATTGAACGGCGTACCGGTAGAAATAGCGGTAGGAGCTGTACCACCTTCCAGAGTAATACGATAGCCGGCAGCTTTGGAAGCGGCACGGATATTATTACCAATGGTAGTTGTGTTTGCGCCACCATAGTTACTGTTACCAAATGAGCTCACGTGATAAAGACGAACCTGGCTTTCCAGTTCATTATAAGTAACAGCCCAGCCTGGAGGTTCACCAACGATAGGAGCATACTTATAACGGTTGAGGATAGCAGTATCGAATCGCATACCACCAAATGAACGGGTATTGTTTTCGAGAAGGGCAGACAGATAGGAATCCGTTGCGCCCCAGCTGTCACGACGCCAACCGATATATCCCCAGCTATTCTTTTGCGTAAGAATATACTGTGCGATCTCGGGAGGGTTCATGATAATACCGAGATAATTAGCATCAAAAGCAGCTATCATGGCAACCAGCGGATGGTTGGGATAGCTGCGTGTATGAATATCAACAATACGTTTTAAAGAGGTAATTGTGGCCCTTGTTCCGGTGGGATATTCAGAAACATCATTCTGAACAATACCACCACCACTATGCCACTCACCCCAGGCGCCATAACCACGGATATCTATATAGTTAATGATATCCCTGTAACGGATTCCTTTATAAACAGTGTTTTCCAAATGGTTATTAACGGCCACGTTAAGCGCTTCCAGACGGGTAAGGTATGCTTCACTGTTCCAGTTTGGCACCCAGTCTCCATCACCGCTTAACCAGTCTTTCGGACTTTCCGCCTGCATGAGGTTGTGCAAATAGGCCGGATAGGTCATTAATCCACCTGCTGTATTATTATTCCATCCCAGTTCACAACCGGGACAGGAAGTCATAATACCGAAGCTGAATTTTTGACCGGCATCGATAGCAGCATTGATCTGCTGGTCAAAATCTGACCATGTATAATTCCCCTGTGTTGTTTCAAAATGGTTCCAGGAGAAACGATAATATTTATCAATCCGCGGAGTATTTGTTGATGCTAGCGGAACATTCACTTCATTACCTCCATGCCACTGTTCAACACCACGTGCTGGCGCATTGAAATCTGGGTCACTATAAGGAATTGAAGTAAATGTTACGTTTGTTGTTTGTGAATGTCCAACGATCGATACAACAAAACTCAGAGAAATGATTAATAGAGATCGAGCATAGAAGGCTCGGGAGGGCCTAAGCTTCTCAAATGTGTAAAGTTTGGTTTTCATAGCTAATACTGGATTTATAAAACTTTTGTTTTTCTAGAACTTGGATATAAACCATTACTAAGCGCAATTTTTCTGCCAAAATTGTTTGGCCAGGATATGAAAAAAGTTTAATTGATAGTGATCAACAGGGAAACTCTTACTTCCTACGCCTCAACAATTCAAACATGTAAAAAAGCTTTTAAACATAAGTCAATTTTATTGCCAAAAACCCGCCAGTTGATTAATTGTGAATAACATTTTAACAGATTAAGCAGTTTCCGGCGAAACATTGCTACGTATTTTCTACATCGCTTTTTAATACGTATGTAGTTCTCCCTGAAGATTCTGTTGAATGTTTTACGTGGACCCTTATTGGTCTCTGAGAATGAGCCTGTTAGCATATAGATCAACTTTTGACTCCAATCGGCCCCGGGCATGCCAATATTCCCGAAAATTCAGCCCATTATTTGATTTAAAAGCTGATGATTTTCCGGCTCTTGTAACTAAGTATTAAGACTTATTTACAATTAGCCTAAATCATTATAACTCTTTAAAAAATAATACAACCTTTGCGTACGTTTTAAATGCATCACCATGAACCAACGACTTACTATTCTGCTCCGAATCGGATTTGTGCTACTCGATCTCCTGGTTCTCAATCTTGTATTCATTATCTGCCGCTTTGTATTCCGTTCCAATATTTCACCTGAAACGGAAATACAGTATTCTTATCTGTGGTTCTTTTCTAATGTGGCCTGGGCAGGTGTTAGCTGGGGCAGCAATGTGTATCATGAGCGCCATATCTATTCATTTGAAAAATTTAGCAAGCAAACCATGTCCGCCTTTGTTTATTTCCTGGGCGTGGAAATGCTATACCTGTTTTTCAGCAAAGGCGGAGATATATCCCGGTTATTCCTTATCAGCATACTTACATCCTTTGCAGTTTGCTTAATGATCAACCGCTTCCTTCACCTGGCGCTGTATAATTACTTCCAGAGCAAAAATCATATCGTACGCAAAGTCATGATCATCGGATATAATGACCGCGCCAAGAAGCTGGCTGAATACCTGGAACAGGAACCGATCAAAACCGAGATCGTTGGATTTTGTGAAGAAGAAGAAAATGTCACTGAATTATCCAACTACCCCATCATCAGTGGCATCAATGATGTGATCGAGACCTCCAAACAATATAAGGTAACCGAGATCTTTTCAACTATTGCACCCGAACAGCAAACAGGTATCTATAAATTAATGACGCAGGCAGACCAGGCCTGTATCCGTTTCCGTATTATACCAGACCTGAATCATTTTATACGCAAACCGGTGCATATCGATTACTTTAATGATATGCCGGTGCTCTCCCTGCGTAAGGAACCATTGGATGATGTGGGCAACCGGATCAAGAAACGTGTTTTTGACCTGGTGTTAAGTTCTCTTTTTATTATACTGGTACTTTCCTGGCTGGTGCCTATTGTAGGATTACTGATCTGGCTGGATAACCGTGGCCCGGTGTTCTTCGTTCAGCAACGAAGTGGCAAGGGAGGAAAACCCTTTGGCTGTATCAAGTTCCGGAGCATGAAAGTGAACCGAGATGCCAATTCAAAGATGGCTACCAAGAATGACTCCCGTATTACCAGGCTCGGTCGTTTCCTTCGCAAATCAAGCCTGGATGAAATGCCTCAGTTCTTTAATGTTTTTATGAGTGACATGAGCATTGTTGGTCCACGCCCTCACATGACCAAGCATACCGACGATTATTCCAAAATGCTTAATCATTATATGATCCGCCACTTCCTGAAACCTGGTATCACCGGCTGGGCTCAGATCCATGGTTACCGTGGTGAGATCAAGTATATGGAAGATATCAATAATCGGGTTGAATACGATCTCTGGTATCTTGAAAACTGGAGCCTCTGGCTCGATACCCGCATTATTGCCATGACTGCTTTCAATATGGCGAAAGGGGAAAAGAACGCTTATTGATATTGATAACATAACGATGCGGGCAATATTTTTGTAATCAGGACGCCGATGCAACATTTCTCATTACCACTGCTTATTTTACTGTTCCCGGTTTTTGTATTCAGCCAGACTGCAGCCTCACCTGTTGCATCACATGGATTGACTCCCAGGGTTACCGTAGTATATTATCAACTGGGCAGTACAGTTATCCCTATCAAATATTACCAGTTCGGTGATTCAAAAGACCTGTTCTTTATCAATCTTCATGATGATGAAGCTACAGCAGTAAATGGAGCCATGAGGTTACTGGAAATGCAGGGTGGTACCCTGATAAGGCTGGTGAATAACAAACAGCGGAATATCACTTTTAAAATGGAGGGGGTCTCTTACCTGTTTGATCCCAACCGCATCTTTTCCCGTCACGGCATTACTCAATCTTTAAGCGGTTTTGGAAGGATAAGCAATAAAGCAGTTGATGAGGTAGAAAAATTTGCCAATCGAATACTTAAGTTCCTGCCGCCCTCCCCTGTCTGTGTTATTGCGCTCCATAATAATTCAGATGGCAAATTTTCCGTAACCAGTTACCTAAAGGGCAATGAACGGGAACAGGATGCAAGGGCCATTCACCTGTCTCCTGATGAGGACCCGGATGATCTGTTCCTGACAACTGATAGTATATTATACAGGAACCTGATAAAGGAGAAATTCAATATTGTGTGGCAGGATAACGGCAACGCTTCCAAAGATGGGTCACTCAGCGTGTATTGTGGTGAGAAAAATATCCGTTACCTGAATTGTGAAACCGAGCATGGAAAGACCAGCCAGTATAGCGCAATGATAGTTGCAGCCAATAAATATGTAAGGAAGGAAGTAACGCCGCCAGCCACTGTCTATACTTTTCAGGTTTCCAATGCTACTGATTCGATCCAGCTGAAGGAAGGAGAGATCATTTATTTCGGAGACAGGAAGATCGGAACTGTTCGGAGAAAACCATCTGGCCAGGGTAATGGACAAATGGAAATTATTAATAGCTTCCCCCTGTACGACAATATGGACTTTTTTTATTTTAGTTCCCGCACTGACGATCCCCACAAAATGGAATTGAGAATTGATCCTACCCGAAGCCGCAAACTGGTTGAACCGGCAAAGGCAATTGTACCGGTCAAATTAATGAAGTGAGTTAGTCCTTTTCTGTAAGTAATACAAATTCCTGTTCCAGCGCCAGTGAGTTCTCAAACAGTGTTGCAATAAAATCCTTGCCATATCTGGCATACCAGTAGCCAATATTATCATAGCGCTCCTGCAATCCGCCCGAAGGAAATAGATGGTCTTTAATGGCTGCTATTTGCCGTTGCTGATCTGTAAATTTTCGCTTCTCCGCACGCAACATCTTTTTTTCAAGCTCCTGCAGACGATAAACAGTCTTAAATTTCAATGCTTCTACATGCCGTAAAAGAGTTGAATCTATGGAAGCAGCCTGCTTCTTAAAGGCTTCATATAATTCCTCCACGCTGGTCAATGAACCATTCAACTTCACATCATTCTGGCTATCCCTGATTACAAGTTTATTTAGCAGTTCTTCTTTTGAAAGAAAAAAATCTTCCATCGAGAACTGAAGCCGGCTTATCTTCTCCTTCCATTTTGTTTCCAGGATCAGAAATGAATTCCGTAATACCAGCACCGGGTAAGGAACTTTATAATGCTCAAACAATCCTTTCAACTGAAGCCAGTAAGCCAGTTCCCCTCCCCCTCCAATAAATGCAATATTGGGAAGTATGGTCTCCTGATAAAGTCCTCTAAGGATCACATTGGGACTAAACCGTTCCGGATGCTGATTCAGCAGATCCATCAATTCCTGCCTGGTAAATTGTTTGTCGGTATTAACTACAGTCCAGACATTATCCTTTTCTGATCGTTCAATGCGCTCCCGAATATCACCTTCGAGGTAAAACAGATTGATCTCCCTGGGGTTTGCCTGCACTTTATAGGATGCCTTATGTAACGCTTCCACTGTTTTTTCTACTACCGCCGAAGCTTTCTGATGCAGCAGATCATCTTCAAATACTTTTATCATCTCCTTTTTGAGGGATGCATTATCAGGTAACAGGATCACTAATCCGTATTCGCCTAATAATGCATTTACAAAATGGAAAGTAGCTGTCTGAAGATCTACTCCTTCCTTATAGGCGTCTTTCATCATTGCCACTATGTCCTTTCCAAAAGGCTGAACGCCCAATTGCCCTTCAATAGCGTGCAGGACCTTTGACAATTCCTTATCGATCTTCATTCTGCCCACTGCACCTTTTTG
>JAJKIP010000215.1 GCA_021154405.1 Segetibacter sp. | reverse complement strand
TTTTGTTACCGATGTTATCTACCAATGAAATAAAAAAATTAGTTGCAGAGAAAGCTGTTGACCTTGTACAGGAGGGAATGGTGCTTGGAATAGGATCTGGTTCAACTGTAGCTTATTTTATTGAAGCTATTGCCAGGAAATTTCGTGAAGGCCTGGTTTGCACAGCTGTCCCAACTTCTTCTCAAACAAAACTGCTGGCAGCAAAAGAAGGTATAAAGCTTACCGAACTGAATGATGTTTCTTTTATTGATCTTACTATCGATGGTGCTGATGAAGCAGATCACCAGTTACAATTGATCAAAGGAGGAGGGGGATACCTATTGCAGGAGAAAATGGTTGCAGCATCCTCTCGTGAATTAGTCATAATTGCCGATAACAAAAAATACCGGCCTTTCCTTGGAGGATTCCCACTTCCTGTTGAAGTTATTCCTTATGGCTGGAAACGGGTCAGGTCGAAAATTGAAAATTCTTTTGGGATTGAAATAAAGATCCGCGAAAAAGGAGGCCAGCCTTTTATCACTGATCATGGCCATTATATTCTGGATTGCTGTTTTCAAAAAATAGAAGACCCTGCTGGCTTAAATACCAGGCTCCATCTTATTCCCGGGGTAGTAGAAATCGGCCTGTTTGTGGATATGTGCAATAAGGCGATTATTGGTTTCCCCGATGGCAGCACCCAGGTAATAAAAAAAGGTGATAGTTACCTACCTGCTTCATAGTTACTCCCAGACCATACCTTCAGCATTATTGGGGAAACTGATTGATACAGTTACAACCCGTTGCTGTTCCCCAGAAATGGAGATATTGGCTCCATATACTGCTGCCTCCTGTTCAAGAGTGCGCACGCTATACGCCAACGCGTACCCATTATAATTGTTACGCTCCTGAACATATAGAGTAGTTATATCCCTGAAACGATCGGCAGAGATGTGGATCTGTCCATTACGTGCATTTACAATGACAGTGGAAAGCAGGTCACGGATCACAGGAGCAATAGCAGCCCTATCTTTCGACAGTTCCATGGCACGGGAAACCTCGTTGATCACGAGGGTCTTGCTATGGAAAGCTGTCGGCATGGAATTCACGAGTAACTGGTTCACCAGCAATTGAAGGGACAGTCCTTTATCGGGGCACTTAACAGGGCGAAGGCGCGCCGATGATAATGAGTCAGTGTTGGTTTTCATAATACTAATCAATTGGTACAGGATTATTTAAAGAGTTTTCATGGATATCTTCAGGAGGTAAAATAACAATTCCTGACTCATATTAAAAATAGATATTTTGCTCAATTAACCCCATTGATTTATACTACTATCAACGAATTTTTCCCTTACAATAAATAGGGGTTTCCCAAGGCCGCAGAATGCAAGTTTCATTGTTTGATTGCATTGCATGATTCATATCAATCCCTTTCAAAATGTTAAAGGGATTTGAGAATATTAGGTTAAAAGCTCATACAGGGTAACCTTCGTAAATAAAAATTTCCAAACTTAGGAGTGCAAAAAGGACTAACTATGAAAAAAATTTACTCAATTCTTTTTACTTCACTAATTATTACATCCTGTAGCAAGGATGTTTTTAAAAGTTACGAGGACAGACTGGTTGGTACCTGGCATCTGGTTGATGTAGATCGCAGGGGATTTGGTGGCAGCCTTGATAATCTCGCCTTTACAGAAGGAGACTTTACATTTGAACGGGGTGGCAGGATGGTCTATAATGATCTTGCCGGAAAAAAATATGAAGGCAGTTGGGATGTCCGCCATACGACTGTCTCCAATGGCTGCACTGTGGACCAGGATGGTAACCAGGATTGCAGTCAGCATCATATCCGCAGTCTTCACGTTGTTGCCATCGATTTTAACAATCAACAGGTCAAAACAGAGGACTTTGAAGAAATTGATTTTACCGGCACAAACCGGTTTAAGGCCAGGATCCAGTCAGGGTTACATACCTATGTTTTTACTTTCAGAAGGTAATCAGGCAGTTGGTGCTCTCTTTTGGTCGGGAATGCATTTTGGCATATAATTTTATATAATATAAGCGCCTTCCCCTCCAAAACTGTCCGAACTATTGTCATTTTTGACCTTACGATATACATACAGCAATTTATTTTTCTTCATGCTATTGTTCATGGGAATAGTGGGTAGCCCATGGTCACTCAGTGCAAACCCTGTCTATCGGGACAGCATGAATTTTTCTACTACCAAAGAAGCTATCACCTACCTTGATAGTGTAAAGAAACTGGAACCGAATAATCTTTGGCCAAACGTTGACCCGGATCTCTTTCTCCAGAATCTCAGGCATTTTGCTACCAAACCGCTGAACTTCTATGAAGGAAAGGCAACTAATTTTTGCTCCTATTCAGCACTTACTTATATCCCTTTACAATATGATCCATTGGGGTTTTCCAGGTTCATGGTAACCCTATATAAAACAGGAAAAGCCAGAATGGGCAAGGTTGAATTTCAACCTGGTGAAGCTGTCAGAAATGAAGCAGGGCTGTTACGGTATAAAGGAGCTTTGGACATTAGTCCTGCAGGACAAATGTGGTTCCTTTGTCTTGCCAGTTATTTTAAAGGCTATTTGAATTTCTTCAACCGACATTATAATAAAGGCGATGAAAACACGCTATGGGCTTCTACCAATTTTGCCAAGTTCAACAGAATGTTGAGAAAGCTATTCTATCTGAAAACAAGGGCAAGGGGCTCTGACCTCATCCGCCCATGGATAAGTGATGAGTATACTTCTCTAAAAGACAAAATGAAAGATCATATAGTATTCCTGTATTTGAATAATCGACTACTATACAAAAAGAAACATATTGTGACCCGGCTGGGTATTCCCACTCATTATGTTTTATTAATGGACCTGTTCCAGTCAGAAGATGGTACCATCAATATAGTATACTGGGATTATGGCAGGAAAACATTACAACAATTAGATGCTAAATTCTTACATAAAATAGTTTACGGTATTACATTTTGTCATTTCAGGAAAAAATGAGATTTGGATTCTGCCATATGATCCTTTTGATACCCGCATTTTGGCTGGGGTCCTGCTCTTACTCCAAAAAATTCACCCACACCTATTACCAGGAGAATGACACTTTATTTCAATCCATTAAGCGCAGGTATAAAAATCTGTACCAGGAACACCCATTCTCAGTTGCCATAAAGGATAAATCTTTCCGGCGGATCGCGTTCGAGATCCTCACCGATTCCATCAAATATGTTTACAATTTCGAGATAGGGGAACAACGCCTGACGGATACGCTCTTTAAATATAAATTCGATGTATCCGGTATAAATTCCCTTTTAAGTGATATGCAACGCCTTCATTGTACCTGGATCACCAATCTTGATTATTATGAGAACGGACAGGCAAAGTACCTTGTATTTGTATCCATTCGTCATAAAAAATTAAAGGCCTTCCTGCGCTCAGAAAAATATTTTACCCTGGCATTTTTTGACAGGCCCCGTAATTATGATATTAAAGGAAGATTGCTGGATAACCAGGATGGAAAAACATTACAAAGAATTAATGGAGGCCTGTTTTTCAGAATAAATGACAGGGTTTGCTATTCCCTCTCTGCGAATTTCAGATAAGGGCAGATAGAAGCTTGTGGCTAATCCCTAATTTTGTCAGCATTAAACATTCACCATGTGCTCTCCTCTCCGCTTATTATTCCTGAGTCTTTTTCTACTTTGTTATCAGCTTGCATTTTGCTGGGGACTTACTGGTCACCGGATAATTGCAGAAATAGCAGAAAACCATTTGTCCAAAAAAGCAAAGAAGGAATTACGCAAACTCATCGGCAGGGAAACGCTCGCCTGGTGGGCTAACTGGCCGGATTTTGTAAAATCAGATTCCAATTGGAAACATGCATCACCGTGGCATTATGTAGATGTGCCTGGTCATATTTCAAAGGACAGCTTTCTTGCTCAGTTAAAAAATCTTCCTGGCAAGACCTTATATACGCAGATTCCTGCAATGATCGCTCAGTTAAAGGACAAGTCCCAATCCATTGAGCAACGCAGGATAGCATTGGCATTCCTGATCCATTTGATCGGTGACCTGCACCAGCCTTTGCATGTAGGCCGTAGCGATGATGAAGGTGGAAACAAGATAACAGTATACTGGTTTAATGAAAAGACCAATCTTCATTCTGTGTGGGACACTTACCTGATCAACAATCAGCAATATAGCTATACAGAATATTCCCACCTGCTGGATATTGCAGGAAAGGAGCAGGTCATTGGGTGGCAGAATTCTTCACTGGACGACTGGTTCTATGAATCCCACCAGCTTTCAGATATTATCTATGATAGCGCTCCAAATGAATCAAAACTGAGCTATAATTATAATTTCCAATTTCAGCAAATGCTGAATGATCAACTGCTCAAAGGAGGAATACGGCTTGCCAAAGTATTAAATGATGCACTGGAGTAGTTGGCTTATTTGATCAGTTTCTTGGACTCATTGACCACGCAATTCACAGAACTCATAAAAGTATCCTGCTGATCAGGGAGAAGACTAATTATCACCTGCTTTTTATCAGAATCAGTAAATATAAATTGGGTCACTTTATTGGCACCGAGCTTTTGTACCTGCAAAGGAGTAATAGCTGCATTTTTCACAGTAAAGTGGAAATATCCATCACAATTCATGCTATTGGAGGTCCGGTAAGTGGCTTTTGTTTTACTGCCTTCAAAGTATACGAAAACTGTTGACTGGTCATTAAAGCATTTACCAGGGATTATGAAGAAGAAATCCACTTCGCGGCTGTCGGCATCTATTGTCATAGTTCCACCCTGCAGCATGATAAAGCCGGAGGATATCTTTGTTTCCTTGGTATAGGGATCAGTTTCACGCAGGAGTTTGCAATCCTGGCTTTGGGCCAATATTGGGAGCAAAAAAACAAGGGCGAATACAATTCTCATAGACTTTATTGATGGTTAAAAATACGATATCCCTGCTACCTGTAGTGAAAAGCACTGTTAAACCTTTGACGCCATCAGGCATGGGCCTCGGCCCCCATTGCAATGGTTATCACTTTATTCGGAATGGCAATTCCATGCGGCGGACAGCCCACATATGGCAACCCCGGAATTGAATGAGCCGATCAGGTAGGTTCATCTATCCACAGTCCCCGGAAAACCGTCAAATAATGTTATATTCATATACCTGATCTGCCCTGTTCCACCCCTGCAGTATACAGATCGCTAAACCGGATTGATCGCGGGTTATGAGAAGAGTTATTTTAATACTGCTTAGTTGCATTCTTTCCATCGTTGCGAATGCCGATCACATTACGGGTGGAGAAATGTTTTATAGCGTTACTTCCAATTCAGGTGGCACCTATACTTATTCAGTTACACTTAAATTATTCATGCGGTGCAATTCTGGTCGCATGTTTCCTGACCCTGCAGTTATCTCTGTCTTCGAAAAAGGAAGTGGTAGCCGGATACAGGACATCAGCACACCTATCAGCAGCCGTGAAATTATCCAGATAACTAATTTTGATCCCTGCATCAGCAATCCTCCTGCTGTTTGTTATGAAATTGCGTATTATAATTTATCCGTAACACTGCCTGCCACTGCCAGTGGATATGTTTTGGCCAGCCAGGTGAATTACAGAATTAGAGGGATATCCAACCTGAATGGCGCGCAGGTAGGAGCAACCTATACCTGTGATATTCCCGGCAATTTACCGGCAAGCGATGGTCCAAAGAATAATAGCGCTGTATTTACAGGCAGTGATCTTGTTGTTGTATGTGCAGGAAACTATTTCTCCTACAGTTTTGCTGCCAGAGATGCTGATGGAGATGATATCCGCTATTCTTTCAGTGATGCTTATGCCAGCACCAATGGTGGCACCAATGGAACTCCAACTGGCGCCCCTCCCTTTCCCTCAGTTCCCTATGGCGGCGGAGATTGGGATGGAACAAAACCTTTGGGTAACCAGGTGAAAATAGATCCCAACACAGGACTTATCACCGGTATCGCACCTCCCGCTGGAGTATATGTGGTAACTGTTTCTGCTGAAGAAATCAGGAATGGTCAGGTAATTGCGGTTCAGCGAAAGGATCTCCAGGTTAATATCGCGGATTGTAGTATTGCAGCAGCACTGCTGGAACCCGATTATATGCTTTGTGGCAATACAAGAACTGCTTCTATAAGCAATATTGCTACCAGCCCGTTGATTGTTGCACAGGATTGGGAAGTTTTTGATCCGGGAGGAAATTCTATTTTTACTTCCACCAATTTCAATCTCAATTATACTTTTCCTGTCAATGGCAAGTATTCTATTCGACTGATCGTAAACAGAAACCAGCAATGTTCAGATACAACCTTTAGCGTGATATATGTCTACCCGGGCCTTGTGCCTGATTTTGAGGCAGCGGGCATTTGCATTACCAAACCAACAACATTCACAGACCGTACAACTCTTCTTTCCGGTACAGTCAATTCCTGGAAATGGGATTTTGGCGAACCCACAACTACCATTGATGTTTCCGGCTTGCAAAACCCTGTTTACACCTATCCTGGTATGGGTGTAAAGGATATTCGATTAATTGTGACCACTACGGATGGCTGTCGTGATACCGTATATAAATCAACCACCATTATTGACAAACCGCCTATTACGCTTGCATTCAGGGATACGCTGATCTGTATAAATGATCGCGTTCAGTTACTGGCCAGTGGTACAGGAAATTTTTTATGGTCTCCACCCGTTAATATGATCAATGCAGCAACCGGATCACCAACTGTAGCTCCGCCAGTAACCACGAGATACTATGTGGACCTTGAAACGGAAGGATGCCGGAACAAGGATTCTGTAATGGTGAGGGTGGTGAATTTTGTGACGTTGAATCAGATGGGTGATACCACTATTTGCCGTGGTGATACGATCAGGCTACGAGTTAATTCCGATGGTTTACGATATAATTGGCTTCCTGCTGCTCAGGTACTTACTCCGGGAGTAAAAGATCCACTGGTAGTAACATCTGTTCCCAATACTCCTTATCAGGTCACTGCCATCATTGGAGGATGTTCCGCAACCAGAACCATACGCGTAGCAACAATCCCCTATCCTGTTGCCAATGCGGGAGCCGATACCATGATATGTTATCGTACCAGTGCACAATTGCATGGGTTAACAGATGGGAATTCCTGGCAATGGTCACCGGCAACGACACTAAATAATCCAGTTTCCCTGAATCCGCTTGCAACACCGGTATTGGATATTACAAATTATATATTGACCACTTTCAATTCTGCAAGCGGATGTCCCAAACCATCGAGAGATACCATAATGGTAACAATGCTGCCAAAAATATTTCCATTTGCCGGAAGAGATACAGTAGTTATCATTAACCAGCCACTTCAATTGACTGCAACAGGTGGTATCAGGTATCAATGGTCACCGGCAGCTTCACTGTCTGCAGCAAATATTCCTAACCCGATTGCCATATTTGCTGAAGGATCATTGAATTTACATTACAGGGTGCAGGTATTTAATGAAGCAGGCTGTTCAGATACGGCTGGCCTGAACATTAAGGTATTTGCTACACTGCCTACTGTTTTTGTTCCTTCAGCATTTACACCAAATAATGACGGCAGGAATGATGTGGTAAAACCTATAGCAGTAGGCATGAAAAAAATAGAATATTTCAGTATATATAACCGGTGGGGTGATCTGGTCTTTACTACTTCTACCAATGAGCATGGCTGGGATGGCAGAGTTGGCGGCCGTGATCAGGGAACGAATACCTATGTATGGATCGTAAAAGCAATCGATTTTATGGGTAAGTCCTATTTCCAGAAAGGCCTGGTAACCCTGATCCGGTAGGTTAATATGCACACATTGTGTTACTTTTGCCAATCCAAAAATTCACCGCATGGCAAAATCCGCAGGAAGCAGGAAAACGACTATTACTAAAGAATCTTACGAGTTTTTACGCAATTATATAAATAATGCCTCCCCTGTTGGCTTTGAGACCTGGGGCCAGAAACTATGGCTGGAGTACATTAAACCCTACGTAGATAATTATTACATTGATCCTTATGGAACAGCTGTTGGAGTTATCAATGAAAGCAATCCCTTTAAAATAGTTATAGAAGCCCATGCTGATGAGATCAGCTGGTTTGTGAATTACGTTAACGCTGAAGGCTTGATCTATCTGAAGAGGAATGGAGGGGTGGACCACCAGACTGCACCTGCATCAAGAGTTTTGATCCATGGCAAGAAAGGCCCGGTTAAAGCTGTATTTGGATGGCCTGCCATTCATACACGGCACGGGGCAGATTCAAAAGAAACACAGCCCAAGACTGATAATTTATGGCTGGATTGTGGTGCACGTAATCGTAAAGAAGTGGAAGCATTAGGTATCCATATTGGCGCAGTGGTTACTTACCAGGATGGATTTGATGAACTTGCCAATGGTAATCTCGTTGGTCGCGCATTTGATAACAGGATTGGTGGCTATATGATCGCAGAGGTAGCCAGGATGCTAAAAGAAAATAAAAAGAAACTGCCTTATGGTTTGTATATAGTAAATGCAGTGCAGGAAGAAATTGGTTTGCGGGGTGCTGAAATGATTGCCCGCAGGATCAAACCCAATATTGCCATCGTTACTGATGTAACGCATGACACTACCACTCCAATGATCAATAAGAATATAGAAGGTGATGTGGTTTGCGGAAAGGGTCCTTCCCTCTCCTATGCCCCTGCAGTGCATAATAAGTTACTGGGTGTTGTTGAAAAAGTAGCTGCCGATAATAAGATACCGGTTCAATGGCGTGCGCTCAGTCGCAGCACAGGCACAGACACTGATTCCTTTGCTTATTCAAATGATGGATGTCCATCTGTTTTGATCTCTATCCCTCTGCGCTATATGCATACTACTGTTGAAATGCTGCACAAGGATGATATCGATAATACCATCAGGCTGATGTATGAGACCCTGCTTACCCTGACACCTAAAACCAACCTTAGCTATCTGTAATGATCCATCATTTATTATATGTCGATCCAGGCAGTGGCAGTTATATCATTCAGGTGATAGTAGCTGCCGTTCTGGGAGCGGGTTTCTGGATCAAAACCTCCTGGTACAGGATAAAATCATTTTTTGGTGGCAGGAAATCTGAACCGCCTAAGGAAGATGGGAAGAAATAAAGCTTAGGCCTTCCCGGTATGAATGGAAAAATATTGACTGCTCAAGGGCATTCATTCTTTCACTGAAATCATGGTCTGATTCCAAAGCCGCAATTTTTTCAGGTACCTGAATTACATCCCTGGGAAGGATGGTTACACCCAATTGATTACGAAGGCTATTTTCAATAGGTTCAATGCCCAGATTTCTCCACTCCTTATTCATTTCCTTCAGATCTGTATCGATGAATAAAACTGGTCTGCCGATACCTAAAGCAAATTCAAATGCTATACCTGAACGATCAGTGATAAGGAAATCTGTATCAAATAGACGGGTTGTCACATCAGGCTCCACATCGATAGACATATTAGGATACCTGGCGATCAATTGCCTCAGCTGTTTAAAATCCTTCTTCCTTCTTTTCTCATATTCGGGATGTGAGCGAATTATGATATGACAGGAAGAAGAAGAGAGAGCATGGCAAAGCTCTTTAATACAGGTATCAAATATGCAGCCCGGAAACCAGGATGGCGCAATCAATATTGTTTTTGTCTGCTTATCCGTGGGACGGGAGTTACTGGTCTTTGTTTTTATCGAATTAATCAGCGGATACCCATATGCAATAAGCTCTTTTTGAGGAAGGCCATAATGCGCCTCAGCTGCACGTAACTCTTCCACCTGATAACTGCCAGTACAGAAGACTGCATCATAATTAAAGAAAGCTTTTTCGCTGTATTGCTGATGAGTGCTTACTGCTGCATGAAATACATAAATGTACCTGCCTACCGTTGAGGACCGTTTAAAAAGAAAGTTGCCAAGATCAGGCATTGTCATGATCATGACATCTGTCCTGATCCGGGAAAACAAAGTACCAAGCATGTATTTTACATAAATAACCTTCATGCCTGAGAAAGTGGCCTGTATTATTGGATCTTTTGAATCTGAAGTTAAATAGATGATCTGTTTTCCGGATGCCAGAATATCCCTGATTAGCTTATCGAAATACTGATAATAATGACGGCTTTCTGCATAAAAAACAATTGCATGTTTTGAGCGAAGCAATTCATTAACTTCCCTGTATTCTTTAAACAAACCCATTCTGTCAAAGATATTTTGTTATTAATTCTATAAGCGCAGCTTTATCAAATGGCCGCGGATTATTGCCAAACCTTTCGGTATTCACAGAATCAAGCAGCTCATTTATTACATTATCCCTCCTAATCCCCAATTCCTCCAGTGTAATTGCCAGTCCTGCTTTTTTCATGGCTGACTGAATATATTCCTTTGCCTCCATCTCAGTTTTAACCTTTAATAAACTACAGAGTTCCTGCTGGGGTTGATTATAAAGGAAGAATAAAGGCAAAAAGAGAGAAACTGCCTGTCCATGAGGAACCTGGTGAATGGCAGTCAGGTAATAAGAAAGGGCGTGCGGACCCGTAGTTCGCGTAATATTGATTGCCTTGCCTGCCTGGTGAGCAGCCATTTGCATTTTTTCTCTCACCTCCTCTGCTGGGTTACTTACGGCATCTGAAAAGTATTGCATCCATAATTGGATGGCTGCCGATGCAAAGAGTCTGGATGCATCATCAGAAGCAAGACTCCACCAGGATTCAATAGCCTGGGCAAGCACATCCATTCCTGAAACAGCGGATTGATAGGGAGATAAAGAATAGGTAAGCTCTGGATCCAGGATCACAACTTTAGGCAAAAGTTCCTCCCTGCTCCATGACTGTTTTTTATTTTCAAAATATATAACTGCAAATTGAGTTGCTTCGCTTCCAGATCCCGCTGTAGTAGGTACCGCAATAAAAAATGGTGGCTGCAAAAGATGCGCAGCATAGCTAAACAGGATAGATTTGCCTATATCAATAACGCTACCTCCACCAATGGCAATTATTACTTCAGCTTTACAGGCACGATAAGTTTCGAGTACTTCCAGCCATTCATCACCATTCAGGTTTGGTCCATTCTTACGGAAAGTCACTACTTCAAAATCTTTTAAAAAATCAAGGGAATACCGGTTGTAAAAATGTTCACCTGCAATGAGAAATATCTTTTTAGTACCAGCAGGTATTGCTTGAGTGTTGATTAACAATAATGAGCCCTTTCCCTGTATCAGTTTTTGCATAGGACTACCGCTATCCTTTTAAAGCCTTCATAAAATTATTTTTCCACTCCTCCGGTGTGCCGGATGGACGGCCAAGGTCATTCCTGCTGGCCAGACTTGTTCGTATTTCAACGAGACTGGATTTACTTTCACGAAATGAGGTGGCCAGCCAATCTTTTAATTCCTTACCGTTCCCGATCTCCACAGTTTTTTTATACCCACAAGATTCACCAAGCATGGAGAAATCAATTTTAAAAGCACCAGTGGGCTGACCTCCCACAGATTCATGACCTCCATTATTAATGATGATATGCATGAAATCAACGCCTGCATAACGGGCAATAGTTGGCAATGCTCCCATATGCATCAGTAAGGCTCCATCTCCATCCAGCATTATAACTCGGCTGTCAGCATTCAATTTCAAACCCAATGCTATATGATTTGCATGACCCATGGCTCCCACACTCAAAAAGTATTTGCTGATTTTCCCGCCAGCTTTATAGTTCTGTTCATAAAATTCCCTTCCGATTTTTCCAGTAGTACAAACGATGATCTCATCACCTTTACATCGTTCAATTATTTGAGCAATTACCTTCTCACGTTGCAAGGTATACCTGCTTTTTGTTTCAGGTACCTCATATTTATTAAAGATACCTTCCGGTGCCAGCAAGGCAATCGGGGTATTTTGCTTCAGTGCTACCTTGATCGCTTTATCAATAACAGGAAAACATTTCGCTTCGTCCTCATTCAATTCATATACCGGAATTTCCAAAGCCTCCAGCAAATTGCGGGTTACCCTACCCATTTTCAGGTGTTGAGGTTCATCCTTTGTGCCCGGTCTTCCTCTCCAGCCAATCAATAGGATCATTGGTACTGCATACATTTCTTTATCTGCCAGAGACGTAAGCGGATTGATGATATTACCCAATCCTGAATTCTGTAAATACACCAGTGGAATTGACCCTGTGCCAAAATAATGGCCAGCGGCCAGCCCCATTGCCAGGCCCTCATTAGCAGTTATGATATGTTTCTGATCACTGACCTGCTCCTGCACATAAGTAAGAAAAGATTTCAATAATGAATCAGGCACGCCAGTATAAAAGCGAACGCCATTTTTCTGAAAGAAATCATATAGGCTGGCCGGCTGGATCATAGATTCCCCGGAATTAGGGTGAGCAGGCCACTTACAGGCTCCAGCTTTGGTTCTGCTTCAAGGCTTCGTTTGTTTTCCAGTATAGACCTCGCAGTTGACATCATGGAAGGATATGCACTCCGCAACAAATGATTTGCGTAAACAACTATATTGAAGCCTGCCGCTGAAAGCTCTTCAAAATGAATGGAATTATAGGTGGTGGGCACGGCAACCAATGGAACCCTGTTTTCAATCGACTTATATTTCCCGGCAAACTGTAATACTTCCATTGGGTCAGCGGATTTACTATGGATCATAATACCATCAACGCCTGCCTTTATATAGGCCTTTGCCCTTTCCAGGGCATCCTGCATGGATTTACCGAGTATCAAACTTTCAATGCGGGCTATGATCATGAAATCCTCCGTAACACGATGCCTTTGACCCACTTTGATCTTTTCACAGAAAGCTTCAATGCTATCCTGTTCATGTTGAGAAGATGAATCCAGCAATGAATTCTTTTTCAGTCCAGTTTTATCTTCGATAATGATTGCTGAAACGCCCAACCGCTCCAGTGTGCGCACGGTGTAACCAAAATGCTCTATCTTTCCTCCGGTATCACCATCAAAGATCACAGGCCTGGTAGTTACTTCCAGAATATCATGTAAAGTATGAAGGCGGGAAGTAATATCAACTGCCTCAATATCAGGCTTCCCTTTGGCAACTGAATCTGTAAGACTACTGATCCAGATGGCATCAAATTCCTGGTATTTATTGTTGCCATCTATAACAGAAGTATTTTCCACGATTAACCCACTGAGACCATTATGTGCTTCCAATGCCCTCAGACAGGGCTTTACCGCTAATATCCTTTTCAAACGCTGGAGACGATTTCCAGGAGTAACCCCAATCTCCTTCATTGTTTTTTGCAGGCTGGTTGAACTGATGCCTTCCGTATAAGGAACTTCCACCAATTGTCCACCCCATTCTTTCAGGGTTTCAATCACCTTGGTTCTTGTTGCCTGTTGAACACCCGTTTTCCAATCATCTCCGTGTACAACATAGTCAGGTTTCAATTGACGAAGATTGGCGGAATAATCCAGTGTTTCCTGCGCAACCACCTTTCCAACGCCAGCGATATTCTCCATAATGATCTTTCTTTGTTCAAAGCTCAAATAAGGAACACGCTTATAGGTAGCAATCGCCTGATCAGTCAATAATCCAACAATCACCTCTCCCAATTCCCTTCCTTTACTTATCACATTCAAATGTCCCGGATGGATAAGGTCCGCACTCATTCCTATATAAACTTTCTTTTGCATGCTTCTGCCTTTAGCTGTCTTTTTCTATTATTGTAATCTTCTTGCCCAATCCATTTATAACAGGCATTTCGTTACACCCTACTTCTTCTTTCCAAAATTTCTCATCCTTAAACACTTCAATGACCAGTGGAAAATCACCATCCTGGGAATAAATTGCTCCTCCTGGGCTTATTAAAGGATATAGATTCTTTAAACAGGTTCGGGTGCTGGATGCCAGGTCAACATCCAGGTAAGCAAGCGCTACCGGTTGCTTAAACGATGGCATTGTGTCCTCAAACCAGCCTTTAATAAAAGTACAAACAGAAATGTCTCCATAACGGGTTACATTTTGTGTTACCTCATCTAGCGAACCAATGAAATTGCCGGCCTTAAACCAACCCTCTATGGAATGGCCCTGTACACTTTTTCGATGTTCCTCGGTATTTTCTGGCAATCCTTCAAATGAATCAAATACTACCAATTGGCGGTCGATATATTTTGTTGCCAGGCTGATCTTGGCTGTACCACCTCCCTTAAAGGCGCCCGCCTCCACAATACAACCAGACACATCATGCTTCAAAGCAAATACTGCGGCCAGGAATTCCAGTATATGACTGGGGTTATGCGCAGTCTTAACATGCCTGTCTACCCGCCTCAGCTTCTCAATCCATTCCTTTTGCTGACCAAAGGAAGGAAATATTCCAGCTATTCTCTTTTGAAGTCTGAAAAGATCCCGGTATTCGGTAAACAAACTGGTTAAGCCCATACTGCATCAAAAATACTGGGAATAAAGGGATTTTGCTGAAGTTAGGGTTCTTAAGCAACCGGTTTGTTCTGGTAACCTCAAAGTTGAAATTTCCCCAGGTTAAAAAATCTTTGTTTATTGCATGGATGAAGAAACTAATCGCCTTTCCCTGGTACATTGTTTTCCTTCCTGTTTTCTTCATTCTTCATGCATACAATAATTATTTCGGACTGATCCCAGTTCCATTTGTTGCCAAATACCTCCATTATTACCTCCTCCTGGCAATTATGCTGTTTTTCTTCGGATGGTGGCTTTTCAAGGACAGGATTAAATCCGGAGTATTTACAATATCCTTTCTGATCATATTTTTCTTCTTTGGATCTGCCTATGATTTCATGCAGCGAATCCATCTTCCTTCCATCCTGACATCTTATAAATTTCTCCTGGTATTGATCCTGGTGTTCATGATCCTGCTGGCAATTCTTTTAAAAAGAAAGGCACCTCCCGTGAAGGCTCATCAATTCTTTTTCCTGTTGTTCCTGATATTAATGGTCATGGAAATATGCACATGTCTATATTATGTTCTTTCCGGCCGAAAAAATGACCCGGCAATCAAAAATCCCCCGCTGGCATTACAGTTAAAACCTGGTTTGGCCCAGCCTGATATATTCTTTATCGTGTTTGATGAATATACCAGTTCCAAAGCTCTTAAGAAATATTTTGGGTTCGACAACAGCGCACTTGATTCTTCCCTTGAAAATGATGGCTTTTATATTTCCCATGATTCCAAAAGCAATTATAATTCTACTGTAATGTCAATGGCCTCAACACTGAACATGCAGTATTTCAACCGGCCGTTGGAAAATACCGACAATGATGCACGATCATTACTGGAAGGCTCTCTTTCCATCGGCAGAAGTTACGTGCCTAAATTACTGGAACAGCAGGGTTACGAGATCATCAACTATGGATTATTTGATATAGGCAGCCATAAAGCCAAGGGGTCCAGACCTTTCCTGGAATATGAGGCAAGAGCCCTTTCGCTGGAAACACTTTGGGGAAGAATACAAAGAGATATTCTTTGGAACCTTGTAGTGAGGATGCCCGGCTATAGTGAAAAAAAATCTGGCGACAAAGAATATATTGAAAGGAACCAATCGAACTTCAGCCAATTTTTAACAGCGCTAAATATACCCTCTTCCAAACCGAGACTGGTACTCAGTCATCTTCTGCTACCTCGCAGGCCAGCCTATGTTGACAGGAATGGCAATCCTCGTATAACCTCAATGGAGGACTTCAGAGATGAAAATCACGACAGTCTTTACCTTGAACAGGTCCTTTACGCAAACAAATTGATCGATTCAATAGGGAAAGCTGCGATAAAGGGAAGGCAAAGGCCGCTGGTTTTGATCATTGAAGGAGATCATGGAAATCGCTATGCTGCCTGGGGCATTACCATTCGTGAAAAACATTTTATGAACCTGAACGCTTATTATTTTTCTGATAGAGATTATTCCATGCTTTACGATAGCATCAGTCCTGTTAACAGTTTCAGAGTAGTGCTGAACAAGTATTTTAATGCGGGATTGCCTCTGCTGAAAGATTCCACCATCCTGTTGCGATGATCAACTTTTATCCTTTATGCATTCAAATATGGTGTTGCCATCCTTATCCTTGAGCATAAGCTTTCTTCCATCAACACCCATCAGTTTAACTGAATTTCCCAATAGTTTCAGGAAAGCATTTTCTGTCTCCAGTTTATCACAGGCCATTTTGGTGGCGATAATATTGGAAAAACTGGTATTAGCTCCATTTAGAATAAAATCACCTGCGATACTATTGCAGGGAGCTTTGCCGGCAAATGAAGAATCTGCAAAACTCAGCGTAACGCCATCCAGGGGCTCTGCAGGCATAAACTGTGTACGTCGCATGGTAAGAACAAACCATTTACCCTGCAGATCCTTTGGATTGATCAACTGGCTCACTAAATACTTTTCTTCATTGTAATTAATACTGTCTGAAGTTACCTGTGCATTACCGATCTCTGTAACAACAGGCTTATTGCCCGATTTCTTTGAAGGGGAACAATTCAGCATCAGGCTGCCCAGGAGTCCTATAACAAGCAATCTGGAAATCATCGTTTCTAAGTATCTAAATAAATTCAATTATTATACCAGCAAATTAACGGGCTGGTTTACCATCCAATCTTTTTGCCAAATTTACCCAATCCCATATATTGATTAAGTGCCAGCGACAGTCCAAATTGTGTATAAGCCGTATTGCGCTGGTATTGCGACCGGGCTATGCGGACCTGCAATTTGGGAAGCATTAACGCGGCTCCCATGGAAAACCCATTCAAGCCATTACCGGTATTGCCGATATTCAGTTCCTTGCGGCGCAAATAATTATATCCAGCAGTTAATTCCACCTTATCTGCAAGGTAAACATTGGCGGCTATTACCACATGGCGGAACAGTTTATCAAAAGTAAATTTCTTATCGCTTCCATTAGGGAATCCATTTACATCATTGAAATCAGTATCGTTATACCGGATATCGAACTGGTGAAGATGGTGAGCCGTCAGCGAAAATCCAAAAGGAGAATTCTCCAAACGTTTACTGACCCCAAGTTGCAGATCAAAAGGAAGATCATCAGGATCAGTACCCTCATAGGTCTTTAATTGGGTACCCATATTCTTTACCAGGATGGAGGCCGAGAATAAAGCAGCTGTATCATGATAGAGCAGTCCAACATCCACAGCAATTCCATTTGACCGGAATTGCCCATAATTGGAGCTTACAAATTTGAGCGTGGCCCCATAATTCCATTTTTCCATGTAAGAGCGGGAAGCACTTATTTGCATTACCCAATCCGTAGGATGAAGGCTGCCATAGACATTTCCGGAAGCATCAGTTTCCTGGATACTGCCATAATTGATAAAGTGTATCCCCCAGCCAAAATTTGTATTCAGCTTCTCATGATGATAACCCAATGACAAATGATAGGCAGATATCCCGTTGTATAGTCCGTTAAATACAGCATTCAGCTGGGTATGCATGGATGGTCTGAGTAAGGCAGGATTATTGAAGGATAATCCCACATCATTGGAAATATGCGAAGTATTGATCCCTCCAAGCGCCGTAAGCTGGGGTGTTGCAGGTAGCTTCAGAAAATTAAAAACGGAATTTCCTCCCAGGGTCTGGGCTTTCAGAAAGGAAGCATATAGCACAAATGTTATAAGAATGCCGAGGCGCACTTTGCGAAGATAGCATGGAGCGCGACATTACGATCAGACGAGGGCCAACTCAAGTACCTGGTTCATTACTTTCACATAATGGAAGTTGATACCCTTGATAAAATCGGAATCAATCTCCAGCACATCCTTTTCATTTTGCCAGCAAAGGATGATCTCCCGGAGTCCAGCGCGTTTGGCAGCCAGCACTTTTTCCTTGATGCCCCCTACGGGCAAGACCTGGCCACGCAGGGTGATCTCCCCTGTCATTGCAAGGAATGGCTTTACCTTCTTTCCCGTGAGAGCAGAAGCAATGGCCGTCATCATGGTAATTCCCGCACTTGGACCGTCTTTTGGAACTGCTCCTTCCGGAACATGAATATGAATATTCTTTTTTTCAAATAAGGTCCTGTCGATTGGGTATTTATTGGCATTGGATTGAAGATAGGTCAATGCGGTAGTAGCACTTTCTTTCATCACATTACCAAGATTACCGGTCAATTTTAATTCTCCTTTCCCATCACTCAGGCTGGTCTCTATGAATAGGATATCACCTCCTACATAAGTCCATGCCAGTCCCACCGCAACGCCTGGCATATTAGCTGTCTTGTAAATTTCATTGCTGTACCTTGGCTTGCCGAGAATTTTTTCGATATCATCTACAGTGACAGTCGCTTTCAGTTTCCCTTTAAATGCCAGTTCTTTTGCCTGGAAACGCATCACTGAAGCTATCTGACGATCCAGTTCACGCACACCGCTTTCACGGGTGTAATCCTGTATGATCCTTTCCAGCACCTTATCATTCATCTTGAAATTGCTGCTCTTTAATCCATGCAATTCTTTCTGACGTGGTAACAGGTGCTGCCTGGCTATTTCTACCTTTTCTTCAACTGCATATCCGCTTAATTCAATTACCTCCAGCCTGTCGCGCAGCGCTGGTTGTATATTCTGAATGTTATTCGCCGTAGCTATAAATAATACTTTACTAAGATCATATTCCAGTTCCAGATAATTATCATAGAAAGTATGATTTTGTTCCGGGTCCAGCACTTCCAGTAGTGCACTGCTTGGATCACCTCTGAAATCATTTCCTACCTTATCAATTTCATCCAGGATCATTACCGGGTTGGATGATTTTACTTTCCTCAGGGATTGAAGAATACGGCCAGGCATGGCACCGATATAGGTTTTTCTGTGGCCTCTTATCTCACTTTCATCATGCAAACCTCCAAGGCTCAGCCGCACATATTTCCTTCCTATTGCGCTTGCAATACTTCTTCCAAGAGATGTTTTACCAATTCCCGGAGGACCCACAAAGCAAAGAATTGGGCTTTTCATATCACCTTTCAATTTCAGTACAGCCAGGTATTCCAATATCCTTTCCTTGATCTTTTGCATTCCAAAATGATCAATGTCCAGTGTCTTCCTGGATTTTTTAAGGTCATACTGATCAGCCGTGTAATCTTCCCAGGGCAGATCCAGCATCAGATCAAGATGATTATAAACTACTGAATAATCAGGAGTGGTTGGATGCATTCTTTCCAGCTTCTCAATTCCTTTCTTGAACAGCTCTCTGGCTGCCGCGGGCCATTTCTTTGTCTCCGCTTTTTTTTGCATCTGTTTTATTTCCTGAAGATTGGTATCACCACCCAGTTCTTCCTTGATGCTTTTTAACTGCTGCTGAAGGAAATATTCTTTTTGCTGTTTATCCAATTCCGTCCTTGTCTTTGTAGTTACTTTATTCTTTAATTGGGCAAACTGCAATTCTTTTTGCAATAGCTGCATTAGAAGATCAGCCCGTTGCCTGATATTATTAAGTTCAAGCAGCTTCTGTTTTTCTTTAATATCAGTATTAAGATTGCTGGATATAAAATGAATAAGAAAAGAAGGGTTCTCTATATTCTTCAGAATAATGGACGCTTCCGTTGGAATATTGGGAGAAAGCTGGATGATCTCGGTAGCCAGGTCCTTGATATTGGCTACATACGCATCAAAATCGCTCTCAACGGGAGCTTCTTCTTCTTCCAGGCGACTGATCTTTGCCTTGAAATATGGATCTTCTGTTATAATTGAATCAATATTGATCCTGTTTTTTCCCTGGATGATAATGGTGGTGCCTCCATCAGGCATCTTGATCTGTTTTACAATTTTAGCTACTGTGCCAACCTGTTCCAGGTCTTTTACTTCAGGATCTTCAACCGAACTGTCTTTTTGAGCTACCACTCCTATCAGCTTATCAGCTTTATAAGCGTCAGTAACTGCTTTTATGCTCTTGTCCCGTCCTACGGTAATTGGCAAAACAACACCCGGAAACAATACGGTGTTCCGTAAAGGCAGAAGGGCTATTTCAGTGGGAATTTCAATACCATTAGTGTCTTCCTGCTCACTCTCATTCAGTGGAATAATCGGCAAAAAGTCCATTTCATCTTCGGGGCCTAATCTATACTTTTCAAAACTCATACAAAATCTTTAGACAAACTGTCATCCCGGGCTGGCCGGAACTGCAAAAATAGGTGGCACAGCATAAGGTTCAACATTCATGCCGGGGCAATTTGACTGTCAAAAGGGTAAATTGGGGAGTTTCCGTGGTTTATGAGTTCAAAAATCACCTCTGAACCTGCCTGGCCATTCCAACTTGTTAAAGCTCTTGAATCCATAAAAAAAACCCCTCCCGCAGAAGCAAAGAGGGGCTGTATCTGAACCCGTCGTTATGAATATTTTATAATGCAAGCCCCAGGGATACCTGAAAGCCCTGGTTTTTCCATTTGTCGCTATTGTCCAGATCGTTGATATTACTCAAACCTACCACGTACCTGCCACTGAGCCGGATTGAGCTAAGCTTTACCTGTACGCCCCCAACCATAGAAAAATCACCATGGGAAAAAGCATCAACTCCATTTTTAACCAGACCCTTGTTCTTGTCGATCAATATGCCGACTTGAGGTCCTGCCTGCAGCATGAGGAAATTACCGATCAGTTTATAATCAAGAAGAATGGGAATGGAGAGGTACCCTAACCTTACTTTAGACTGATCAGAAAAAAATACATCCTTGTACACGTTTCTGTAATTGCTGTCCAGGGAAGTGCTCACCTGGTTCCAGAGAACTTCAGGCTGCAACATCAATTTCTCACCCAGACCAATTTCAGCAAAACCACCAATATGATAACCATAGCGGAACTGGTTCTTATAAGGCTGTCCATCCACTTTGGTGATATTGGCACCGGTCTTCACTCCAATATGGAACTGGGCCATCAATGCCTGTGAAAAGAACAATGCTGCGAACAGCGGAAGCAGGAATTTAGCTTTCATCAGAAAATTTTTAATTGTTAATAAATGAACTATCCTTAACAGGTAATGACTATAGGTGTAGCCATTAGTTATTAGTGATAAGAAAAAAGTTCAAGTATAATGCCAGTGACCTTCAATAGCTGTTAATTTGCATTAACGACGAAGAGCTTTAAGTTTTATAAAACAAATTGTTGCAATAGCTTATTGCATAATGATTGTGAAAGTTGTCTTAAGGTAGAAACAGGATGCAACGTGCTAGAACATAAATCCTGCATTCAGGGATGCAACAGCAGTAAATTTGTTGTCAGTACCGGGAAAATAGTAATCCAGGAGAAGTTGAGGTTGTATAAAGAATTTACCAATATTATATTCGGGACGCAGGTATAATGTCAATGAAAGAGGTTGAAATTTGGTTGTATTATCCAGATTTTCATTTTTTCGAATACCATCAATGCTTGCTATTTGAATTACATTTTGGGAAGCGACGGATGTTGTCTGATTAAATCCATACTTCTGGGTTCCTGTGGAAAGTACAAGCATGGGAGTAAACTTGATATAATCATTATGCTTTGAAAGAGCAAGCCAATAAAAAGTATGTCGTAATGATGCGTTTATGGAAAAATCAGAAATTGATTCCTGCGTATTTGTTGTGACAATGATTGGAACTTTTCGCCGTAGCCGAAGTAACTTGATATATCGCTCATTCTTTTTTACATCCTCACTGCTTCCCCATCCATAGGCAAAGGAAACTCCGGGTTGCAGCCATGATTTTCTGTAAAGAAAATATGCGTTTAATTCGTTTTGAAGCGGAGTCAGATAGAATTCTAGCGAGTCCTTATCGATATAACGGGAATAGGAAATACCGCCCACCCATTTACGGCTTTTAATAAAATCAAAGGACGGCGTGATGATATACTGGTACAGGGGTAATCCCTTGTCTGTATTGGTACCGTTACTGGAAATTGTTAATCCCGGGCCAGATTTATGATAATATCCGATTACTGGCGAAAATATCATTTGCGCTTTTGTTTCGATTTTAGTACCTGCTTTGTTCTTATAGTTAAAATAGCCCCTGGATGCAGAAGCGCTGATCAGCAAATAGCTGCGGGGAGCAAGCAGGGAATCAAGGAAATCACCCAGGTCATTCATCATATCCTCATAGTCCAATGAAGTATCTACGGCCAGGCTTTCAATGCCTACCTGTGGAATAGTATCAATTGCTCTGGTTTGGCTGAAACCCGTCAGTGCTGACAGGATCGCAATCCAAGGTATCATGCATTTCAGGCGCAACATACGGAAGTTCGTGGTTTTGAACGGAATTGAGACCTTTAGGCTTACCAAGGGTTTAATAACGGAATAATTATTAGGAAATTATGTCAATTCTATTACAGTGATTTCAGGTAGAATGCCAACGCGTCCCGGGTACCCGATAAACCCATATCCACGGTTCACATAAAGCTTTTGACTGGCCTGCTCATAGAGTCCTGCCCATTGCCGGTAAACATATTGGACCGGGCTCCATTTGAAACCAGGGATTTCCACGCCGAATTGCATGCCATGGGTGTGGCCAGCCAGCATTAGGTCTACATCCGGGTATTTTGGCCTTACCTCTGCATCCCAGTGGGAAGGGTCATGGCTCATTAATATTTTGAAAGGATATTCGCTGGTTCCCTCATAAGCTTTTTTCATATCACCATATTTGGGAAAACTCGATTTGGCACTCCAGTTTTCGATGCCGATCACGGCTATTTTCTCTCCTCCTTTTTCAAGAACCACATGCTCATTCACCAGCAATTTCCAGCCGAGTTGACCATGGATCGCTTTCACCCGGTCCAGGTTAGCTTTCTTGGCATCAGGGCTTTCCCAGTGTACATAATCTCCATAATCATGATTACCCAGCGTGGAATAAACACCCATCGGTGCATTCAGTTTATTGAACACATCCATATAATCCGCCATTTCGTCTGCTGTATTATTTACCAGATCGCCGGTAAACAAAATCAGGTCCGCCTTCTCCTTCATGACTTTGTCTATACCTTTCAATACAGCCTGTTTATCCGTGAAACTGCCGGAATGGATATCAGAGATATGAATAATTTTCAGGCCTTTGAAAGCTGCTGGCAAATTGGAGAAAGCAAGTGGTATCTTTTTTAGCTGGTACCTGTATTTGTTTCCAAAGCCATAGATAAGGGAACCAAATAACCCACCGCCTGCAATTAATCCTACCCAGCTCAGGAATGCTGACCTTGAAATGCGGCTGCCTTTTTGCATGGCTTCCCCTTCTGTATTGGAAAAAAACAATTTTCCAGCTACCCATTGAACACCTCTCCGGATATCGTCTATCAAAAAGAAAATGGATGCAATGACTTTGGCAAAGAACAGGCCTGCAATGATTGCAAAAATGGTAGTGCGTAGCAATTTTGACTGATGCTCAAAATGCAAATAAGGTAAAATGATCAAAATAATTACCGCCAGACAGGAAAGTATCCAGTAAGAAAAATAAATAATGGTCTTTGTTTTGGCACCAGCAGGCTGGGCTACCACCCTGATGGCCTGGAAGACATAGAAGTCCAGCAATACCATAAATCCGATCAATACCCACCAAAAAGGAGAATTACGCATAAGGAATTGCAAAATTAAAGGGGATATACCGGGAAACCGGTTTGAGTAAGACTTATTTTTGTGATTTTATGGTCAAATTTGGGCAAAACTATATTTTGCGGTCTTGGCAACACGGGGCAATTTTACCATTTAACCAAAATAGTTCAGGGTGGGAAGAATAATTGGTGTAGCAAATCAAAAGGGAGGAGTGGGTAAGACCACAACTGCCATTAACCTGGCAGCGAGTTTTGCGGTCCTGGAATACAAGACCCTGCTTGTAGATGCAGATCCCCAGGCTAATAGCACAACTGGTGTGGGTTTTGACCTCCATAATGTTACCAAGAGCCTTTATGATTGCATGGTGAATGAAGCAAAAGCCCGGGAAGTAATTTTGAAAAGCGATATACCTTATCTGGATCTTTTACCTTCCCATATTGACCTTGTAGGTGCAGAAATTGAAATGATCAACTACCCCAACCGGGAAATGGTGTTGAAGAACCTGATTGAACCTGTGAGAGATGAATATGATTTTATTATTATCGATTGCTCACCTTCTCTCGGTCTGATCACTGTAAATGCCCTTACCGCTTCTGATTCTGTAGTGGTGCCCGTACAATGTGAATTCTTCGCATTGGAAGGGTTGGGAAAACTTTTGAATACTATCAAGATAGTTCAAAGTCGCCTGAATACTGAATTGGTTATTGAAGGAATTTTAATGACCATGTATGACGGACGTCTTCGTTTATGTAACCAGGTGGTGAGTGAAGTGCGCAGGCATTTTGAAGATATGGTATTTAGCACTATTGTTCATCGCAATGCACGCCTGAGTGAAGCCCCAAGCGTTGGCAAACCTGTGATATTGTATGATGCCACCAGTAAAGGATCTGTTAACTATCTCAACCTGGCCAAAGAGATCCTTCAGAAGAATAATATGACAAAGATCAGCCAGGAAGAAAGGATCATGCAATTATAAGACCATTGCATTTCAAAGCCATTTATGACTACCCCAAAACAGAATAATAAGGAAGCTTTAGGAAAAGGAATTCGTTCACTTTTGCAGAGTATCGATAGTGACCTTAAGACAGGAACCGGACAACTTAAACCAGCCGTTGTGGAAACAGCAACGGGCATTAACCGGATACCAATTGATGAGATTGAAACCAATCCGAAACAGCCGAGGCATGATTTTGAAGAAACGGCGATGAAGGAACTGGCAGAATCCATTCGCCTGCATGATATCATTCAACCAGTTACTGTCTCCAAATTACCTTCAGGAAAATACAGGCTGATCGCCGGAGAGCGTCGCTGGCGTGCCGCCAGAATGGCCAACCTGAAAGATATCCCTGCCTATATCCGCCAGGCAAATGATACCGAATTGCTTGAGCTGGCTTTGCTGGAAAATCTTCAGCGTGAGGACCTCAATGCAATAGAAGTTTCTCTCAGTTATAAGCGAATGATGGATGAACTGGATTATACACAGGAAATGGTTGCTGAAAGAATGGGTAAAGACCGCAGTACAGTAGCCAATTTCATTCGATTGTTAAAACTTCCTCCGGATATTCAGCTGGCAGTGCGTAATAACGACTTAAGCATGGGTCATGCTCGTGCATTGATCAATGTTGATACGGTTGACAGGCAACTCTACATTTTTAAGGAAATAAGAGAAAAAGGATTGTCTGTACGGCAGACAGAATCTTTGGTAAGGACAATGTACAAAGAGTCAGGCGCTGTTAAAAAAATTTCAAAAAGCTCTCTCCCACCAGCATACCAGAAAATTGAAGATAACTTAGCTTCTCATTTCAGCACGCGTGTCAAACTCAGGCATGCCCGCAATGGAAGTGGCCAGATTATTATTGATTATTATTCCAATGACGAACTGACCAAACTCCTGAAAGAAATGAATGTGAACGCGGATTAAGCGTTAATTCAAGATCAAGGAAATTACGATGAGAAAGAGCCTGTTTATCTTTTCAATTCTTTTGTTTTCCCTTTCCCTTTCTGCCCAACACAAGGAGAAGGAAGTCCTTATGTCAACCGATTCTTCCAAAACAGTTACAGAGATCATTGATTCAAGTGCAAAAGGTGAAAAAGTAAAAAAGGTACGGGTTTATGATCCCAAAAAAGCAGCCCTGCGTTCAGCAATAATCCCTGGATGGGGACAGATTTACAACAGGAAATACTGGAAATTACCCATATGGTATGGAATCATTGGTACAACAGGCTATGTTTTCTTTTATAATTATTCCAATTATAAGGATACCCGTTTTGCTTATAAGGTCAAATACAATATGCGGGTGAACCGGTCTGCTGCTGATTCTGCGCTGTTCCCTAAAATCAAAACCGAATTACAGCCACTCAGCGAAGAATCCTTACGATTTTACAGGGATGAATTCCGTAGGGATATCGATTATTCTGTGCTGATCTTTTTACTGGCATGGGGTCTTAATGTTGTAGATGCTGCTGTAGATGCCCATCTTAAGGCATTTGATGTAAGCCCGGATCTTAGCCTTCAGTTCAAACCCGGCCACAGCGCCATGGCAGGTACCAATGGTGTGAGCCTGGTGTTAAATATTGGCACCAATAAGAAAAAAACGCTACTCCCCTCCCGTTTCTGAATCCTGTTAATGAAAAAGTTTTATTGGGAAATGTTGAAAGTCCCGCATGAATGTTACATATTGCAACATCAAATAACTGATCATGCGCATTGCGTTACTGGGCTATGGTAAAATGGGAAAGGCAATAGAGGAAATAGCTATTGGAAAAGGACATGAAGTGGTCCTTAAAATAGACGAGAACAATACGGACGATTTTTCAAAGGAAAATATTTCGAAAGCCGATGTGGCCATCGAATTTACCAATCCACATAGTGCTTACGATAATGTTCGGAAAGCGCTGGAATTTGGAATCCCCATTGTCAGCGGATCTACCGGCTGGACAGATCGTCTAAGTGAAATAGTCAAGTATTGCAAAGAAAAGAACGGCGCCTTTTTGTATTCAAGTAATTACAGTATTGGTGTCAATATCTTTTTTGAGAT
The DNA here is from genome assembly GCA_021154405.1 of Segetibacter sp. Classification (GTDB taxonomy): domain Bacteria; phylum Bacteroidota; class Bacteroidia; order Chitinophagales; family Chitinophagaceae; genus JAJKIP01. The sequence goes on along the minus strand of JAJKIP010000215.1, from coordinate 30,979 downwards.
CAACAAAAAACTGGCCTCCCTCATGGACAGCCACCCTTCCTATGATATTCAAATTGAGGAGATCCACCACACAGAGAAAAGAGATGCACCCAGCGGAACTGCCATTTCCCTGGCTGACCAGGTATTGACTGAAATTAAGAGAAAAGGTCAGTGGGTGAATAACGAAAGTAAAGACCCGGCAGACCTGGTGATTATCAGCAGGAGGATTGACCCCGCCGCGGGAACTCATTCTGTAAAGTATTCATCCTCTATCGATGACATCGAAATAATTCATACGGCCCATAATCGCAAAGGGTTTGCCTCTGGCGCAGTTTTGGCCGCTGAATTTTTAAAGGATAAAAAGGGTATCTTTAATATGAAAGATGTATTAGGATTGTAACCTCCCTTCAAAGCTTTAACCTGCGTTTTACAACACCAAGAGCAAATGGCTATTTTGTGATAGCCAAGGATGATTATTGCTGCGATGAGAACAATAGTTGCAATACACATAGCTTCTTTTCTTGTGCCATTGTTCCTTTCGGCACAAACCAGAGAGATTGATTCCATGCACCGGGAGGCTGAGAAAGCTACTGGTACACGGCAAGTTGAACTCTATAGGGATCTCTCTTATATTACCCGTAATATCGATGGAGATACAGCGTTGTATTTTGCCAGGAAGGCCTCAGAACTGGCAATTATTTCCGGTAAAGAATATGATAAACAGATCGCTTTGCTGGCGCTTGGCCGCACAATGATAGTAAAAGGGAGCTATAATCTCGCCATCAAATACTTTAACCAGGCAATTGCATTATCTCAAAATAAAAATGATACAATAACTGCAGCTGCACTGAATGGGATCGGAACTTCTCTGTGGCAGCTCGGGCAACACACAGATGCCCTCCTGAATCATTTTAAGGCAGTAAGACTTTGGGAACTCGCAAAAAATGAGAAAGGTATTGCTTCCTCTGATATTCATATCGGCATGGTGTACCAGACACAGGAGAAGCTACTGCTTGCGGAAAAACATGTAGGCAATGCGGTTGCCATTCTTGAAAAAAATGATGACCCCGCCATGCATATTTCTGCCATGCATACTCTCGCCAATATTTATGGTATGGAAGGGAAGATCAAAGAGGCATTTGAGCTTGATCTGAAAGGAATAGCGCTGGCAGATAAAACCAATAATGAATTTGCCAAGGCACTGTTCTACGACAATATGGGAAACTGCTACCTGTATGGCAATCCTCCTGATTATACAAAAGCATACTATTATTTCACACGGACACTGCATATTGATTCAGCCTTTAAGAACAAAAAGCAGATGAGCGATAGCTATGCAAACCTGGGAGATGTATTTATAGAACAAAAGAAATATGGAGCGGCTATCCCCTATTTGCAGCGTAGCGTGGAGCTGGCCAGTGAATCCGGATTTGCTCAGGGAACTATAAAAGCCCTGATGCAGCTCTCCACCGCTTATAAGGAATCAGGACAGGATGACTCTGCTTATACTTCCCTGCAGAATGCCATGAAGGCAAAGGACAGCTTTGCCAGGACTAACAGTGAGGCCCATATGGCCGAAATGGAGACAGCCTACGAAACTGAAAAGAAAGAGCAACAGATAAATTTTCAAAAGGTACAGATAAGTAAGAAAAATTACCTGCTGGTAGGAATAGTGCTGTTAATTATTTTTATAACACTTCTCGTTCTTTCTGCCTGGTTACGCGCCAGGTTAAAACAGAAGGCAAAATTTCAACGGGAGATCATGAAACAGCAGGAACTTGCCACAAAAGCAGTGCTGGCAGCAGAAGAAAAAGAAAGACAAAGAATTGCCCGTGACCTGCATGACGGAGTTGGGCAAATGATGAGTGTGGCCAAAATGAATTTATCCGCTTTTGAGTCGGATTTTCAATTCCTTGATAAGGATCAACAGGAATCCTTTGAAAAGATCATTAACCTTGTAGATGAAAGCTGCAGGGAAGTCCGGACCGTATCACACAATATGATGCCGAATGCTCTTCTGAAAAACAACCTGGCAATTGCCATCAAAGATTTTGTAGATAAGATTGAAAATAGCTCGTTAAAAGTTAGAGTTTATACTGAAGGGTTGGACGACCGGATGGACTCAAACCTGGAGATTGTACTTTACCGTGTTATCCAGGAATGCGTGAACAATGTGATCAAACATGCCGATGCCAGCCGCCTGGATATTTCAGTATTAAAAGATAAAGAGGGGATTAGTGCCACTATTGAAGACAATGGCAAGGGATTTGACATAGGCGATAAAGACAAGTTTGAAGGAATTGGCCTTAAGAATATAATAACCCGGATTGAATACCTGAAAGGTATGGTGGATTTTGATTCCTCCCCGGGCAGGGGCACGCTTATAGCCCTTAATGTTCCTCTGGAACAGGCTAACTGACTTGGCAAACACCTGCTGTATTGGTTCTGTTAATGTTTCAATTCATTGAAACAGTTGACTCATGTCTGGTTTGAAAACTGGATGCTGCCCGGATTGATAACAATTAGAACAAATTGCAGGTTATGAAACATGAAAAGATAACATTGGCGCTCGTAGATGATCACAGGATCGTAATTGATGGGCTGATTTCCTTGCTAAAAGGACACGATACATTCCAGTTTGCCTTCGCTACTACTGATCCACGGGAGGTGATTGAGAAACTTGGAGAACATCCAGTTGATGTATTGCTTACAGATGTAATGATGCCCGGCCTCAATGGCAGTACGCTGGCAAAAAAAGTAAGAGAAAGTTTCCCGGCTATAAAAATTCTCGCCCTATCTATGAGCAGCGAAGGAGACGTGATCAATGAAATGATCAATGATGCAGATATTTCCGGGTATGTTCTCAAGAATATCGGTAAGCAGGAATTGATAAAAGCAATTGAAAAAATTGCTGGGGGAAACGTTTATTTCAGCGAGGATGTGATCGAGGAACTGAAACGCACCAGTACGCGGAGGAAACAGAATGAGGATGCCCACCTCACCGACAGGGAAGTTGAGATCATCCGCCTGATCGAAAAAGAATATAATAACCGGCAGATCGCTGAAACACTCTTCATTAGTGAACGTACCGTGGAAACCCATCGCAAGAATATTTTCAGGAAAACCAGTACAAACAGCGTTATAGGACTGGTAAAATACGCCTATGAGCATAAGCTGGTGTAAAAATCCGGCACCTCATATCCCTTTACACTACACCTCATCCCGTTTACCCATCGCTGGTAATAATCCGGGAGCCGTTCACGTATTTATTAATAGCTTTCTGCAAAACTGATTATTTATGAAGAAAATGCTATCATTTGTCTTTGCTGTATGCTGCTGGGCCATTGTTTCCCATGCGCAGATCCCGTTAACTGTAGCACCCAGTGGAGGTAACAAAAAAGCTTCCGTTGGCGAAAGAATTGGACTGACAGATGTGACCATCCATTATGATCGCCCTGGTGTAAAAGGCCGTGAAGGCAAGATCTGGGGTCAACTGGTACCAGTAGGGTACACAGACCAGGGATTTGGAAGTTCCAAAGCTGCCCCCTGGCGTGCAGGTTCAAATGAGAATACTACAATTGAATTTACTTCTGATGTTAAGATAAACGGCCAGGCCCTGCCTGCTGGTCGCTATGGTTTCTTTATAGCTTACGACCCTAATGAAAGCACCCTCATTTTTTCAAGGAACTCAACCTCCTGGGGAAGTTTTTTCTATGATGATAAAGAAGATGTGTTGCGGGTAAAAGTAAAACCTGTTGCTCTCGATAAAAGCGTTGAATGGCTGAAATATGAATTCACGGATGAAACAGCTAACAGCGCCACAGTAGCCCTGCAATGGGAAAAACTTTGTTTTCCCTTTAAGGTTGAGACAGATTATTTCAAAGACCAGGTAGAATCATTCCGCCGGGAATTGAGAAATAAAGAAGGCTTTTTCTGGGAAAGCTGGAACCAGGCGGCACAATGGTGCCTGGTAAATAATACAAACCTGGATCAGGCACTGGAATGGTCAGATTCTGCTACGAGCACCAATTTTGGTGGCGATAAAAGCTTCGCGGCCTGGAGTACCAGAGCTCAGTTACTGGAGAAATTGAATCGCCAGGCAGATGCCGATGCCATAATGAAGAGATCTCTTGCCTTTGCCACGATGAATGAGGTACACCAGTATGCACGTACCCTTGTGACTCAGAAAAAGGCAAAGGAAGCAATGGAAGTATTCCAGGGCAATTTTAAAAAATATCCCAATCAATTCACAACGCTGGTTGGTTTAGCGCGAGGATATTCTGCCAATGGGGATTATAAAAATGCCTTAAAGTACCTCACCCAGGCATTACCACTTTCTCCTGCTGCCCAGAAAAATGGTGTGGAGACAATGATCCAGAAGTTGAAAGACGGAAAAGACATCAATTAATTACATCCGAGGACTTCGCAGAGCTTCGCTTCCAGCGCGGCTCCGCGAAGATTCTTGGCTACAATTTTTCCATCTGGCCCGATCAAAAAGTTTTGAGGAATACTTTCAATATGATATTGCTGGGCCACCGCATTCTGCCAAAACTGGAGATCACTTACATGTGTCCATGTTAAACCATCCATATGAATGGCCTGCAGCCATTTTTCTTTCTGACCAGGCCGATCAAGAGAAACACCAAGTACGGTGAAATTCTTTTCCTTGAATTTATTATAGGTATTTACAACATTGGGATTTTCCTGTCTGCACGGTCCGCACCAGCTTGCCCAGAAATCAAGCAAAACATATTTTCCTCTGAAAGAAGAAAGCGATACGGGAGTTCCGGAAGTATCTGACTGCACAAAATCCTGCGCAACAACGCCAACCGCAGTAGGTTTCTGCTGATCAATCACCTGCTTCACATAATTTCCATACAGATTCTGGATTGCAGCAGGAGCTATCTGGTTCAATCTTTTTTCTGTCAGCAACACATCATCTCTTAGATTAATGGTTGCTGCCAGCAGGAAGGCGCTAACCACTGATGAAGCATGTTTTGTGAGGAATAACTCAATTGCTTCCTGAATAGTATCCTGTAATTTCCTGGAGGAAGCATAAAGTTCTTCAGTATTCTCTGCATAAGGCATCTGCATACGCTGGTTGATCTTTACCACCTTTTCAAAAAGAGGATTGAACTGATTCTGAAACTCTGTAAAATCTTTATGAGTGGATGATCCGGTTACCGTGATCTTATCAGTTTTTGCCAGATCTCCATTGACCTTTACCGCCTTATTATCCAGGAATACCATCACATTTTTAACAGGCGTAAGCACCAGGCTTGATAGTGTAGGTTCTTTTAACTCAGCTTTGATAACAAATACGCCTTTTTTGACAATCCCTATACCAAGCGTGTCCGCAGGCCTGTTTACATCCATCAATAATACTTTGGCCCCCTCCTTTAAGCCGGTAACCTTACCTGTGAGGGTAAGCCTGTCCTGCGCAACTGCAAAAAAGGGAAACAGCAATAAAAGAAGTAAACGGCTTTTCAGGCTCATACCTATAAATCTTTAGAGCTGTAAAGATAATTTCTTTTGGGAGAGGGAAAAAAGGGAAATCACCCGGTAACAACCTTAAGGAATTGTTTAACAGAAACTTCCTCGTCAGAGCTGTTTTCCAGCGCCTTTATAAAGGCGGTCCCAATAATAGCTCCATTAGCCTGCTCACAAGCTTCCTCAAAGCTTTGCCTGTCCCTGATGCCAAAACCCACCAACACCGGATTTTTCAAATTCATATTTTTCAGGCGTTTAAGGTATTGCCTTACCACCACCATATTCTTATCACTTCCCGTTGTAGAAGAAGAAGAAACGGCATATAAGAATCCAGTGCTTAACTTATCCAGTTTTTTTATTCGCTCCTCAGAAGTTTCTGGTGTTACCAGGAATGTAAAATCAAGTCCGTACTGCCTGATAATGGGGCCATATTCTGTTTCAAATTCGTACTCCGGAAGATCAGGCAATATGAGACCATCAACACCCACCTCAGCTGCATCGCGACAGAATTTTTCAAATCCATATTGTAATACCGGATTCATATATCCCATCAGTATTACCGGAATCTCCCCAATACCCAATTCATGTTTTGCATCCCTGATCCCCTTCAACTGCGCAAATAATTTTTGCAACGTCATCCCATTGGCAAGAGCAATGGTACTGCTATGCTGGATGACGGGCCCATCTGCAAGTGGATCACTATAAGGCATGCCCAGTTCTATAAGATCCGCTCCATTATCTTTTAGCGCCTTCATGATCCTTCGTGTACTATCCAGGTGTGGATACCCCGCAGTACAATAAATATTCAACACCTTCTCTTTCTTCTTTGCAAATAAATTCTTTATCCTGCTCATGAATAATTCAGTTTAATTCTTTGAATGAGCGATCTGATAAGTATCCTCACCAATAGTAACATAATTATACTCGGGGTAGCTGTCAATATCCAGGGTAATATGATATACCACATTACCGCCTGCTGCAGGCTGGGGAAATTTGACAAGTACAGTATCGCCCTGCCTTGATGAGGTTACCTGATCTTTTTTAAAATCGGCACCCAGGCATTTTTCAAATTCAAAACGCTCCCCTCCAAAATTGGAGCTCATCCTGAAATAGGATTGTTGTTCACTGCAATTTGTTGCTACTTTCTCAAAATCAACCTTGTGTTCAACAAATGGTTTCCGATTGCAGCCAATGGCTATCAAAAAACCGAAGAAAACGATCAGCTTATTCATCATTCATTTTTTTCATATAGGCGGCCAGGTCCTTTTCTCCTCTTCCGCTAAGGCAAAGTACTACCTTCTCATCTGATCGGAACTTCATTTGTCCCAATGCGGCCAGTGCATGAGAAGATTCCAGGGCTGGAATGATACCTTCCAGTTTGGCCAGTTGAAAAGCTGCCGTTAATGCCTCCTCATCAGTAGCACTCAGGAACAAACCTCTACCGCTTTTAAAAAGATGGGCATGAAGCGGGCCGATACCCGGATAATCCAGACCGGCAGAAATACTGTGCGGTTCAACGACCTGTCCATCATCTGTCTGCATAACAAGACTTTTGCTTCCATGCAATACTCCTGGCTTTCCCAAAGCGGTAGTGGCTGCGCTAAATCCACTGGTGAGTCCATGACCAGCTGCTTCCACCGCCACGAGTTGAACTGTTGGTTCATCAAGGAAATGATAGAAAGCGCCTGCAGCATTACTTCCTCCTCCCACACAAGCCATTACTGCACTGGGTAACTCCTGACCTGTTTTATCTTTTAATTGTAACCGCATTTCTTTACTGATCACACTTTGCAGCCTGGCTACCATATCCGGATAGGGATGAGGACCCACCACACTTCCAATGATATAATGAGTATCATTGGGATTATTGATCCAGTCCCTGATAGCCTCATTGGTAGCATCCTTTAAAGTTCTGCTTCCACTGGTAGCGGGAATAACAGTAGCTCCAAGCATTTTCATTCTTGCCACATTGGGAGCCTGCCTTTCAATATCCACCTCACCCATATACACTATGCACTTTACTCCTTTCAAAGCACAAACGGTGGCAGTGGCCACTCCGTGTTGTCCGGCACCTGTTTCTGCAATAATTCTTTTCTTGCCTAATCTTTGTGCCAGTAATATCTGACCAACTGTATTATTGATCTTATGTGCCCCCGTATGACAGAGGTCTTCCCTTTTTAAATAGATCTGGGTATTAAATTCTTTGCTTAATCGTTCTGCGAAATACAGGGGAGTAGGTCTTCCTACATAATCGTGAAGCAGGCTATTGAATTCCTTTTGAAAGGATGCTTCATTCATTATCTCAAGGTACCGGCCTTTCAATTCTTCCACATTGCGATGAAGCATTTCCGGAATATAAGCGCCGCCGAACTGGCCGTAGTATCCCTGCGCGTCAGGTCGTTGATAGGTTGTTAGTGTTGACATGTGATCATTTTGAATAATTCAGGTACGGTTTTTATTTTTCAAGTATCAGCTGAAGAAATTTCAGGTCTAGCCATCGGTTAAACTTCCAGCCTACTTCTTTAAAATTCGCAACTTCTTTGAAGCCGAAATAATTATGTAATCTGATACTTGCTTCATTGGTTGCATCTATTGCTGCGATCATGGTATGAAGGCCCAGTTGTTTTGCAGCGTCAATCAGAGGAGGCACCAATAATTTACCAATTCCCTTTCCTCTTTCCGTTGCAGTTACATACACTGAATTCTCCACTGAATATAAATAAGCTGCCCAGGCCCTGAATGGACCAAACGTACTGAAGCCCTTTATTTGATCTCCTTCCTCTGCCACAAATATGGGAAATCCCTGTTGCTGTTTTGTTTGGAACCAGGTCTTTCTCATATCCAGCGTCTGCGGTTCATACTGATAAACTGCCGTAGTATTAAGGATAATATCATTATATATCTCCAGCATTTGGGGAAGATCATCTTCGTTCGCTTCGCGTATGAGGATTGCCGGGTTCAAAATACTGGTTGTTCTTTATTGATTATATTATTACATAGGTACATTATCCTTTCAGATTCTGCACAAATGATTTTACTTTAACGATATCCTTTACACCTGCCGTTACTTCAAAGCGGCTATTGATATCAATAGCAAATAACTTTTTTGCTACCTCCAGTTCCATGAATTCCATTAATCTTTGCTCATCGCCCGGTTCAATTCCTCCACTTAAAAAAAACAGTTTGTTGAGATTGACATCCTTCAGCAGGTTCCAGTTGAATTTTTTTCCTGTACCACCATATCCTGAACCCAGTGTATCAAACATATACATATCACTTCCTTCATGAAAAGGCCTGATCATCCATTCAATAGGGTCATTGTCAGATAGCCGAAAAGCCTTGATTGCTGTCACATAATTGGCTACTTTTTCACAGTACCGTTCCGATTCATCTCCATGCAATTGCACCATATCCAGACGATAATCTTCCACAGTTTTCATCAGCTTTTCATAATCCTCATTTACAAACACTCCTACTTTGGCAATTCGTCCACCAATCTTCTTCATTTTCTCAGGACTGATCTTATTTCGCATAAACCGGGGTGATTTATCATAAAAGATAAACCCTGCAAGATCTACTCCCATTTCATCCAGCGCATTTACCTGTTCGGGTAACGTCATGCCACAGACTTTAATGCGTCCCCTGAATGACGGATTCTGATTAGTTGTTGGTTCAGTCATTTTTACACCAGTTTAATTTGATTAACCTGGCAAACATTTCGTTGATCAATAAAGCAGTGCCTATGCCTGGTTTACAGACAGAGATTTTACAAATTCAGCAAATGCAATCGTTGGATCCGGCTCCTTCATGAAATGTTCTCCAATAAGAAAACCCTGGAAGCCATGATGTTTGAATAAGGAAATATTCTTAACCGAACTGATACCACTCTCTGCAACCTTTATCCTGTCAACCGGTATCCTTTCTGCCATTCGGAGACTACGGTCAATATCTACTACAAAGGTCTTAAGATTACGATTATTAATTCCTATCAAACCTGCCTCGTCACAGATATGTCCAAGCTCTTCTTCTCCATGAAGTTCCAACAAAACTTCCAGATTAAGACTTCGGGCAAAAGATGCAAGACGTTTTACCTCGGCTGGCCGTAGACAGGCTGCAATCAACAGGATCACATCTGCTCCAATACTCCGGGCCTCTGTTATCTGATATTCATCAATCATAAATTCTTTCCGAAGAATAGGAATGGCATTTATCCTTGCTGCCTGAAGATCTTCATCACTACCTCCAAAAAAATGCTGATCGGTTAGCACAGATAATCCCGAAGCGCCATACCGGGTGTAAGCAGATGTCACTTTCAAAACATCTGAACCAATATTAATATTACCTTTCGAAGGTGACCGCCTCTTAAATTCAGCAATGATCCCCGTTTTATTTTCATCCAGCAGGGATTGCCTCAATGAAAGAGTGGGTCTCCTGAAAAGCGGTCTTGCCTGCAATTGACTGACGCTTACTGCGGCTTTCCGTTTTTCTACCTCGGATCTTTTATAATTTATTATCTGCTCAAGTATATCCATTACTGAAGACTGATTAGTTTTTTCAGAGCACTGTGTGCATTTCCACTTTCCAGGCTATCAACTGAAGCGGCATAAGCATCATCATAACTCCTATAATTACCCGTACAATATAATGACATCGCGGCATTCGCCAGCACCACGGCATTCTGCGCCCAGCTACCCTCACCTTTGATGATCTGCAAAAATATCTTTGCTGATTCCTCAACTGTTGATCCTCCCTGAATATCTTTTGGTTCCACCGGCCGTTTCCCCAATTGCTCAGGAGTCATGATGCTTTCACCTTTGTTAGTGATCACCCTGGTATCATTGGTAAGACTGATCTCATCATAGCCATCAAGGCTGTGAATGATGGTAAATGCACGTTCAGTTTGCTGAAGCAGGTAATTATAAATCCTTGCCATTTCAAGACTGAACACTCCTACCAGCTGAAATTTGGGATCAGATGGATTTACCATCGGGCCCAGCATATTGAAAAAGGTACGCATGGCCAGGTTCTTACGAATTGGACCCACTGTTTTCAATGCAGGATGGAATAATGGAGCGTGAAGAAAGCAGATATTAGCCATCTCCACTTCTTTTTTAAGGGCCGAGGGGTCATTCTTGAACTTATACCCAAGCTGTTCCATCACATTAGATGCCCCGCTTATGGAAGAGGCGCCATAATTACCATGCTTGGCTACTTTTTGTCCGGCACCGGCAACTATAAAACAGCTAAGTGTGGAAATATTAAAAGTATTTTTTCCATCCCCGCCCGTTCCCACAATATCGATAGTTTCAAAACCATTCAGGTCCACCCGCACACATAATTCCAGCAATGCGTCACGAAACCCCTGCAATTCTTCTATAGTTATGCTACGCATCAGGTAAACAGTCATAAATGCTGTTACCTCGTGTTCATTGTAAACACCCTTGCCGATATTAACGAGAACATCTTTAGCCTGTGCATAGCTCAGGGTCTTGTGTTCAAATAAATATTGTAATACCTTTTTCATATTCTGAATTCATTTAAGCGCCAAGCCAGTTTCTCAGGATATCTTCCCCTTTTGGCGTTAATACACTTTCAGGATGAAACTGTACTCCCTGCACATCATAATTTTTATGTTGCATGGCCATGATGTAATTATTCTCATCCCTGGCAGTTACTAATAATTCTGATGGAAAATTTTCATCTGCTACAATCCAGCTGTGATACCGGCCAACTTCCAATTCATCAGGCAGGCCCTTAAACAGATCACGGGAAGAAGATGGTTTTCCATTCAAAGCCTTTCTGTTAATCGTAACCGGCGTAGCTACCCCATGGTAAACTGTGCTCAGGTTGATCAGCTTGCCACCAAACGCCTCTCCTATTGCCTGGTGACCGAGACACACACCGAGAATTGATTTAGAGGAAGCATATTCTTTGATCAGAGGAAGCAATAGCCCCGCTTCCTGCGGTATGCCAGGGCCGGGCGAAAGTATGATCTTATCGTAGTCCTTCACTTTTTCAAGAGGTAGCTGATCATTCCGGTGCACTTCAACTTTTTGATGCAGGATCTTCTCAACCAGGTGCACCAGATTATAAGTGAATGAATCGTAATTATCGAAAACTAATATTTTAGGCACTTTAATAATTTATTGGGTTATATCTTTTGCCAGCAGGATCGCTTTCTTTAAAGCCCCCAGCTTATTGTTCACTTCCTGCAATTCACTTTCCGGGTTACTGGCGGCCACAATACCCGCTCCAGCCTGATAAACAAGTGTATTATTCCTGCTCAGAAAAGTCCTGATCATAATAGCATGGTTGCAACTACCATCAAAACCAACAAAACCAATAGCGCCACCATAATAACTTCTGGCAGTAGGTTCATATTTATCAATCAATTCCATTGCCTTGAATTTGGGTGCTCCGCTTAATGTGCCTGCAGGAAATGTTTTAGCCATTAATTCAAAAGGATTGCTGTTCGCTCTTACCTTGCCAGTTACTTCGCTCACCATGTGAATAACATGAGAATAGTATTGCACCTGTTTATAATGAGCAACCGTTACATCATCACAAACGCGGCTCAGATCATTACGCGCCAGATCAACGAGCATCACATGTTCTGCATTTTCTTTCGCGTCTTTCAGGAGGCGTTCGGTTTCACGCGCATCTATCTCATCATCTCCCGTTCTTTTATATGTGCCTGCAATGGGATGTACCACCGCCTGCCGGTCATTAATGATCAGCTGGGATTCCGGTGAGGAACCCATCAGTTTATAATCGCCATAATCAAAAAAGAATAAATAAGGAGAAGGGTTGACGCTTCGCAGGGCACGATATACATTGAACTCATCACCAGTAAAGGATTGCTGAAAACGGCGGCTGAGAACGATCTGGAAAACATCTCCCCGGTGACAACTCTGGATACCCTTGTTCACCATTTCTTTATACTCCTCATTGGTCATGTTGGAACTCTCATCACCTTTGGGGGCAAAGGGGTAAACAGGAACATCCCTGCTTTTTATCAGCGATTCGAGGGATTCCAGTTCACTTTCAACACCCTTTACATGGTTTTCGCAAATGAACAATTCATCTTTAAAATGATTGAAGGCCAAAACATACTGGTAAAGTCTGTAACGTAAACTGGCCACTCCTGCTGATGACTTGTCTGAAAATCGGATGGTGTCAAAAAACTGCACTGCATCAAAGGTGGTGTAACCATATAGCCCTTGTGCAAACCGGCTTTCTTTTTCTTTTGATGGGCTGAGATCAAACCGTTGCATGAATTCCCATATGATAGCTGGCACCTGTTGCCGGTCTTTAATGGCTACTTTTTCTGGTCGCTGTCCCGGTAACTTATATTCCAGGTTTATTGTATCGATGATCTCGATCCCGGCAATGGCATTTACGCAGATAAACGACCAACTGTTATCTGCTGCGTGGTGGTCTGCACTTTCCAAAAGTACAGTGTCCCTGAACCGGTCCCGTAAACGCAGGTAAATTCCTACTGGCGTATACACATCAGCCAGTAATCTTTTTACGGTTGTTTTAAGCTCTGTTTTCTTCATAAAAACCTTATTCTTATATCTTCCTGTTCCAAAACCCAGGGATTCCGGGTAACGAAAAGGCCCCGAAATATCGGGGCCTTTTCGCTTATATTTTAATACAGTAATAGCATTAGAATACCCCGGAAGAGCACCTATGCCACCACTGAATGTTAAATTTTATTTGTTTCATACTATGCAAATATAATTGGTAAAATAACATAACCAAATTCTTTTTAGATTTGGATATGGCACTCACTTTCCTATATCTGCTCTTACTTGGCTCACCAGCTGATACATCCATTAATGGGATAAAAGTAGAGTTTGATTATTCCCTTTCCATCTTCCCATCAAGCTGGCAGGTAGCGCCAATCAATGCCAGGGCGGAGAACATGCCACGTTCTGAAATTATGAGGACCAAGGCGGTAATTACAGACGCACTCAACAAATATCCGCTGTCATTATTGAAACAGGAACTTACAGGTGTTTATTTTGTTCGCACCATGCGCTTTTATGATGTTGCCTATGGAGGCACCAACTCCGAAAATTCAGTTTATATCAGTAATGATGGAGTGAAAATGGGATATACAGCCAATTATATTGAACAAACCTTTCACCATGAATTTTCCAGTATCCTGCTTCGCAACCATCCCACATTCCTGGATACTGCAGAATGGAAAAAAGCCAATAATCCTGGCTTTGATTATAATGATCCTGAAAATGGCGTTGGATCCATTCGGAAGAATCAGTCATCCCAGGACCTGGACACTGTTTTAACACAACAGGGATTTCTTACTCAATATTCCCTCTCCAGTCTTGAAAACGATATCAATACTGTTGCCCAGAACATTTTCTGTCCGTCTCCGGATTTCTGGCTGATCACTGAAAAATATCCCCGCATTAAAAGAAAAGTAAAACTGCTAATTACTTTCTACAACCGGATCAATCCTGTATTTACGGAAGAATATTTTAAGAAACTGAAGGAGAATAAATAAGCAAAAATTATTCTAGCGCTTCTTCTATACACTGAACTACTTCTGCGGCACGATTGTGCACCATAAAATGGGTAGCGCCTTTGATGATATGCGTTGGCCTTATCTCTTTTATGGGAAATATCCTGTCCGCATCTCCATGAATATGTATTATACCCGGCGGCACCCAATCATTCCTCCAGTTAAGTATCTGGTTAACTGCCCAATCCAGATAAACCGCGTTTACCGATTTTCTATAGGCCTCTACCATTTTTTCCTCATCAGCATTAGTTACACCTAATCGCCTGTTGCCAATTTTTGTGATGAATGAATAGGGCCGCATAGGTATTATCCGGTTTAGCTTCAGATTTCCCGCCATTTTCATCCAGCGAGGTAATTCATGCGCAGATTTAATGCTGGAAATAAGAATGACTTTTTGTATAGGGATTTGCCGTGCAATTTCAACCGCCATCATTCCACCGAAAGACACCCCCAAAAGAATGGCATCCTTCTCCTGGATGGAATGAGCCATTCGGCGGGCATACTCTCGTATCGTTTCATTTTTGGAAGGATGTAACCAGGAAATAAATCGCAGATCGTAATTACGGAATTGAAGATGTTCAAATATCCTCTCATCTGCTCCTAACCCGCTAATGCAATAAATTACCTGCTTCATAACCTTTCGGGATTTTGCCGAAGGCAAATTTCGGCAAAAGCCGGAAAGCAAAATTACCGATATATGGCCCGCTGGGCCATAGCCGCTATTTGGGGAAGATCATTCCAGCCCAAACATGCCCCTGTTCAATTGTTGTAATATCTGGGTCTTGTATTCACCTGGAATCAGCAAAGAAATATTATGAGGACTTCCCCCATAGGAAACCATCCGTACAGGTATATTCATAATGGAACCAAATAGCTTCTTTACGATCTGGGTGGTTTGAGATATTTCATTCCCCACTACAGAAATGATTGCCTGGTTCTCATCTACCTCAATGGAACCAAATGGCTCCAGTTCCTTCAGAATTTCTCTTAAATAATTGGAATGGTCAATTGTAATTGATACGGCCACTTCGGAAGTAGTGATCATATCAATGGGTGTCCGGTATTTCTCAAACACCTCAAATATTTTCCGGAGAAAGCCATAAGCCAGTAACATTCGACTGCTCTTGATCCGAATTGCTGTGATATTATCTTTCGCTGCCACTGCTTTCACGCCCACACTACCCGCTTTTTCAGTGATCAGTGTTCCTCTTGCTTCAGGCGCCATCGTATTAAGCAGCTTCACAGGTATTTTATAGGTTTGAGCAGGCCAGATGGACGCGGGGTGCAGTATCTTGGCTCCAAAATAGGCCAACTCTGCTGCTTCGTCAAAGCTCAATTGCTCAACCGGTACAGTTTTCTTTACTATACGGGGATCATTATTGTGCATTCCGTCAATATCAGTCCATATTTCGCATACGGTTGCATTGATAGCAGCGGCAATAAGTGATGCAGAATAATCACTACCACCTCTTTTCAGGTTATCTACTTCACCTCTTGCATTGCGACTGATATATCCCTGTGTAACGAAGATCTTTTTATCCTTGTATTTCTCCAGCAGCTGCGTCAGTTTCACTTTAATGCTGCCGATCTGTGGTTCATCATAACTGTCAATGGTCATGAACTCAAGCGCCGGCAATAACACATGATCAATCCCCTGTTCTTCCAGATAGACGCAGAATAATTTGGTGGAAAGCAATTCGCCCTGTGCAAGAATATCTTTACTTAAGGCTTCGCTGAAAGATATCTTTAGAATGATATTGAGGAATTCAAAATGCTCGGCAATCACAGCTTTGGCCTTTGCTACAGCCTCAGGTTTGGAAACCAGTTGGGAAATGAAATTATGGTAATGTTCTTCGAGTTTATCGATGGTTTGCTTGGCAGATGAGCGGTCACCCTTTGCTATCCAGAGACCTATCTCAACCAGCGCATTGGTGGTGCCAGACAATGCAGATAGTACTACAATGGCCGGCTCTGATTCTTTCGTTACCAGTGAAACAATATGGTGCATCCTTTCAGGTTTGCCCACACTGGTGCCACCAAACTTCATTACTTTCATTTGTTCCCCCCTTCCGATTTTTTAAAGGATTAAAAATGTGGGTGCAAAGATAAGTCCCTGTAAGCAAAGAATGCCCTGGATTTGCGTGCTTTGGGCATAAGTTGGGCGTTGATCCGGCGATTATTGCAAAAAGGGAACACCCAGTTTGTGACTAACCTGTTTCAGGTCATCCACAATCGTTTGTAAAAGGTCAATGCCATTCTCCATTCTTTCCTTTTCAAACTCCCTTTCCGGATCTCCAGGTACCAATACTTTTTCCTCACCAGGGACGGGCTTTGCCTTTCGGAATCCCTGGATCCAGTCATCCATGCTTTCTTTGAATTCAGCAGCGGGTCGGAATGCATCGATACGCATCGCACCGAGGAAATGACCAATTCCTTTGCCGGGCTGGCGGGAAGGCATAGGTACATAGGCTGGGAAAGGCGGCACCCAGGGTGCATAATTGGCCCCACTTAATACACCTGAAAAAATATCAACGATAGCTCCTAATGCATACCCTTTATGACTACCATGTTCACGGTCGCCCCCCAATGGTAATAATGCACCTCCCTGCTTCAATATATGAGGATCATGAGATGGATGGCCTTCCTTGTCCTGTACCCAGCCACCTGGAGTAGCAAGATTCTTTCGCTGCAAGATCTCAAGTTTGCCATTCGCGGCCGTTGTAGTAGCGAGATCAGCCACAAAAGCCGGTTCCTTGCCAGCTGGCGCGGCAACACAAATAGGATTTGTGCCCAGCATTTTGTCGATTGAGAATGTTGGCGCTACCAGCGGACTGGCATTAGTCATTGCGATTCCGATCATATCATGCTCAAGAGCCATCATGGCATGGTAAGCAGCAATGCCGAAATGGTTGCTGTTCTGAACACATACCCAGCCGGTACCAGCCTTGCCTGCTTTCTCAATTGCAATTTTCATGGCAAAGGGTGCTACTACCAGGCCAAGCCCACTATCACCCTCTACTACAGCCGTTGAAGGAGATTCATGTATAATCCTGATATCAGGTTTTGCATTTACTCTTTTTGCTTCCCATAATCTGACATAGCCGCTCAATCGTGCGATCCCATGTGAATCCACACCACGCAGATCAGCAGATAATAAGGTCTTTGATGCTGTATCAGCATGCACTTCACTACAGCCAATCTTCAGAAATATGGCTTTTGTAAAATCATATAGCTGGGGATAGGAATAATTTATTTCTGGCATCCTGCAAAGAAAGGTGAATCTGAATAAACAGCAGACATGTATCTTATAATGAAATCACCTGTTCCCACACTTCTTTCAAAACAGGTATTCCATATTCCGTATTTTTTTTCCTCGTGTCAATCACTCTTTGACCAGGATAACTGATATGTATCCTTTCATCCTGGGGAACGGATTGAAGATAATCATCGATTATTCCCTGGATGGTACGATTAATCACAGAACTCTCTCCCAGCTGAATAAGATCAATTGCAATGAATACCTGTGATACGGAATGCTCTACTTCTTTCTTACTAATCTCGTGTGTTGATAGTCCTCCTGAAAGTAAAGCAGCCAGTATATCCAGCAAAAGAGAAAGCCCCGCTCCTTTCCAGTAACCAATTGGCAATGGTCTGCGTGAAGCTAATATGGCCGATGGGATATTGGTTAAATTACCGGATCTGTCAAAGCCACCATGATAAGTTAATGATTCTTTTTTGATCACCGCCATTTCCATTGCTCCAAAAGAATATTGTGACATAGCCATATCCAAAACAATAGCTTCCTCATTATAAGGCAATGCAATCACCAGGGGATTATTCCCCAGTTTTTGGTCCTTTGCCCCCCAGGCTGGCATATTGGCAATTGTATTTGTGAATCCAATAAATGCAAATCCTCTTTTGGCAGCCTGCCATCCATAGCTCCCACCACGCATCCAGTGATTAGTATTACTCAATGCCACACATCCTATCCCACCATCCATAGCCAACTCGATAACCCGGTCCGTAGCCACAATAGCATTCAATATTCCTGGTCCCAGATTCCCATCCCATTGCTCAATATTACCAGCTTTCTTTTTTAACGATGGTTCTGCTTCCGGCCTGATAAATCCTTTCTTTAAATATTCAACAAATCTGCTGAATCGATTGATCCCATGGGTGTAGATCCCATCTACACTGCTATTGGTAAAAATGGCTGCACATTTGCCTGCTTTTTTTTCCTCGAATCCATACTTTACCAGGATGATGGTGAGTACTTCCGTCATCTTGCCTGGCTCAATCAGAATAGTGTTATTTTCAATAGTCATATTAGTTTTAGGATGTATGCCTAAAATTAATTGTTATTCGATTGCCAGCGAACGATAGGCCTGACATTTGCATATTGAAATATAGATAATTAATACATATGAGATACATCCTGATCATTTCCTTTCTTTTATTTTTAGGATGCAAAAACAGCAGGGACAGGAATTCTCCTGATTCGGAAAAAAGCTGGCTTCTCCTTCCTTTTTCAAAGGCCGATTATGCCAATCCCGTTATTGGTCCGGATACAGCAAGTTCATTTAACTGTCCCATAAGAAATGCTACAGTCAATTGGCAGGAAAAAGATGTTTTCAATCCGGCAGCATTGGTGCGTGATGATACCGTGTTCCTGTTATACAGGGCAGAAGACAGTATTGGTAAATATGCTGGTACTTCACGAATTGGACTGGCATGGAGCACCGATGGTTTACATTTCACTAAATCCTTTACCCCGGTTTTGTATCCCGATAACGACAGTCTCAAAAAATATGAATGGGAAGGAGGATGTGAAGATCCACGTGTGGTGGAAGACGAAACTGGAACTTATTTTCTTACTTATACAGGTTATGATGGTGATAAAGCCAGACTGATGATAGCTTCTTCCAAAGACCTGCATCAATGGCAAAAACACGGATTGGCTTTTGCCAATGCGTATAAAGGGAAATACATTGACCACTGGAGTAAATCCGGCTCAATAGTCAGTCATTATGAAGGAGGCAAAGCGATTGCGGCAAGGATCGATAACAAATACTGGATGTATTGGGGCGATACTGATATTTTCCTGGCATGGTCTGAAGATCTGATCCACTGGACTCCAATGGAAGATAAGCATGGAAAGCTCATTACGGTATTTGGTCCGCGCAAAGGAAAATTTGATAGTGATCTCGTAGAACCTGGCCCTCCGGCCATGCTTAACAAAGATGGAATTGTTTTGATATACAATAGTCGCAATAGTATTTCCAAAGGCGATACCTCTCTGACAGAAGGGACTTATACTGCATCTGAAATTTTATTGGATGCCAACGATCCTTCTAAAGTAAAAGACCGGATGCACAGTTATATCATCAGACCGGATAAGCCCTATGAGATCTCTGGCCAGGTAAACCAGGTTTGTTTTGTAGAGGGTTTGGTAGAATTCAAAAATAAATGGTACCTGTATTATGGCACTGCTGATTCGAAGATTGCAGTAGCAGTAAAAGAATAGACAAAAAAACTGATGAAATTCCGAACGTCCATTTGCGATAGCGAACCATTAAAATAAAAATGTCCCGCATAAGAAAAACTTAAGCGGGACATTGTTTTATCTTGCTTAAAGCAAGAAAGCGAGAGAGTGGGTATGGTTTAAATCTGTTTTATAGCTGATTTAGAAAGGAAGATCATCGATGGGCTCAGTAATATCACTGGCTGAGGGAACAGTGCTCGCAGAAGAAGAGGAATAACTGCTACCTTGTGATGACGGAACGCCACCCTCTCCTCTGCCTCCCAACAATTGTACTTCTCTTACACGAAGTGACAATGAAGCACCGGATGTTCCATCCTGCCGGGTAAACGACCTTACTTCAGGAGTACCTTCTACAAATACCTGCTTTCCTTTTGTAAGATAGGGTGAAATGGCTGTCCGGTCTGTCCAGTAAGCGCAATCAACCCAGGTTGTCTTTTCCTGGTTGCTGCCCTGGCTGTCCCTGTACTTTTCAGTATGCGCTACAGTGAAATTGATAACGTTTTTGCCATTTACTGTGTTAACCACGCAATCCTTGCCGAGGTTTCCAATTACTTGCATTTTAATCATAGTGCTCAAATTTTAATTTGCGTATTTAATATAATGAAGCGGCAAGTTAGGAATATTCCCAGACCTGAAACACGCACTGAATCGATTCAAGCCTCTGAAAGGCGGTTTGTGAATAACTTTTTCCCCGCCGCTCCCATTACTGTTACGAGGTGCAATATCGGTTAACAGGAAGGGCTTTTCCAAGGGGAAAAAACAATATTTAATGTTTCTTTTCTGACAGCCACAATTATTTATTCTGTCTTCAATCGTCTGTTCTCGCGCTTTGCACATCAATGATCCTTCCAAAGAATATTGCATTCATAAATAATTTCATTCCTCCCAGCCAGAAAGCCCTGAAATTGGGATTGTCTGCAATATTGATCACCTTGCCACTTCCAACCGAATTCACCAGCACAGCCGCTGAATTCTTTACTGCATTTCCATTTTCCCTGCTAACCCATCCACTTTGCAATGGATTATTTCCATAATAAAATGGACATGCATATGGATTTCTGTTCTTCTCCATGAATACCTTATTTGCTTTAAACAGGCTTACTACTTTTTCATTGTAACCATAAGCCAATGGATGAGTAAGATCAACGTCCGCCCCAAATATGGCTCCATACATTTGCTGTGCCCCATCAATCTGTTCACGGATATTATAGGGCAATCTCTTTGTACTGTCTACAGGCGGATCAATCTTTTTTATTGTTGCACTGGAAATTCCATTCTGCGAAGCCCAGTTGATCGCTTCCTCCATTAGTATCAATACACCTCCTGCCTGTACCCAGTTTTTTAACTTTCCTGCATTCAGGTCCGCATAGGTTCCACTAACAAGGATCAGCGTATTATAGCGATCCAGGTCCGCCTTGTTGAATATCGCCGGCTCAAGGTGAGTGGAAGGAATATTCATTCGCTGATCCAATAAATGCCACACCTCCCCTGCATCTGTTGCATTTACTCCTGTCCCAGTGATCATGGCTATCGAGGGCTTGGTTACAGTAATAAACTTGCTACTGCCCAGGTCTATACCGACCTGTGTATTTCCTGACTGCACACCATATATTTTTATTCCGTTCTTTTCGGCAACAGATTTCATAATCTGAAATACCTTTTCGGAGCTTAGCGTCTGAAATTTCACCGGCACCATTATAGTTCCATAGTCAAACTTCACAGCTGTTTCATTAATTGCCATTTCAAATGGGTTGGTGGCCACCTTAACCAGCAATCCTTCCTGCTGCAATTCATACAAAGCTCTGGGTGTATAAAATTCGTCCCATTCAAACAGGTAACCATATTCACTTTTTGCCGTTAATTCTCCTATTGGAAATGAAATGGATTCAAGTTTATCTCCGAAATTGGCCGCCGCCAGTTCAACCTGTTTAAAGGGAAGTCCGAATGCCAATGGCATTGACCAGGAGGTGATATCATAAAACAGACTGTCCTTATAGTCATGCATGGTCTCAAATATCGTACGTATCAATAATTTTTGGGGTTGATTCATTCTAACTGCATAAGCTGCCTCACTATCAAATCCAGCATCTTTCCATCCTTTAATTTTATTTACTTCTATCTGATGCTGTAACAACATCTGGATAAAATGACAGGTTTTTGCCTTATCATTCTTATCGCCAAATACATAAGCCTGCCTGCTGGCCGCATCGCCCTTTGAAACAGCGCCTGCATAAAAATCCCTTTGCCATTGAAGGAATTCTTTTCTTAAGACCTTTGCTCCTTCCAGTGTAGATAGTGTCGCAGTAAACTGGTTCTTTATCGTAAAGGGAAATTTCAATATTCCATTGGCGGTTTCCTGGGCATGACCTCTTGATGATGCCTGCTCGAAAAGAATACCGATCGCACCATTGATATCCGGATAGGTAGAACCTTTACCATAGTAGAAATCATCATAGTTCTCTTTTGTGAAATACAATGAACCGATCCTGTCCAGGAATGCTGCATGAAATTTTCCCAGCTTATCTGTTAATTCCTGGTTCTTTGCCGGTGTTAATGGATTGACGCGAGAAGGAACACCCGGCTGAAAGAAGAAACTGGCATTACTTCCCTGCTCATGATGATCAGTTAAGATATTCGGTTTCCAGCGATGAAACCATTTTAAACGATTCTGGCTTTCTATATGAACTGCCGGTAACCAGTCACGGTTAAGATCAAACCAATAATGATTAAATCTTCCTCCCGGCCAAACCTCATTAAACTCGCGGTCATTGGGATCCGTTACCAGGTTTTTGCTTTTATGCTGATTGGCCCATGTGGAGAACCGTTGCAGTCCATCAGGATTAAAGGAAGGATCAAATAATATCACCGTATTGTCCAGCAATTCATCAATCTGTTTTCCCTGCGCAGCGGCGAGGTAATATGCACTCAATAAACTTGCATTCGCTCCGCTGGATTCGTTGCCATGAATTGAATGCCCGATATACACTACAATTGGCATATTATCAATATTCAAGGATGCCGATGTATTCGGGTCAGTCAATTGAATATGCTGCAGTCTTATTTCTTCAAGTCGCTGCTGATTTTTTGGCGATGTGATTATCAGCAGAACCTGCGGCCTTCCTTCATAAGTAAATCCCATTGTTTCCAGTTTGATCCTTTCAGGAGCTGCAGCTGCCAGTGCTTTCATATAATTTACCAGGCGATCATGGGTAACATGCCACTCTCCTACTTCATGGTAAATTATATCTTTTGGTTTGGGAATGGCTGGATTGTAGGTAATACTGTCTGGCAGGTAATAGCTCAGGTCCTGAGCGCGACAAACAACTATAAATAAAAGGAGAATAGCGGTGAATATTCCAGGTCTTTTTAGCATGTGAGTTTGGTTTTCCGGTTATGCAGTTTGTGTCATGAAGATAAGGCCCGCCAGCATAACTCCCTTACCGTTGGGCCTTAGGCCGTGGGTCAATTCTTCGTCGTATATTTGCAGCTTGCAATTTTGAGAACCAATCATGAGTCGTAAAGGAAAAGTTTTGGTAGCAATGAGCGGGGGTATCGACAGTACTGTTACTGCCCTGATGCTCAATGATGAAGGATATGAAGTGGTGGGGATTACCATGAAAACCTGGGACTATGCCGCTAGCGGAGGCAGCAAGAAAGAGACAGGATGTTGCAATATTGACAGCTTTAATGATGCCCGCCAGGCTGCCGTAGAACATGGTTTTGCTCACTATATTCTCGACATCCGCCAAGAGTTTGGTGACTTCGTCATTGAGAATTTTGTAGACGAATACATAGCAGGCCGCACTCCCAATCCATGCGTGCTTTGCAATACCCATATCAAATGGAGAGCTTTATTAAAAAGAGCAGATGCCTTGGGTTGTGATTTTATTGCAACAGGACATTACGCCAGGATTCGCCAGCACAATAATGACCGTTTTGTTATTAGCAAAGCAGTTGATGAAACAAAGGATCAGTCCTATGTACTCTGGGGATTGCAACAGGATCTCCTATCAAGGACTTTATTACCATTGGGAACATATCGAAAAACAGAAATTCGGCAGATGGCTCATGATTATGGCTATCCTGAACTCGCCAAAAAAAGCGAGAGCTATGAGATCTGTTTTGTTCCCGATAATGATTATCGTGGATTCCTGAAAAGAAGGGTAGAAGGATTGGAGGAAAAAGTGGCTGGAGGAAATTTTGTTAATAAGGAAGGAAGGATATTGGGCCAACACAAAGGCTATCCATTTTATACTATAGGTCAACGCAAAGGACTGGATATAGCCTTGGGTAAACCTGTTTTTGTGACCCGTATTGACCCCAATACCAATACGGTAGTACTCGGTGATGAGGCTGATTTGGAACAGGACGAGATGATTGTTGGCAAGCTCAATATGATCAAATATGATAGCATAACTCCGGGAATGGAAGCCACTACCAGGATCCGTTATAAGGACAGCGGCACACTTTCCAATATTTACCCCGAAAATGGCACTATGCGTGTCAGGTTCTACCAAAAGGCCAAAGGCATTGCGCCTGGCCAGAGTGCTGTCTTTTATGAGGAAGACGACGTGATTGGGGGTGGAATTATCCAGTCTGGAAGGGTTATCACTCCCTGAGAATCATTACAATAAAACCTTTTACCAGGCGTTTACATTTGGGGCTATGAAACCCCATTTTTTGTTAGTAGTTTAGGATAGGGATATAGGCAGCTAATCGCTTGTGTACTATGTCTTTAAACCCGAACCCTTTGTATCCTGGAATTAACTGCAAACCACTTATGAAACATTTTTCTCTCATCAGGCTGTTAATAATTTCTTCCCTTGCATGTAACCTTTTTGCCTGTACTTCCAAACATGAAGATTTTTTATCTGAGCCGCTATCCTCATACTTACCCCTTAAAAAAGGAAAATTTATTAGTTACAGAGTAGACTCTTTGGTATTTGTGGATTTTCAGCGCATTCCCGAAATTCACCGCTACCAGTTTAAACATGTTGTGGATGATAGCCTGACGGATAACCTGGGCCGCCCTGCATGGAGAATTTATACTTATGTCCGTGATTCAGCCGGCACGCAGGACTGGGCACCCAGCTCCACGTATTATATCACTCCATCAAATGATCAGGTTGAAGTGGTGGAAAATAACCTCCGCACCATTAAGCTACATCTTCCTATAAAGGAAGGATTCAGCTGGTATGGCAACCGGTACTACCCTACTGATGCTTACGAACCCTATGGTTTCACTTTCAGCAATGATAACAATATAAAGAACTGGGAATTCACCTATGACAATTATGGAAGCTTTTCTTACCAGGGAAAAACTTATAATGATGTCTATACAGTTGAAGAAGCTGATATAGCAGATAATATTCCCATTACAGCTCCCAATGTATTTGGTACACGCACCCGTTCAGTTGACCGTTATCAGAAAGGAATCGGACTGGTATTCAGAGATTACACGCTTTGGGAATATCAGCCAAATCCAAACGGCAATCCATTCTATGTGGGATGGGGTATGACGATGTGGATGATTGATCATAATTGATAATTTTGTACCAGATGCTTCTGGCCTTAAACAATTATAGATACTCAGATGAAATATGTATTTACTTTCTTTTTATTCTTTTTATATTTCATCTCTGCATATTCTCAAAATCCCAGATACATTGTATTTCTAAAACATAAGGGCGCTACCAATTTCACCATTTCCAACCCCGGCCCCTACCTTTCCCAACGCGCTATTGACCGCCGCACTCGCTATTCAATTCCAATTGACAGTACGGACCTGCCTGTGCCAGACAGTTATATTTCCCAGATACGCGCTATACCCAATGTAACCGTGCTTAATATTTCCAGGTGGCTGAATGCAATAACAATCCAAACTACTGATGCTAATGCAATCACTGCCATCAATGCATTCTCATTTGTGAAAAGCACTTCTTCCATTGCTTTACGCACTGCAACAACAGGTGATAAATTGATAATTGAAACTATTCAGGACGTACCTGTTACTTCCGGAAAATCACAGGGAATCCAGGCTGATTTTTTTAACTACGG
Source organism: Segetibacter sp. (assembly GCA_021154405.1). Taxonomy (GTDB): domain Bacteria; phylum Bacteroidota; class Bacteroidia; order Chitinophagales; family Chitinophagaceae; genus JAJKIP01. Next base: position 5,363 of record JAJKIP010000215.1, on the reverse strand, counting down.
CACTAACTCATTTAATGAGATCCATTTGCATAAGGGAGAGTTTTTACATAATATAGGTTTACGCGGACAGGGTATGCAGATTGCCATACTCGATGGCGGTTTCCTGAATTATACCACCCTTGATGCAATGGATAGCATTATTGCGAATGGTCAGGTATTAAGCACCTGGGATTTCGTAAATCGTGAACCCAGCGTTGTGGAAGATGATCCGCATGGCATGCAATGCCTTTCCACTATTGCTGCCAATATCCCCGGCAGCTTTGTAGGGAAAGCGCCCAAAGCTTCTTTCCATTTATACAGAACAGAAGATATCACAGAATACCCTATTGAAACATTCAATTGGGTGTGCGGTGCAGAAAAGGCTGATAGCATTGGTGCCGATATTATCAGTTCTTCATTAGGCTATAATACTTTTGATAATCCATCTTACGATTTTACCTACAATGACATGAACGGCAATACTACCCTTTGTACAAAAGGAGCAGATATGGCCGCCAAAAAAGGCCTTCTTGTTTTTAATGCAGTTGGTAATTATGGAACGGCTCCCTGGAAATTTCTGGCTGCACCAGCAGATGCAGACAGCATTCTTGCAGTGGGGGCAGTTAGCGCGGCAGGCGCACTATGGCCTTCGTCGAGTTATGGACCTTCATCAGACGGAAGGGTTAAACCGGATGTGGCATCGATAGGTTCAGCTGCTTTGATTCAAAACGCGAGTAACACCATAGGTTCTGGCTTTGGAACCTCATTCGCCTGTCCAAATATGGCAGGATTAGGAACCTGTCTCTGGCAGGGCTTTCCGGAATTCAGCAATATGCGTATTGTAAGAGCATTACGCGAATCTGGCAGCATCGTCAGCACACCCAATGATCGCATTGGATATGGCATACCTGATATGAAGGCAGCATTTGGGAAACTATTGACTGAATACGCTACATCTTCGGCAACCAATAACGCCTGCATGGTTTCCTTGCAATGGAATACCAAGGATGTAAGTGGAATGCGGTTTGAAATCGAACGAAAGGCACCGGGTGAAATCAGTTATTCCAAAATTGGTGATATTAATGCACAGGCAGGTCTTACACTCGCCAATCATCATTACCAGTATGATAATACGCTTACCAGTTCACTGACTGGAACTTATTCCTATCGTATCAGACAGGTGATCGATACTGCCGCTGGCAGTTTTGGAGCAGTTTATATAGATACCGCAGATATAGCCGTTAATAGTCCATGTACGCCTACAGCTACTGTTGATATTGATCCTGCAAAAAAAATTCTTTTTGTTTCGCCTAATCCTGTTTCAGGAAATTTTTTACGTCTTACCATACAAACTCCGAACGCCATCCCGGAACTGCTGTTAACTATTTATAATCTGAAAGGACAATTGATCAGCCAGTATGGTAAATCAAAGAGCCCAGGCAAAGTTGTAATGGAATTGCCATTGTTGCCACTGGCGTCAGGAAATTATATCCTGAGAGTTTATAACAAACAGAAAAGTATTGGCGCTGCCTCATTTATCAAATTATAGCAGGTGGATTTAACTGCTGGTCTCATGTTATCTTTAACTGCAATAATGCTGCAAACATAGAGTCTGCTTTCTTATCATAACCCTTAATCACTTGCATTTCAATCAACTGAAACGGATGTGTTCCAAGTATATCATTTACCCGGTCTTCGTTTTCCCTTTTAAAAACCGAACAGGTGATATAAAGCAGATATCCCCCGGGCTTTATAAAGGGAATAACTGCAGATGTTATTTTTTCCTGTTTGGCTGCGTACTCCTCTATTTTATTCGCATCGAAATAATACAGCTGTTCAGGAGTCCGGCTCCAGGTCCCACTTCCTGTACACGGAACATCAGCAATTACAAGGTCAAATTTCGCTTTAGGCGATGTGAATTTGGATTGCAGGTTAGCCACAAAACTTTTATAGTTTGTAATGCCTGCTTCACTGAATCGTTTTTTAAGATTCGAAAGAATCGATTCCCGGATATCTGAAACGGTAAGATTAATATCGCCAAGTGTATCCCAGGCCAGGATTGATTTTCCCCCACTTGCTGCGCAGCAGTCCCAGACAGAAACAGGTGCTGGTAATTCCTTTACCTTATTCATCAGCCGGCTTGCCAATTGACTGGAATAATCCTGTACTACCACTTCCTTATTGGCAACCAGTAACTCCTCTATGCTGGTAGAATTCGGCAGTTCAATACAATTTGCCATGGGTTCATGAAAAGGTATTGCCGCACCAGTCAGTTTCAACAGAACAGCTTTTTCTTTACCTGGCCTTATACGAAGAAAAAGACTGGGCTGTATCAAGAATGAACTACAAAAGACTGGATGTTCAATTCCTTCACTCAATTCTTCCTTCCACGGAAATATGTCGGTTATGCTAAAAGGGGTATGAAGCGCCAATAATTTATTTTCTGGTTTCATGGAAGAAAATTCAAGCCAGCCAGGTTTTAAAAAATGCAATAACTCATCTGAGTGAGCTGCACAAAGAAAATAAGCAGTCATTATCCTGTCTTCCGGCAACAGCCCCTGTCCGGCTTTACCCAATCTGAAAAAAGAATAACACAATTGAGCTATTAGTTTTCTATCCCGAGAGCCATATTTCCTGCGTTGAGAAAAGAAGGTTCGCAGGAAATGCGTAAAAGGTTCCTGGCCCTTATACATCTCAAGGATGGAAACTGCAGTATTCAGGTGGGAATAATACTTCACTTTATGCAAGTTAAGGCTCTTATTAATTAAGGTAGCGTCAAACTGTTCACCAATTTTATGGACTAAATTGCGAATCAATGCACAAATGGCTTATCATAGGATATTTTATCAGCCTGGCGGGGCAGGGATACAGCCAGCATTCTTCCTTTTCCTTTCGCAATATCAATATAAACGAAGGGCTTTCGCAAAGTAGTGTTGTGGACATTGCTTTTGATAATGCAGGTTTTTTATGGTTAGCTACGCAGGTTGGTCTCAACCGGTATGATGGCAATCGCTTTGTTATGTTACCCAGGAATTTTGATGATGTTACCAATCCCAACGGAAGCCGGCTGGGAAAAATAGTTAATGGACAAGGCAATAAATTATGGCTGATCACTACCGGAGGAAAACTGGAACAATTGAATATTCTGAATAATTCCCTAACGCCCTACCTGACTATTCCGGAAACGCTATTGGGTAATGTTAGTTGTGTTTATGAGGATACGAATGGAGCACTCTGGATCGGCACAGAAAATAAAGGACTATTTCTGGATCTTCCGGTAAATAATCAAAAGGTACAATTCTCAACAACCGCTAATGCCGGCATCAGGCTTCCCGGTAATCATATACAATTTATCTTTCTGGATAGTAAAAAACGGCATTGGATCGCTACAGACAATGGTGTGGCTATAATCCAGCCTCAATTATCAAAGGCAGAAAATTTTCTGACTGATAGTTATGAAAAGAATCCTATTTCCTGCAGTTCAATCGATGAGGATGAAGAGAACGGAATATGGGTGGGTACCTATGGTAAAGGCCTTTTCCATCAATCAAAAAATGAATCTGGCTTCAGCCTGTTCAGGGGATTCAATAATAAAGAAAATTTGCCCTCCAATCTGATCATTGAAACAGTGAAGGCGGATCAGGAAGGGCGCGTTTGGGTAGGCACTTACGGCAATGGTTTATACGTTATAGATAAAAAGTTAGGGCAAATAAGCCACATTCTACCAGATAAAAAAAACCCATTTTCCCTATCATACAATGACGTGCTATGTATAAAGCAGGATAAAAGAGGGGGAATCTGGATCGGAACTGATGGCGGCGGAGTAAGTCATTATGATAAACGGTTAAATAATTTTGTGACTATTTCCAAAAATAACGTTCCGGATAATATTTCAATTGAACAGGTACGGTCCATAACAACTGATAAGAACGGGGGGCTATGGATAGGCACCAGCAATAGCGGGCTCACTTATACGAACCTTAAAGGTGATACACAAACATTGCATTTACCACGCACGCATAATGATTCGGAGAACGGTCCTGATCGTATTGTATCTCTCCTTACGGATAAGGATGGAGATATTTGGGTCGGAACACAGGGAAACGGCCTTTTCATCCTGGATCCAGTCACCAGAGTCATTAAGAAAAGATTTGACCCTGATAATGCTAAACCATTTCGTATCCCCGATTATAGCATCTTATGCATGTTACAGGACACCGCATGCCAGGTATGGCTTGGTACAAGAGATAAAGGAGTATGCCTGGTAGATAAAAACAAAGGACTTATCAAACAATATGCATCCCATAATGAAGGACCCGGCATCTACCCTATTCGTTCATCGGCTATTCGCACGCTCACAAAGATCAATAATAACCTCATTTGTATTGGATTTGAGACACAGGGTTATCAATTGATGAACACGAGGACCAATATAGTTCTTCCCGATTTCAATGGACCTTTGGAAAAATTCATTAAAGAAAATATCACACCCAAATGCATCTATTTCCAACACTCTACACTCTGGATCGGCACCTTGGGAAAGGGGTTAATGGCGGTGAATATAAGCAATGGCAAATATCAATTGATTACTGAAGAACAGGGATTACCCAGTAATACCATTTATGGGATCTTATCAAACGAACAGGATGTTTTCTGGATGAGTACCAATAAAGGGATTTGCAGGTATGATGTACCTGCTGATCCTTCTATTACAGATCGTTCTCATTTTACTTCCTTCACAGCAGAGCAGGGATTGCAGAGTAACGAATTCAATACAGGCGCTTATTATAAAACGGCAGATGGCACACTGTACTTTGGAGGAATCAAAGGACTTACTTACTTCCATCCAGACAGGCTGGTGAATAATGGACAAAAGCCCCAAACCGTAATTACTGAAGCAACAATCAACAATGAGCCCTTCAAAGGAGATACCTCAATAACCTATAAGAAAATATTGAAGCTTCCATATGATCAAAATTCTTTCTCCTTCAATTTTACAGCACTTGATTTTGTTCCTTCTACAGGGTTTAATTATTATTACCAACTCGGTAATTATGATAAAGGTTGGATTGACGCAGGTAATCGTAACTATGCCGCCTATACCAATCTTGCCCCGGGCAGTTATGTTTTCCGCGTAAAAGCATTCCAGGGTACAGACGACCCCGTAAGCACATTGCTGATCACTATAAAACCGCCATTCTGGCGAACCTGGTGGTTTCTCCTTACCTGCGCTGCAGCCGCAATGGGAATACTCTATGCCTTCTATCGTTATCGAATCAATCAGCTGTTAAAAGTACAGCGCATCCGAAACCGCATCGCCAGCGATCTGCATGATGATATTGGGTCCTCTCTCACTAATATCAGTATCCTTTCAGAACTGAGCA
>JAJKIP010000214.1 GCA_021154405.1 Segetibacter sp. | reverse complement strand
TTAACTAGCGCGTAAGCAGCCTGATGCCCGTAAATCCCTATTTTTGCGCGTCCCGACTTAACCCTCCGCCGCGGCGGACGGTAAAGGGACCAACTAAACGTAGTTTATGAATTTCAAGAAAGTCAATAACCTGACCGGATGGGCCGTATTTATCGTTGCGCTTGCCACTTATGCACTAACCCGCGAAGCTCGCGGCAGCCTTTGGGACTGCGGTGAATTCGTTTCCAGTGCCGATAAAATGCAATTGCCTCACCCGCCCGGAGCCCCTTTATTTACTCTCCTGGGCCGTTTCTTTATTATATTATTTGGAGATAACCCCAGAACTGCCGCCAATGCCGTCAACTTCATGAGTGCTGTGGCCAGTGCTGCTACTATTTTATTCCTGTTCTGGACTATCACCCACTTTGCCCGCAAGATGTTTGTAAAAGTTGGTGAAGAACTTACCGATAATCAGATAATCACTACCATGGCCGCTGGCGTGGTTGGTGCCCTGGCTTATAACTTCAGTGATTCATTCTGGTATAGTGCTGTAGAAGGCGAAGTGTATGCCCTTTCTTCCTTCTTTACCGCCCTGGTATTCTGGGCCATCCTTAAATGGGAACATGCAGATGAGCATGCCGGCAATGATGCACTTGCAAGAGCAAGGAGCGACCGCTGGATCATCTTCCTGTTCTTTATGATGGGACTTTCCATTGGCGTTCACCTTCTCAACCTGTTGACTATTCCTGCCATTGTAATGGTGTATTATTATCGCCGTTACCAGTCAAGTACCAAAGGCGCTATCCTGGCCTTTGTCATCGGCTGTCTGATCACCGGTATTGTTCAGGTAGGCGTTATACAATATTCAATGAAGGCTGCAGGTCTGTTTGACGTATTCTTTGTCAATTCTTTTGGTACGGGATTCTTCTCCGGATTCACTGTATACTTTATTGCAGTTGCTGCGGTAATTGTCTGGGCTCTGGGCTTTTCAGAAAGGAAAATGTCGAAAGGAGTTATCATCCTATGGTTCATTCTCTTTTTGGGATTATCAGCTCTACCCTTCTTTACCACTACCGGGTCTGGCGGTGTCAAATTCCTCAAATTCCTGCTGATAGTTGGTGCAGGTTTCCTCTGTGGGTATTTCATCAAACCGGGTGGACTTCGCGTATTGAAGCTCGGCCTCTGGTGCTATGCATTCATGATGCTCGGATACTTCATGTATTTCACTTCACTCATTCGCTCCAATGCCAACCCTGCCATTGATATGAATAATGTTGATAATCCTATCAACCTTGTTTATTATCTCAGTCGTGAACAATATGGTAGTGCACCATTAGTTTACGGACCACATTTCGCAGCTACCTATGATGATGTGAACCAGGATGATCCCATCCTGGAAGGTGAAATGCGTTATATCAAAGGCAAGGACCGTTATATTCCAATCGGCCCCTCCAGAGAGTATAATTATAATAGCAGCGTAATGCAGCTATTTCCCCGTGTCTGGGACCCAAGCAATGACCAGTTCCATGCTACCTTCTATGCGCAATGGCTGAACATACAGCAGGATCCGCAAACAGGCAAGTATGAAGCCCCCACCTACGGTGATAATTTTGAATGGTTCTTTACTTACCAGATGAACCTTATGTACTGGCGATATTTCATGTGGAATTTTGCGGGTAAACAGAATGACGTGCAGGGCCTGGGCAATGCAAGAGATGGAAACTGGATCAGTGGCATTCCTTTTATTGATAATAATCGCCTGGGTGATCAAAGCAAATTACCTGATAGTATAAAAGAGAATAAAGCACATAATAAGTTATATATGCTGCCCTTTATCCTGGGCATTATTGGATGTGCTTACCAATATTTCAAGAACAGGAAAGACTGGATCGTAAGCTTCCTGCTCTTCTTCTTCACTGGTATAGCTGTAGTACTCTACCTCAATCAGCCCGGTAATCAGCCGAGGGAACGAGACTATGCATATGTGGGATCCTTCTATGCCTTTGCCATCTGGATTGGATTAGCTGTTGTTGCATTGGTGAGAAAGGCGAGGGAAAAAGAAGATAAAGCCGGTTTTCAGAATGTACTCATCTATGGAGGGGCGCTCACTTTCCTTATTATATTAATGAGTTCCCTGCGTGGCTCGGCCGGTGGTATTGTGATCACCTGCCTGATGATCACTGCATTGTTTTTGGCGCTCACCGCAGGTATTACCTACCTTTTACGATCGCTATCATCGGGTGGCAGTAACTGGAAAACACTAAATATTGGCGCTTCCGTTCTTTGCGTGATCGTTCCCATAATAATGGCGCAGCAGGAATGGGATGACCATGATCGAAGCAATAAAACAGTAGCACCTGATCTTGCCAAAGATTACCTGGAAAGCTGCGCTCCCAATGCCATTCTTTTCACCTTCGGTGATAATGATACGTATCCGCTTTGGTATGCTCAGGAAGTGGAAGGGATTCGTCCGGATATCCGTATTATCAATAATAGCCTGCTGGGTATCGACTGGTATATCAACCAGCTTCGTTATAAAGTAAATCAGTCTGATTCAATTGATGTGATCTGGACGCCGGAACAGATTGAAGGCGATGCAAGACAGTACATGGGTTACCGTCCTGAACGCAGTCAGACCAATTTCTATGAACTGTACGATGTAATGAAGAACCAGTTAGGCAAAACTGTTCTTGATCCGGAAACCGGAAGAGATGCAGGCCCGAGGGCATTTCCTGTAAATAAATTCTATGTGTCAGTGGATACCGCGGCCGTCAGGGCAAATGGTACTGTAACGCCCACAGATACGATTGTTTCACCCATGACCTTTGAAATTCCCAAACGTACACTGGACCGCGGCCTCTATCGTAGCGATCTCATCATTCTTAATATCATTGCTGCCAATAAATGGAAACGACCCATCTACTTCACTTCACCTTATGGTGAACTTGGATTCTGGGGTTACCTGCGCAAAGATGGATTAACATATCGCCTCACTCCAATACAGAATAACTATCCGCAGGCTAACTGGCAGATTGAACAAACGATCAACCGGATCGAAAGTGAACAGCGCATTGGAATTGGAGGCACACAGATCACTTCAAACAATACGGACTTCATGTACAACAATCTCATGAATAAGTTTGCTTTTGGTGGCAATGCAGGAAAGAGTGTATATTTTGACGAAGAGAACCGCAGGCATGTGCTTAATATTCGTGGAGTGTTTGCTGAAGCAGCCGGTAATATTGCTGATAAGGGTGATAAAGAAAGAGCCGGGAAATTAATTGACAGGGTTGAAGCCGGTATTGATCCTAAAAATCTTCCTTATGCTTTGGTGAGCCGTTTCAGCGCTCATAACCAGAATGGGCTTGTTTATCTGGAGGCCTGCTATAAGGCTGGCAAAAACGACCTGGCGGAAAAAATAAGGCTGGCCCTACGGAAAGATATCAAGCAGCAGAAAGATTACTATGATTATTTACGGGAGAATAAACCCGACCTCTACACGGGTCAGCTGGAAGGCACAGAAGTATTCCTTAACAATGTGATGGAGCAGGTACTTACTGATATTGAGAAAAGATATGCGCCTCAAACTCAGACCAATAGGCCCAACGAGCTAAATAACAATCAGATAATCACTAACCCGCAAGGCCTGGATAGCGGCGGAGGAAAGCCGGATAGTAATAAGAAGAAATGACAATAACGCAGGATTAATTTTCATAAACTGTTTGAAATCCCGGTTAATTGCCGGGATTTTTTTTGCCCACTGAGAGCGGCAGAGACACCAGTCCTGATAGATATCGGGATTTTCCGCGGCTCTTTTTTCTCCGAGACCCGCTGTTGCCTTTCTTCTTTCCTCCCCCCACTGAACCACAACGTTGTTTTCTTGTTAACTCTAATATACCTGCCATATTTATCGTAAATTGCTATACCCATGAGAGGCTTTCATTTTACAAAATTTAATCCCAACGAAGACGGCAAGAGTCGCTTTGACCAGTTGCTTGACCTTTTCATGCAACTTCTTACCCATACCAGCGGAGATGTTGGAGAAGCCCTCCAGTGGCTGAATGAGCTGGATAGGCAATACGAACTAACGGATGGAGAATATGGCATGGGTGATTTCGTTGATGAGTTGAAGGAAAAAGGTTATATCACAGAAGATAATCAGCAGGGAGAAATAAAGATCACTCCTAAAACCGAACAGGGCATCCGTAAAAGAAGCCTGGAAGAAATATTCGGCAAGCTCAAAAAAACAAAGAAGGGCGATCACCATAGCTTCAAACCCGGACAGGGTGATGAGCTTAATCCTGAGACCAGGCAATTCCGTTTTGGCGATATGCTGGAGCAGATTGATTTCACTGAATCCATTCGCAATGCCCAGATCAATCACGGCATCGATAGTTTCATGATGCAGGAAGATGATCTCAGCATCCGGGAAACGGATTTCAAGGCACAGACTTCCACTGTGCTAATGATCGATATCTCCCATTCCATGATCTTATATGGTGAAGACAGGATCACACCCGCCAAGAAAGTAGCCATGGCACTTAGTGAACTGATCACCACAAAATATCCCAAAGACACACTTGACATCGTAGTATTCGGGAATGATGCCTGGCCTGTAGAAATCAAAGACCTTCCCTATTTGCAGGTTGGCCCTTATCATACCAATACGGTTGCCGGACTGGAACTGGCGATGGATATCCTGCGGAGAAGAAAAAATCCCAATAAGCAGGTGTTCATGATTACGGATGGCAAACCTACCTGTCTGAAGGTGGGAAAGAGATATTATAAGAACAGCTTCGGACTGGACAGGAAAGTGGTGAACCGCTGTATGAATCTTGCAGCACAATGCAAGAAACTGAAGATACCGATCACTACCTTTATGATCGCGACAGATCCGTATTTACAACGATTTGTCCAGGAGTTTACAGAAACAAATAATGGAAAAGCTTTTTTTGCTTCGCTTGATAAATTAGGAGCTTTCATCTTTAAAGATTTTGAAAGCGGAAAAAGAAAAACGGTCTATTGATTCTGCCCTCTCTGCTCTGAATGGTACCTGATCTATTGCTTTTACTCGTTTTTACTAATAAAAGAAGAACATGAATATTTCTAAATTGAAAACTTTGGGCGATCTCAAGGCTTCCGGCTATCAGTCGAAGAGTATTAAGGAAGAGCTAAGGCAAAACCTGATCACCAAACTTAAATCGAAAGAATCTACTTTTCCGGGCATCGTGGGATATGAAGACACTGTTATTCCAGATGTGGAAAGAGCATTACTAAGCAGGCATAATATTTTATTCCTCGGCTTACGCGGACAGGCCAAAACTCGTATGGCCCGACAAATGACCGATCTCCTTGATGAATATGTTCCCTGCATTGCGGGCAGTGATATCAATGATGATCCACTCAAACCGGTTTCCAAATATTCTGCCGACCAGATAGCAGCGCATGGGGATGACACCCCTATTCACTGGATCCATCGTTCAGAGCGATACGGTGAAAAACTGGCAACGCCTGATGTAAGTGTGGCTGACCTGATCGGAGATATCGATCCTATCAAGGCGGCAAACCTTAAACTGAGCTTTGCGGATGAAAGAGTAATTCATTACGGTATTATTCCACGCAGTAATCGCGGCATATTTGTAATAAATGAATTGCCTGATCTGCAGGCAAGAATTCAGGTTGCACTCTTTAATATTCTGGAAGAAGGCGATGTGCAGATCCGTGGATTTAAACTGAGACTTCCGCTGGATATATTATTCGTATTTACTGCCAACCCGGAAGACTATACCAATCGAGGTTCTATCGTTACGCCATTGAAGGACCGTATCGAAAGCCAGATACTCACGCATTATCCAAAGTCACTCGAGAATGCATTAGAGATAACCGAACAGGAAGCGGACATCAGCCAGGAACAAAAAGCAAAAGTGGAAGTAAGTGATCTCGTGAAACGATTAATTGAACAGGTAGCTTTTGAAGCCAGAGGCAGTGAATTTGTAGATAAGAAAAGTGGAGTATCTGCCAGGCTTACCATCTCTGCATTTGAAAATGCAATCAGTTCAGCAGAACGCCGGGCTATTTTGAATAATGAAAAGCATACACAGGTCTGGATCGCGGACCTTTCGGGCATTATACCATCTGTGACCGGTAAAGTGGAACTGGTATATGAAGGTGAGCAGGAAGGACCTTATCAGGTAGCGATGAACCTGGTAGAGAAAGCTATTCGCTCTCAGTTTGTGCAATATTTTCCCAATCCTGATTCAATGAAGAAAAGGAGAACAACGGGAAAAGCATCCGTGCAGGAAAAGGAAGAAGAGAATCCTTATCGCTCCGTGATCAACTGGTTTGATAAAGGCAATCATTTGAATCTTTCCTTTGCCACCAGCGACAAGGACAAGATATTATTGTTATACAAGGTTGATGGATTACATGCCCTGGTAAAAAAATATTTCAACCAGGCCAATGAAGGCCATACTGCGCTCTTAATGGAGTTTGTATTGCATGGCCTCGCTTCCTATTCTCTTATCAGCAAGAAGATATTTGAAAGCAAGATCGAATTCAAAGATCTCATCGGCAGCATGATGAATATGGGAACACAGGCCAGTTACGA
>JAJKIP010000213.1 GCA_021154405.1 Segetibacter sp. | reverse complement strand
TTGTATTTTAATATACGGGCAGTACTATAAAACCATCCGGTGCCTTTAAGAAAATTATTCTGCTTTAATTGATTTTTTACATCTTCAAGGCTGGAACCTGTGCGGATATATAAATATTCATTTTCGGAATCAGCCACCGCCACTGCTGCTCCGAAAAACTTCCAGGCAAAGAATCCGGCTATTGCAATCAATAAAACAAGGGCCGAAAGAATTATCTTTTTTTTCATCTGATTTGGTCCCTATAGAGCTATCGGGATAGCTTTTTTCCAGGGTTGGATTATTGTTATTCCAAAACAAATTAAATAAAAAACCCTGTCTTTGAAACAGGGTTTTACTAAATATTATAACCGGGCAATTACCTGCCTGCATCAAAAGGCACTGCGTTTGGTTTAGGAGTTGTTGCGGGCAAAGAAGGTTGTGCGCCTTGTGAAGTGGGCACCGTTGCACCCCTGACATCGGATGAAGGTGCTGCACCACCTGTACCGCCGCTAAGGAAAAAAGTGGAAAGGAGGCAGAGCGCAGCAATTACCCCAGCAAAGATCCAGGTACCTTTTTCAAGGACATCCGTAGTTTGCTTAACACCCATGAACTGCGTGCTGAATCCAGCTATATTTCCGGCAAGACCGCCACCCTTGGGGTTTTGTATCAATACAAAAAGCCCTAATATGAAGGAAGCCAGTATGATCAGTATCACAAAAATTATAGTCATGTCACAACTGCTTTAAATGGTCAATTTTGGCTGCAAAATAAGCGCTTTTGGAGGGATTGAGCAAACTTAATTTGCGGTAGGTTTCAATGGCTTTTTCATGATTTCCCTGCTTTTCCCATACATCCGCCATTGCCTCTGTAACCACGGCGTCCTCAGCCAGCGAATGGGCCGCCAGCTGGGTTACTTTTTTATCCTCAGGACCTGTTGCCGTTGGCGCGGAACCGCCAGTGGTTTCGGGGACCTTTTTCAAAGTCTTCAACCATTCAGTGAAACTCTTCAGCTGCTGGCTAAATTTATCTTTTGGCTTTTCCTCCTCCCTGAATTTTATTCCCAGGGAAGCGAAATAATCAACAGTATGGTAAGGTTCAAAACTTAGTTTGGCAGTTTCCGGATTGAAGGCTTCAATCTTAAATGCAGGAAGGGGGGGAAGGTCTTTTATTTCAGGCTGTGATGAATAGCTGCTTCCATCATCATATTCAATGGGTGCTTTCTCGTGTATGGCCGGTTGAGCTGTTTCTGATATTTCTTCAACGATGTCAACTGCTTCAATTGCTGGCTCAGATGATTCAACAATTTCAACAGGAGATTCTGGATTTTCTTCAGGTTGTTGAATAACTTCAACCACCCGGTCTTCTTTTTCTTCAGAGTGTGGGAGATCTTCAATGGCAGTTTCAATATCTGATTCCAATTGTATTGCTGGTACTGGCAATTTTTCTTCGACAACTACTGGTTCTGGAACTGCTTCTGTTTCTTCAGCCGTTTCGGCTGTTGTTTCCTGTGTGGCCATCAATGGCTGAACTGGAAGCGCCTCTGCCGGCATAGTATTCTTTGAGAAAACAACTTCATTGAGCCTGCTACTGGTTACATAATCAAACCAGAGATCATCCTGGAAATATAATATTGCCTTCTGGGATTGTTTTGCGTATTGTGTAGAGTTCTCATCTTTCAGTTTCCTGGCCAGCAGAAATTGTACAGGACCAAAATAAGGATACTGTGTTGTGAGCCGCTGCAATTCACTGACGCTGCATTCAGCGAGTGAATTCTTTTTAACAATTGACCTTACCAATTCGTTGATGGCATTGTTCATGGCCACAATTTAAGAGTAATGCTGCTTTATAGCAAAACGAGTGCCTTTTTTATGGATTGAATATTACCAGTTTGAGAAGATCTTGTTGAATATATCGTCCGTTAAACTTCGGACGATCTCATCCCCAAGCGTGGATTCCGCCTGTTGAATGGATTGGGAGGCAGCAAATTCAAAACTGCGACTTACGTCATAGTCCGTTGCCTTGTTTGCCCTCTGATCATTTATGGTGATATGCACGCCAACGGTGAGCCTGTTGGTGGCTTCCTTTTGCTGGGAGATCCCGGAAGTAGAGAAACCATAACTGGAAATATTGCCATTAATGATCCAGTCCGCATTGTCATTATTTGTCTGGGAAAGGCGTGTCTGACTTACGATCTTCTGACGCAATTTATCAGTCAGCCTTGGACTTAAAGTAGGATTTACATAGGGAGCTTTGTTCTCTATAAAGTTAACCTTGATGGTTTTTATGCTATCTGGAACAACAGCTTCATTGAATTTATAGATGCCGCAGCCGGTATTTACAAGGCTGGTAAAGAATAAGAAGGCGGCCAGGGGAAGTATAATGGCCAGTCGGTATGCGGTCTTTTTATTCATCAATATTATATTCTTTCAATTTCCGGTAAAGCGTTCTTTCACTGATGCCAAGATCAAGCGCGGCATCCTTTCGTTTGCTTTTATGTTTCTTCAGGGCTTTCACGATCAGTTCTTTTTCCTTGTCCATAATATTCAGACTTTCTTCCACCTCTTCATGTTCATGAATATCATCGTGGGAATTAAGTGCAACCGTGGACTGCTGTGCAGGCTGGTAACCTGTTGCCGGTTGTACCAGTACGGATTGCAAATTAAGAGCATCACTTGTTTTCAATTCCTTCAGTTCATTGATAAAGGAAGAATCTTTGCTGATGATGCCTGGATTCTGCAATACATCCAGGAACATGCGTTTCAATTCTGTTACATCCTTTTTCATGTCAAAGAAAAGTTTGTAAAGGATCTCACGCTCATTTGCGAAGCTTTGTCCATCTCCCTGTCCATTGCTATGTGCCAATACCGGCAACCGGTTATTGGAATAGGGTTGCAGGTATTTATTCAGCTCATTGACCGTAAGCATTTTTTCCTGTGAAAGAACTGAGATCTGTTCTGCAATATTCTTCAATTCCCGCACATTGCCAGGCCAGGGATAGTTAATTAACAGGTTTTTGGCGTCCTCATCCAATTGAATCGCAGAGGATTTATACTTATCAGAGAAATCAGAAGCAAACTTGCGGAACAAAAGATATACATCTTCTTTACGATCCCTCAATGCAGGAACCCTGATGGGAACTGTACTTAAGCGATAATATAGATCTTCCCTGAATTTACCCTGCTGTACCAGTTGAAGCAGATCCTTATTCGTCGCAGTAATCACACGCACATCAGTTTTCTGCACCTTGCTTGATCCCACTCTTATGAATTCTCCACTTTCCAGAACACGCAACAGGCGCGCCTGGGTACCTATTGGCATCTCACCGATCTCATCCAGGAAGATGGTTCCTCCACTTACTGTTTCAAAATATCCTTTACGGGCATCAACTGCTCCTGTGAAGGAACCTTTTTCATGTCCAAATAATTCCGAATCAATGGTGCCTTCTGGTATGGCGCCGCAATTCACCGCAATAAATGCATTGTGCTTGCGTGTTGATAATGCATGAATGATATGTGCAAATGCTTCTTTACCTACACCGCTCTCACCGATGATCAGCACAGTGAGGTCCGTATTGGATACCTGTGCCGCTACCTGCAAGGCATAGTTAAGCGCAGTTGAATTGCCAATGATCCCAAACCTGTTTTTTATAGATTGAATATCCATTAGTTCTTTTGTTAATTATTGTAACACATGGCCCAATAGCGTTCCCTGTGTACAATCCGTTACTTTAACTGTAACGTAATCACCTTTCTTTAGTTCAAAATTCCCTTTTGAAAAAACAACAACCTTGTTTTGACTACTTCTTCCCATCCAGTCTGCATCACTTTTCCGGCTATTGCCTTCTATCAATACCTGAAAGCTTTTACCGATATCCAGCTTATTGTTTTGAAGGGAAAGCCGGTTCTGCACTTCCACTATTTCCTGTAATCTTCTTTTCTTGACGTCTTCCGGTACATCATCCGTATACCTTTTTTGTGCCAGGGTTCCCGGTCTTTCACTGTAAAAGAACATGTAGCTATAATCATACCGACTGTATTCCATGATCTCCAGCGTTTGCTGATGATCCAATTCTTCCTCGGTACAAAATCCCGCAATAATATCTGAACTGATTCCGCAATCCGGCATGATCTCCCTGATGCGATCTACTTTCGCCATATACCATTCACGCGTATAGGTCCTGTTCATCAATTGCAATATTCTTGAAGATCCGCTCTGAACAGGCAGGTGGATATATTTACATATGTTCTCATGCCGGGCCATTGTATGCAATACATCATCTGTAATATCCTTGGGGTGAGAGGTTGAGAAACGCACACGCAAATCAGGAGATATTTGAGCAACAAGTTCCAGCAGTTGCGCAAAAGTGATGGCAGTGTTCTCTGCTGGGGGAGTATAATAATAGCTGTCAACATTTTGTCCGAGTAATGTTACTTCACGAAAACCGTTTTCAAACAGCTCAGTACATTCCCGCAAAATGGATGACGTATCCCTGCTTCTTTCACGCCCTCTTGTAAAAGGTACCACACAGAAGCTGCACATATTATTACAGCCACGCATGATGCTCACGAATGCTGACACACCGTTGCTATCGAGTCTTACAGGTGAAATATCTGCATAAGTTTCTTCACGACTTAGCAATACATTTACCGCTTTCTGCCCACCTTCCGCTTCTCTCACTAATGAACCAAGACTGCGGTAGGCATCAGGGCCAATCACCAGGTCAACCAGTTTCTCTTCTTCCAGGAATTTTGCTTTTAGGCGCTCAGCCATACAGCCTAATACACCCACCAGCAACGATTTTTTTTCTCCTTTCAGCTTTCTGAATTCAGTCAGCCTTTTGCGAACGGCCAGTTCTGCTTTTTCACGTATGGAGCAGGTATTAATAAAGATCAGGTCGGCCTCCTCCACATTTCTGGTGGCGCCAAAGCCTTCCTTATATAGCAATGAGGCCACTATCTCGCTGTCTGCGAAATTCATCTGGCACCCGTAACTCTCAATATAAAAGCGCTTCTGGTAGACATTCTGATCCTGGGCAAAAGGCTCAAAGGCCTCGCCCTGGCGGGTCTCATCATGTTTATCTTCCGCTTTCAGCGGAAAAGCCTTTTCTGTCACAACGTCAATCATCTTTACAATTTATCCGTGATTTATACGGGCTGCAAATATACATCAAAGCCGGGATTTGTGACAGGATGGCATAGAGATGATAGTTATCTTTGTCCAAACGAACCGTATTGAAACGAACCCTCCTGATTGTAGCTTTAATTTTAGCATTACTGACCTCTTATAGCGTTTTTTCCCAGAGCGCCCCGAAGGGGATGCTGGAAGGCAATGTGATGGACGAAAACAGCAAACCGCTGGCGGAAGCCAGCATTGAGCTGGCGCCTGTATCGGACACGATCGATAAAAGATCACTGATTACTGACAAAAACGGCGCTTTTTCCTTTTCAGCTATTCCTTTTGGCTATTACCGTTTAAAGATTTCCTATGTAGGTCTTCAGGTGCTGACGATTGATAGCATCTGGTTACGGGAGGAACGACCTTCTTTTACTTTGTCCGATATGGTATTGAAGCCTAAACAATCCTCAGCCCTCGGGGAAGTAATTGTTTTTGCCGAAAAACCTCTCATCCAGTCTAAAGATGGCAATGTTACTTTCAACGCGGCAGAATCTCCATTAAGCGCAGGAAGTAATGTGAGTGATCTTTTACAAAGTGTTCCACTGGTATCAAAAGATGCTGATGGAAAGCTGTCGGTACGCGGCAAAGAACCTAAAATACTGATAGATGATAAGCCTGTTGAGCTAAACCTTCAGCAATTGCAGGACCTGTTGGAATCCATGCCAGGCAGTTCCATTGAAAAGATTGAGGTGATGACGAATCCTCCTCCTCAATATGCCAATGAGCAGGGTGGAGTGATCAATATCGTAACTAAAAAAGGAAAAGTGGGTCGTAGTGGCAGAGTTGGTATTTATGGTGGCACAAGGGGAGAAGCAGGAGTAAATGGAAGCTTTACTTATCGTAAACAGGGATTTGCCCTGAATATTAATGCAGGGAACAGCTACAACAAATTTGAAGGAGAAGGTTACTCCATTCGTAATAATATCTATACTGATTCCTCCAATTTTTTCAACACGTCCAACAATAATAATAGTAAGAACTGGAGGCCCAATTTCAGGGTCAATATGGATTATGATATCAGTAAGTATCAGGCACTCAACCTTGTTCTCCTTTATAACTATAATGATTTCAGGAACCAGAGTGCTACAACTTATACCAATATCAATCAATTCAATGATATTTATCGGCTAAGTGAAAGGGATATCCGTAATGAGGGCAATAGTTCAAATAGCAACCTGAATCTTTCCTATAGGCTTATTACAAGAATGCCGGGTGAAGTATTGCGGGTCACTGGATCCGCTAATTTATCATCCAATAACAGCAACCGCTTTTTCTATCAACAATTTTTCAATCCGGATCATACTCCTAATGGCATTGACTCTACCCAGCAACAATTAACCGATGATATCACCAATGGGTATAATCTTCGCGTGGACTATAGCAGGCCTTTGAAACCTGGTAAAACTTTCCTGTCAGTTGGTTCTTATTATACCGGTAACCATAGTGATATAACCGTGGATGCTGCCTTTTTGCAGAAACCTGATAATCTGCTGACTCATTCTGATCTGTTAAGTAATGATTTTAAATTTCACCAGACGATCCTTAATTCAAGGATCTCACTGAAACAGGTGATCGTAGAGAATTTCAGTGTTGCTGCTGGTATTGCAGCAGAGGGAACCTTGATTCGCTTCCAATTATTTAAGGAGAACAGGGAGGCTAAAAACAATTATCTGACCTGGCTGCCATTTGCTACCATAAACAAAAACTGGAATGATAAATGGTCATTGAATGGATCTTGGCGCAGGAGCATTCGCCGCCCTACCATTAATGAGTTAAATCCTGTTATTGATTATACGGATCCTTATAATATCCGTTTTGGTAATGAAAAACTGGAAGCGGCTACTGCGGATAACTTTGATTTGGTTGTAGGTAATACCGTGAGAGGTACTTACATAAATCTGGGTATTGGGTATAATATTGTACGCGATATCTTCTCACGTGTAAGGACACTTTTGCCGGATGGAAAGACGCAGATCACATGGGAAAACATTAGCGGACGAAAAGAATATGAGGTGAGTACCTGGGGTGGACTTTCCATTACAAAAAACTTAAAGTCAAATATCAGCGCTACCTATACTTATAACCAGTATGGCAGCTTTGATAAGATTGTTAACCGCTATCGCAATGGAAGCTCTTTTACTTCCAATGTAAACACTACCTATACGCCAGCAGATACCTGGAATTTCACTGGCAGCTTTACTTTTAACCGCTTTGCCAATCCGCAGGGATATGCCAAATGGAACAGCAGCATGAATTTTGGCGTGCAAAAGAAATTATTCAATAAGAAATTTGTAGTTACCGCCAATGCAATTGACCCTTTCGTGAATAATGAGAGAAGGTTCTTTACTTATGGAACTAATTTCAGTCATGAAAGCTTCAGTCTGACGCATACGCGCAATTTCAGGTTAAGTCTCGCGTATAATATATTCAGGACAGTAAAGAAGCCAACACTTAAGTTGTAAACACCAGGGGATGAGAGAGCGGAAGACGGGACTCGAACCCGCTACCTACAGCTTGGGAAGCTGTCGCTCTACCAGGTGAGCTACTTCCGCTTGTTCAGCCTGGATCCGCCGCTGCGGACCATACCAGGTGACCTGCTTCCGCAGGAAACCTAAGTTACGGAACAGATTGAAAATTGGATATCCTTTTAGCTAGCCAGCTATTTTTAATGGGCTGTAGCCAGTCTTCCTCCAATTCTTTTTTGGTTTGGACCAGGTTGTTAAAGTATAAAGTGTCTGCAGTGATGAACTGGTTATCAAAAGCATATTGCAATTGGGATAGCGGCAGCATTTGTATCTTGTCTTTCACTATAAAAGCAAGCGTAGTACGGTCGAACATGTTAACTCCAAAACGCTGTTCAATATCCTTGATCAATCGTACAGAACTATCCGTGCTGCATCCACTCACACCAGATGCTGTTTCATCAGCCATAAGGATCACAAACTGGCCAAAGAACAGGTAACCTGCACCTTTCACGGGTGTACCGTGACTTTTCCACTGGGCGGAAAAATCATTCAGGAGACTCTCAATTTCAAGGGCCTCGCTCAGTGTAAAAACCCTGCTAGCCTGGTAAACCCACACCCTTGAGGCAGGATCAAAATTACCGTCCAGAAGGTATTTATATTCGAGATTCATGGTGCTAAATTACACCTGAAATTCGGTTGATGCCTCACCAAAGTCAAAAAAGCGTTCTTGTCCATTGGCATTATTCTGTGTCCGAATGGGAAAGTTTTATAACCTGTGAAAAAGACAAAGGGTACAAATGTTTCTTAAAAGGTTTCTTGATTGCAGGTACTATTTCTTTTCTTGTAACCCGGTATGGTATAAACACATTATGGATAACTACACTAACAGTCAGTTGCATAGCAGCAATTCTGTTTGGTATATTCTGCTATTTCTACTCCAGGTACCAGGTTAAATGGAAACAGCCACAGCCTCCCGAGATAATCATTTCTACTGATAATGCAAACGTAAATGGCAAACTCACCATTTTCAATGGTGATGGCAAATCATTATGTAAGGCCGATATTAAAGAAAAATATGACCGGAATGTGCTGGAGATCGTTTATGAAACAAAAAAGGGTGAAAGAGTTTCTTCAAAAGAATTAATCATTCCTGTACCTAAAGGCAAATTGAGGGAGGCTATTGTGCTGCTTGATTCTTTGAATAATACAAGAGGGGCCTGGTTCCCGTTTTGATAGCCCTATTCCATTGACTGTGCGATCAGTTCCGCTATATCCATCACTTTTACGTTTTCTTCTTTCTCTGCATTCTTTACACCATCCGTAAGCATGGTATTACAAAACGGACAGGCTGCTGCAATTATGTTGGAGCCTGTGGCTATCGCTTCATTAGTTCTTTCCAGATTGATACGAATCGTACCTTTTTCTTCTTCTTTGAACATTTGCGCACCGCCAGCGCCACAGCAGAGGCCGCGACTCCCGCACCGTTTCATTTCCACCAGTTCGCTATCCAGTGCTTCCAGCACCTTGCGCGGCGCTTCATAAATATCATTGGCACGGCCCAGGTAACAGCTATCATGATAGGTGATCCGTTTTCCCTTGAAGCTGCCACCTTCTTTCATTCTCACCTTCCCTTCATCAATCAACTGCTGCAGAAAAACGCTGTGATGGATCACCTCATAATTTCCGCCCAGAACTGAGTATTCATTTTTGATGATATTGAAGCAATGCGGACAGGCGGTTACGATCCTTTTAATATTATAATTATTCAGGGTCTGGATATTCTGATAAGCCATCATCTGGAACATGAATTCATTGCCAGCCCTTCTTACCGGATCGCCAGTGCACATTTCTTCTTTCCCAAGGATAGCATAGGATATACCTGTCTTATGTAAAATGGATGCAAAGGCCTTTGTGATCTTTTGCGCCCGCTGGTCAAAACTGCCTGCACAGCCTACCCAGAATAATATTTCGGGGGATTGACCATTGGCCGTTAATTCAGCCATTGTAGGAATATGCATCGATGTCAATTTGTGCCAAATATAATTAAGTTTAAAAAGTTTAAGAAGTTTAATAAGTTT
>JAJKIP010000212.1 GCA_021154405.1 Segetibacter sp. | reverse complement strand
CATAAATGGCCGGACGTTATTCAATAATTATTATTTCAGATCAGAATTTGGTTGCCAGACTGTCTGCCTTGCTCTTATGTTCTCTCAGGTGCGGAAGTGTATTACGCGCATAATCCCTTAACTGGCGATTGTTTCCATCGTCTCCCTCATCATCATAAAGGTCAATAGCCATATTGTGGTCGTTGACCTGGCTATGTATATATACTGAGTCAAATTTTGCACCGGACAGGGACATGAGTTGGCTCTTCAGGGCCATATGCTCAGCATCCAGGGAATCCGGAGCATAAATACCTAAACTGTTGGCGATATTTTTCAGCTCTGATTTACTTTGGGTGTGATCCATTACCATCTGTTGCCCGAACGCTTTTATACCAGGATCTGTAGCCTTGGTGGCTGCCAGTTGTCCAGCATCAATCTCTGCAAAATTTGCCATATTCGCTTTCATTACAAAGTTCCTGTCTTTCGAACTGATATCATTATCGTCATTCTTGTCGCACCCGAACGAAAAAATGGTTAATGCCAGCGCCAATGGAACTATTAAAGCTTTTGTTTTCATAATAAACGGTTTGGTTAAATAAATGATTTAAGGATTTGACACAATAATTATGCAACCCGGAACCTGTTAATATTTTCAGAGTTGATAGCGAATGAGGTATACGGACTAAATAGTATTATACCCAGAAACCAGTACGGGTATTAAATCCCCATTCTGAGTCAGGCCTAACTGTTGCAGAGTTTACCCCAGACGTTTACTTGCATATTTCCAGTCATATATTTTTCAATTTGCTGATGTCATTGGCTTACGCTTTGTTTATATCTCCTACTATGAAAAGATTTTTCCGAAACAATGGCCTTTCACTGATATTTCTTGTGTTTTTCATTATCGCACTCGCAGGGCAATGGCTTACTGGGTTCAAAGAATACAATAAAGAACTAAGTGAAGAAGGGCAGGCAACAGTCAGTTTGACCGAATACAGTCTTTCAGGTCATTTCATCCAGGCAACGTTTGAAAATTGGGAAAGTGAATTCCTGCAGATGGCCTTATTTGTCCTGTTTACGATTTCGTTGCGTCAGAAAGGATCATCCGAATCGAAGAAACTGGAAGGGGAAGAAGAAGTAGGCCGGGAACCCGATCCAAAAAGGAAAGGTGCTCCCTGGCCCGTTCGAAGGGACGGGTGGATTCTATCGCTCTATAAACATTCTTTAAGCATAGCACTGTTATTATTATTCCTGCTGTCCTTTATTCTGCATTTTTATGGCAGCCTTAAAGACGAGAATCAGCAGTTGTCTGAAAAGGGACTTCCTCTGGAAACAGTGGGTAACTATATTACAGATTCCCGTTTCTGGTTTGAATCATTTCAGAACTGGCAGAGCGAATTTTTGTCTGTATTCGCGATTGTTGCACTTTCAATTTTTTTACGGCAAAAAGGATCACCGCAATCAAAACCTGTGGATGCTCCGAATGATGAAACAGGTGAATAATATGCCTGAAGACATTTTTTAATTTTCACCATGTTATAGCATGACAGACCGGTTTATTCTGGAAGCTTTTTGGAACACACAATCCAATTGTACCCCGGCAGCGAAATCAGCTATTTAGCGATCCCAGGTGTTTGTAAGTATTTAATAGAACTCCCGTCGGCGTGCTCTTCGTACTAACAAATTCAAGTTTGCGAGCATCAATTTTTTCGGATAAAATGCGCTTACCGCGGCCCAATAATACTGGATATACGATCAGGATAACTTCATCTACCAATCCCGCGTCGAGCAGCAAAGACGTCAGTGATATACTTCCTGAAACTACCAGGTCCGGGCCATCTGTCGACTTGAGCTTACTGATCTCCTCAATTATATCTCCACTCAAACCTTTCACTGGTCCCCATTCAAGGCCGTCAGGCCGGTGAGTTACAACGTATTTGGTTGCCGCATTGATAGCGTTCGCCATTGGAAAGTCTCCGGCATTGGGCCAGTAGCCCAGCCACTCGTCATAGGTCCGGCGGCCAATCAACAGGTCAAAGCTTTTGCCGTATGTCTCAAGAAGCATGGCCATGCCTGCAGGAGTTCGGTAAGGTCCAGTCCATCCGCCATATGCGTAGTTATTGTCGTGCTCTATCACCCCATCAAGTGAGATATGTTCGAAAATCCTGATCTTTCTCATTTTATTTGTTTTTGATTAATGATTGGTCAAAACTAATTTGAACCTGTCACTTGCGTGTGGTGGAATCACGACAAAAGCAGGGTGCTTTTCGCCATAATGAAGTGGAATCATATTTTCTCAGTGGTGCGGGGGCTGTATTTTTTATTCTACCTTCACTACAAGCTAATTGTCACCTATGATCCACAACTACTTTCGCATCGCCTGGCGCAATATCCTCAAACGAGGATTCTATTCCTTCCTTAACATTACCGGCCTTGTTTGCGGCCTGTGTTTCACCTTTCTCATCGGAGCCTATGTATGGAATGAGATCAATGTCAACCGACAATTGAAACATGCGAACAACCAGTATATTCTAACGAGTAAATGGCAAACCAAAGACTTTGGACTGGATCTTACCACCATCGGCCCTTTGGCAAAACAGTTAAAGGACCAATATCCAGGTCTCGTTAAGAATTATTATCGCTGGGATGGAATTACTTCCGTAGTATCAGTGGGTGATAAGCATTTCAGGCAGGGTTTACAGGTTGGCGATAGCAGTCTCCTGGCCATGTATGGCTTTAAAACATTGAATGGTGATGTGAATACCGCACTCGATGACCCTTTCTCCGTTGTCATTTCAAAAGAGATGGCCGTGAAATACTTTGGTAAAACGGATGTAGTAGGTCAAATCCTGAATATCCAAAGCTTCGGCGCCCCTGATCATCCTTTCAAAGTAACAGCTGTCCTTGCACCCTATTCGGAAAATTCAGTGATGCATGTCAATACTCCCAATGATAACCAGATATTCCTGCCGGAAGCGGCCGTGAAGTATTTTAATCGCACTTCACTGGACGACTGGAATAATATCTATGTACCTTCTTATATAGAATTGGCAGATGCTGTCACAGCAAGGGACCTTGAAAAGCCAATCAGCGATTTGCTGAAGCTCAATTCTCCGGACTGGATGAAAGGAAAACTGACTGTGATTCCAATTCCTCTTACCCGATACTACCTGGATAAAGACAATGGCTTTGTGAAAAGAATGCTATACACCCTGTCTGCAGTAGCCCTGTTTATTTTGTTAATGGCGATGGTCAATTTTATTAATATCTCCATCAGCAGTTCCTCCAGTCGCATCCGTGAGATCGGAGTAAGGAAAGCATTGGGCGGCCTTAAGAAACAAATTATAATACAATTCCTTGCTGAATCGGTTATTCTTGCAGGTATAGCTACACTGATCGCACTCCTGATCTATCCGTTGCTGGCGCCGGTTTTCAGCAGCATGTTAGGAAAGCAATTACCTGGACTGTTCGACTTCCCCCTTTATTATGCCTTCGTGCCATTGATATTGGTTCTACTGGTAGGTGGCCTTGCAGGTTTTTATCCGGCAATAGTTCTTTCCCGGGCGCAGACGGTGGATTCCCTCAAGGGAAAATTAAAAACGATTAAAGAAAAGGTCTGGCTCCGGAAATCACTTGCGGGATTGCAGTTTGGAATTTCGGCTGTGGTCATCATTGCAGCAGTGGTTGTTTCACAACAGGTAACCTATTTCTTTAATCATGATATGGGTTACGATAAAGAATATGTTGTGTCCGCACAGGCGCCGCGCTACTGGACACCCGAAGGAGTGAAAAAGATAATTACCATTCGTAATGAATTTGAACAGTTACCACAAGTGAGCAAAGCGTCAGTGTCATGGGATATACCAGATGGTATGAGTGGGGGAAATATATTACTCTATAAACCGGGGCAGGATTCAGCTACTGCATTGTCAGCCACAAACGTAATAACTGATGAAAATTACCTCGCTACTTATAAAATAGCACTCAAGGCAGGTACATTCTTCACACAGCCGGATGAAACTAACCACCAGGGAATTATCCTTAATGAAAAAGCTATTAATAGTTTTGGATGGCATACAGCTTCTGAGGCGATCGGCCAATCGATAAGAGTAGTTGGTATGCCAAACACTGTTGTCATTGGAGGAGTTGTAGCCAATTTCAATATAGGATCCATGCAGCGGGAAATTCCTCCGATGATCTTTTTGCACCCAAGTCAGACTAATAGTTACCGATATCTTTCTTTTAAAATAAAACCCGGCCAGGTATCAACAGCCATTGGGGCGCTTGAGAAAAAATGGTCTGTGTTATTGCCGGGTACCTCCTTTGAATATAAATTCATGGATGACACCCTGAAGAATCTTTATCAATCGGAGTTACGGTTAAGAAAGGCTGCCTATGTGGCAACACTGCTTTCGGTGGTGATCGTTTTACTCGGCATTTTAGGAATTATCTCTCTCAGCATTCGCAAGCGCACAAAGGAAATTGGCATCAGAAAAGTATTGGGCGCTTCAGTTCCGGGTATCATCCTGTTATTTCTCAAAGAATTTCTCTGGGTAATTGTAGTGGCTGGATTGGTTGCCTGCCCCCTTGCCTGGTATATCATGAATGGCTGGCTTGCTGATTATGCTTACCGGATCAATATGAATGCAACACCATTTCTGTTAGCAGTAATGGGACTTGCCTTGCTGACTACCTGCCTTATTATATTGCAAATAATGAGAGAAGGACTCGCCAATCCGGTGAAATCGCTTCGTGTGGAATAGTAGAGTCTGCAAGCCAACGACTCAGAAAGCATTAATCTTTATAGATCACGTATTTCTTACGCATCTTTTTGTAATTGCTCAGTCCTGGTTCCCAGGATTTACGGATCTCCTCTTCGGAAACGCCGTCAATGATCTGTTGCCTGAATAACCCCGAGCCGATCTGTATTTCGATATTATTCATTTCACGGCTTTGCTTTGAATCGAAGAATTTTTCTTTTTGTGGCGAGGCTTTATATAGGTCCATGATCCATTGCAGGTTTATCTTTTTGCTTTTCAGTAACAGGTTTACATCATAGGTTCGCAAGTCCAGTCCATAACAAACCTGGTCTGCAAATAATGGCGTTTCAGCCATGCCTTTAATGCCAGTAGGTGTAAAGGAGAATGAATATTTGTCTTTGAAATAAGGTGCCCCAATAACGGTAAACGGAAAATAGGTACCGCGTCCATGATTTACATACACCCCTTCAAACATACAGGTGGAGGGATACAGCATGATAGCCTGCTGTGTATTAAGATTGGGTGATGGCTTTACCGGCAAGGTATAGTACATGCTGTGATTGTAATTGGCAACCGGTATAATTTTCAGTGGGCATTTTACCTTGTTAGTCAGCCATCCTTCACCATTCGCCATCTTTGCAAACTCTGCTACTGTCAATCCGTGCGACATGGGAATGGGAAACATGCCTATCCCTGATCTGTATTTCATATCCAGCACCGGCCCGTCTATCAAATAAGCATTGGGATTGGGACGATCCAGGATCATCAGTTCTTTTTTACTTTCCGCACAGGCCTCCATCAGTCGCGACAGTGCATTGATATTGGTATAAAAACGAACACCAACGTCCTGCACATCGTAGATCACAATATCTACATCTGCAAGATCTTCTCTGGTTGGTTTATTCTTCTTTCCATATAAGGAAATGATGGGGATGCCTGTTTTCTGATCTTTTTCATCTGACACTTCCACACCCGCACTGGCATTGCCACGAAAACCATGTTCCGGCCCAAAAACTTTTACGATATTAACACCGAGGGCCTGCAGACTGTCCACCAAATGCCTGTTGCCTATGATCGAAGTCTGATTGGCGAGTATAGCCACACGCTTTCCCTTCAGATAAGGCAAATATTTTTCTGTTTGATCAGCGCCGGTTTTAATCGAATCTTTTTTATTACTAACAGCAATTACTTTTTGCTGTGGAGGATTCTTATAAGAAGTTATTAGCAATAAAACAATGAGTCCGATGGAAATGAAAGCAGGGATCTTTTTCATCATTCTCAAATATAATCAACGTGCTGTACATACTGCGATCAGATAGCAGGAAGCTTTTTCTGCAAGTTTTTGCAATCCCTTAAAACCCTGTTTGGTAATTTTTATTGCAGGTTTTTGCTGTTGATTCTCCAGATCAACGGAAGAAATTCCATTATTGGTATGAAAGGGCTCTTAGAATAATTCAGTTTCTTTTGCTTAACCGGTATAGGAAAACATCATGACCGGGGATCGTTATATCAAGCGGCTGTCTGGTATCGCCGGTTTGTTTTTTTAACCATAAATCTTTTAACGTAAAGGTTGCTGAAGCTGCGTTCAATACCCTGTTTGACAGACTGTCTTTTATTAATTCCTTTTGCCAGTCGAACCTGAGTTGACCTGCTGCACGGCCACGGTTCAGAAAGCATACTGCCCAGCTATCATTTTCCAGTGGCTTAATCCAGATCTCAATACTGTCTCTTCGCGCATACCTGAATCCCTGAATTCCCAATGGATCCTGGTTAACGGCTATAACTTCTTTGTTTGTGAGGATCTCTGATATCTGCGGCGGCATATTTCGGAGATCATTTCCTGCAATAAGCGGTGCAGCCAACATAGCCCAGATAGAAAAATGAGCACGGTTTTCACTCGTTGATAAACCACCATTTCCTACTTCCAGCATATCAGGATCATTCCAATGGCCAGGTCCTGCATACTGCCGCAAACCATTCTGCATGTCAAGTATCTGCATAACTCCCCAGGCTTTCCATGAGCCATTATCTTTGATACAATCGAAACAGCCATAGATATCACCGGTAGTACGCCAGAGATGTCCCACCTTTTGTCCCCAGGTCCAGGGCTTATCATTCCCCCACTCACAGATGCTCAAAACAATTGGACGTCCTGCGCGGCGCAAAGCAGCTGTAATTGTCTTATACGCACCTTCAGCCTTCAATCCATCTGTATTACACCAGTCATATTTCAAATAATCAATTCCCCAGCTTGCATAAGTCATCGCATCCTGGAATTCATATCCCCTGCTTCCAGGTCTTCCACCACAGGTTTGTGATCCTGCGTCTGAATAGATGCCCAGCTTCAATCCTTTACCATGGACATAATCCGCCAATGCTTTCATTCCGGATGGGAAGCGCTTTGCGTCAGGATGAATAAACCCGAGGCTGTCCCGGTCGCCATGCCAGCAATCGTCTATATTAATATATGTATACCCAGCATCCTTCATACCTGTTGTAACCATGGCATCTGCCATTTGCCGGATCATGTTCTCATCAACATTACAGGAAAATTTATTCCAGCTATTCCATCCCATTGGCGGGGTTAAGGCAAGGCCCTCAAACTTATTATAGTTTTGAACATAATTATTCCCCTGACCAAAAATCTGGGTGAACCCAATTAATGAAAGGAGAAGGCAGTTAAGATATCTTCTCATTGGAAATATTGATTTTATGGATGCCATTGTACGAAGATAGAACCCCCTAACCCAATACAGTGGTATGATTTTATCTATTTGTTATGGTTTTATTTCAATAAGCAATCGCAATTCAGTCTTGTTGTAAATTAATACCCTATATTCTGGCAAAAAGGAGAATTATATATCTTGCCGAAGCTTGTCACAATGTGCACCATGATCAACTGGCTAAAATCGTGGAATTATTGAATGAGTTCCTGAAAACTGTAAAATAATATAAGACTTTAAAATAGACAAAATGAAAAGTATAGTCCTCCATGTCTCCCTGGTTCTCGCCTCAGTCTTAAGTACCGAATGTTATGCACAAAAGAAAGTTAGTACTGTTCCACAGCAATTCAATTATAAAGTTGATCTGAAGAAGGCTGGTACCAGCAAGCAAAAAATAACGGCAATTGATTCTTTACTGCAATCTTTTGTTGATCAAAAAAAGGTGCCCAATGTGGCAGCCTTCGTGGCAAAGGGTGGTAACGTAGTTTATAAAAAATCTTTTGGGTGGAAGGATATCGAGAAAAGAATACCGGCAACTCCGGAAGATTATTATATTTTATTCTCGCAGACCAAGGCCATAACTACCGTTGCATTCATGACACTTGTTGAGAAAGGACTGGTTAAGATTGACGATCCCGTTTCCAAATATTTCCCGGAAATCCCAGACAGGGTTGTTACAGTTGTTCATGATGATGGAACCTATGAAACGCGTCCTGTGGCCTCCCCCATGACCTTTGTGCATCTGATGTCTCACTCTTCCGGATTGAATGCCGGGCTGGTTGGTAAAATAAGGCGTATAGAAACACAACGGGCCGATTCAGTGAGAAGAGCCAATGGGGACACTTCAACAGGTAGAAGCATCGGCCAGCGTACGGGTGGCATTGGCAATGCAAGATACCTGAAAGACAATATGATTGCTTTGGCAAAATACCCACTCGGTTTCGATCCTGGGACAGAATGGAGCTACCATATCAGCACAAATATGTTAGCTTATATGATTGAACGGATTTCGGGTAAATCATTACGTGAGTACGTTAAAGAAACGGTGTTGAAACCTCTTGGCATGAATAACACTGACTGGTATTACGAACCAGAAGCGCTCAATCGATTTGTGAAGGCATATAACTATGTTGATGGAAAACTGGAACCGGCTCCAAATAATTTCAGCGAGGGAACCATCAGTAAAGATCAAACCTATGCAGAAGGTGCAATTGGGCTGAATGGCCCGATTGAAGATTATGCTAAATTCTGCCAGATGTTATTGAACAAAGGAGAGTTTAACGGCCGAAGAATTTTAAAACCTGAAACAATTGAACTGATGACAAAAGTGAATCGCCTGCCGGAAACTAACTCTGGTGGTAAGGGTTTTCAATTCGGACTTGGATTTGAACTTTATAATGAGAACAAAAAACCGGTTCCCGAAGTTTCCAACACCGCATTCGCGTGGGGTGGATTGTATGGCACGCAATATATTATTGATCCGGAAAATAACATGATCGCTTTATTCTACCTGAATATGCCCAAACAGCCGGATGGGTTGTATCCTCAGTTTCTAACCAAAGCTTATCAACTGTTTAAATAAAAAAGATTGAATTTCAGAAGAGAGAGTCAGTGAGACCAACAGACCACTCTGTTAAGGATCACAAGGT
>JAJKIP010000211.1 GCA_021154405.1 Segetibacter sp. | reverse complement strand
TTGTATGCGATTGATTCAACACCGTCAATTGCCTGGGAAAAGAAACTGTTGGCAATCTCGCTAACGATAACGCCAATAGATCTGCTTCTCCTTTCCTTCAAACTGAGGGCTATTGGGTTGGGATGATAGTTGATCTTTTCAGCATATTCCAGGACCAGTTTTTTGGTCTCCGGACTGATCTCATAACTATCCCGCAATGCCCGTGAAACAGTGGAAGTGGAAAGTCCCAGCGCCTTGGCGATATCCTTAATGGTAACGGCTTCAAACTTCATTTCGGAGCGTCTGTTTAGCAAGGTAGTAATCGGTTCTAAAGTTACTCATTTTCAGCTGGGGAACGCTGTTTCAGGATCAATAGTTTAACGGTTTAACGTTTGATAGCTAAAGGGGATAAACGTGGTTTTTTTGGTCAGCAGCACTGATTCTTTCAAATGGCAATATCCTGTTATCAAATGACTGGTCACAGGATACTATACTCCTCCACGTGGTTATCGCAGATGATTTTTTTGATATCAGCTAAATAATTGGCTTACAGGCAAAAATGCCATCGTTACCGGGAACGATTGCGTAAATAAAGCCAACCCCACTAAGTATAAAATCCTAAAACCGTCTGTAGATTGAGGCTGTAAAATGAGGACCGAACCTCACCGATTAACACAGACCACTATTTAAATCGACCCCGGAAAGGTCATTGCTAAATTGCTTGTATATGAAAAAGACAATCCTGCTTTTTTTAGGGCTGGGCATGTTCCTACTCTCGCTAGCCCAGGATCGCCAGATTAAAGGAAAAGTTGTAGATGATTCAGGATCCCCCCTTTCAGGTGCTAATGTTGTAGTAAAAGGATCCAGCACCGGCGTACAAACCGACGCGAACGGAGCTTTTTCTATTTCCACCACTGCTACTGGACGAGTTACCCTGGAAATTTCTTCTACCGGGTTTCAGTCTACTACCGTAACTGCTGAAGGCAACACTGTTGCCACAGTAACTCTTGCAAAATCAGTAGCTACCCTGGATGATGTGGTGGTGATAGGTTATGCTACCCAGAAAAGAAGAGATATTACCAGCTCGGTTTCTTCTGTAAGCGGACGCCAGTTAAAAGATAATCCTCTTTCCTCTACTGCCGAAGCATTGCAGGGAAGACTGGCCGGTGTACAATTTATTCAAAGTGAAGGTGCTCCTGGCGCCGATATCATTGTAAGAGTTCGTGGAGGCGGCTCCATTACCCAGGACAATTCACCTCTTTACATTGTTGATGGAGTACAGGTAGATGCTGCGCTTAATGTAATTGCACCACAGGATATTGCTTCTATTGATGTATTGAAAGATGCCGCTTCAACTGCCATCTATGGTGCAAGAGGAGCAAATGGCGTTGTGATCATTACCACCAGGTCAGGCCGTAATGGTAAAACCCAGGTTAATTATACAGGCTCTTTTGGTTGGAGAGAATTGCCGAAGACCATGGATGTTTTAAGCCCTTATGATTTCGTAAGGTGGCAATATGAAAGAAGCAGGGGAAATGTGGCAGATAGCAGCAGCTTTGCTCAGACCTATGGTACTACCTGGGACACACTGAATGTATATAAGGATTACCCCGCTGTAAACTGGCAGAAAGAAGTGTTCGGCAGAAGGGCAGGGTATCAGAACCATAATGTTTCTGTCAATGGAGGTAATGCCAATACTCAAATTAACCTCAGCCTTACCGCAAATCGTGAAGATGGAGTGCAATTGGAATCCGGGTTTGACAGAACGATTGCCAATTTAAAATTGGATCATAAAGTATCAGATAAATTGAAAGTGGGGTTTACTGCCCGCTATATCGACCAAAAGATCCGTGGGGCGGGCACTACCAATAGTGGTACAAGGGCAACTAACCGCCTTCGTCACGCCATCAATTATCGTCCCTTTGAATTAAATAAACCCAATGGCGGTATTGATGATTTTGATGAGGCCTATTACCTGGCTTCCAGCGGCGCTACCAACCCGGTTCTTCTTACACAGGCTGAATATCGATTGAATGGAAGCGCTGCCACTTACCTGAGTGGTTACGTGAACTATAATATTTTGAAAAACCTGGTCTTCCGTTCGGTTGCCGGATATGATAACGCGAATATCCGGACAGACCTTTTCTACAGCAAGATCACTTCTACAGCACGCAACTTTGCTTCATTGCCAACTGCTTCAATCGGTAACCAGAACAATTATACGATGAGCAATTCCAATACGCTGCAATATTCATTAAACGATCTGGGTGGCCACCATGATATTTCTGTTCTGGCAGGCCAGGAAGTGGTTGACAGGCGCTCTAAACAAACATCATTTGAGACCCGTTACTTTCCTGCAGATATCAGCGCAAAAAAAGCACTCGCCAATATGGGTCTCGGTTCTGCACCAGTGGGTTCATCCCAACCTTTACCCAGCTCATTTGAAGCTCCACCCTATCGGTTGTTCTCCCTGTTTGGAAGAGCTACCTATGGTTTTGATGATAAATACCTTGCCAGTTTCAATATACGTTCTGACCGTTCTTCCAAATTCAATGGAGAAAATGGAACACTTGTATTCGTTTCTGGTTCTGCTGCCTGGAGATTCTCCAAAGAAAAATTCATGGAGAATATAGGATTTATCAATGACGCCAAACTGAGAGTGGGATACGGTACGGTAGGTAACGACCGGATCGGTGACCTGCTATACCTTCAATTATACGGAGTAACTGGTCAATATGCTTTCAACCATTCTATTCTTCCTGGATTTGCTCCTCCTGCATTAGCCAATCCAACGCTGAAGTGGGAACAGAATAAAACCTTCAATGTAGGCCTGGATCTTTCCCTGTTCAAAAGCAGGCTGGAGTTGACAGTGGATGCTTACAAAAATTCAGCAAATGATCTTTTACTGTCTGTGAATATTCCTCCAACAACAGGTTATTCTTCTCAATTACAGAATATAGGTTCTACCTCCAACCAGGGGGTTGAATTCCAGATGAGCGCTACACCCGTCATGAAAAAGGATTTTACGTGGACCTCCAATTTCAATATTTCAGTTAACCGAAATAAGGTCAAAGATCTGGGTGGTGTAAAACAGATGACCCGCAACTCTGGCTGGCAGGGAAGTGATGGTGTGGACGATTACCTGGTGAAAGTGGGTCAGCCAGTTGGTTTGATGTATGGATTTATTACGGATGGTTACTATACTGTAAATGATTTTGATTACAATGCTACCACTCAAACATATACCATCAAGTCCGGTGTTCCTTTTAACGGTGTTTATGGTACACCACAACCCGGTATGCTGAAATGGAAAGATATCAGCGGACCCAATGGTGTTCCCGATGGAACCATTACCGCTGACTATGATCGGACTGTTGTAGGAAATGCAAATCCTGATTTCACTGGAGGATGGTTCAATGAATTCAGGTATAAGAATTTTGACATGAGTGTGTTTGTAAACTTTGTGGTTGGCAATGATATTTATAATGCTAACAAGATCGAATGGACTGATGGCGCTTTTTCCAATCTGAATATGCTGAATATAATGAAGTACCGCTGGACCAATATCAATGATCAGGGCCAGATTGTAAAAGATCCGGCTGAATTAACCAAGCTGAATGCGAATGCCAAAATCTGGACGCCAGTAAGGGTACAAAGGTGGTGGCTTCATTCATGGGCAGTAGAAGACGGTTCTTATCTGCGCTTCAATAATATCACTTTTGGCTATACACTGCCACGGAAAATTTTGGAAAAAGCCAGAATATCCAACTTCCGCGTTTACGCAACCGTTAATAACCTGGCTACTATCACAGGCTATTCAGGATATGACCCTGATGTAACTGCCCGTCGTTCTGATCCATTAACACCTGGTGTTGATTTCGCGGCTTATCCGAGATCAAGAACATGGGTATTTGGTGTAAACGTTACTTTCTAAAACAGTAAAAGATTGATATATGCAAAACAGGATTTTTAAATCGATTTCAGGTTTGGCTCTGCTGGTGCTCATACTGGTAGCTGCCAACTGTAAAAAATATACCGAGGTGCAGCCTGTATCTCAATACAGTATTCAGCAGGCCTTTTCAGATGTTTCCAATGCCACCAATGCAGTGATCGGTGTATATGATGAACTGCAGGGCGATGCGGGTTATGGTATCCGTATCAGTATGTATTATCCCTATGATTCTGATGAAGGCATCGTTTCTGGTAATATAGATAATGGCCGCCGGGGAGTTGGACGTTACCAGTTACTCCTTACCAATGCGGAAGTACGCAATCCTTTCCTCCAGTTATACAAAGGAGTGGAGAAAGCTAATCTTTGTATTGAGCAGATACCGATCATGAAGCAATATAATGAAGGAACCGACGCTGATAAGAAAGAATTGAAGCGTCTTTATGGAGAAGCTTTGACATTAAGGGCACAGTTTCTTTTTGAATTGATCCGTAACTGGGG
This sequence comes from Segetibacter sp., assembly GCA_021154405.1. Lineage (GTDB taxonomy): Bacteria > Bacteroidota > Bacteroidia > Chitinophagales > Chitinophagaceae > JAJKIP01. The sequence goes on along the minus strand of JAJKIP010000211.1, from coordinate 5,023 downwards.
TGATGTTCCTGCTCCTTTTATCCCTTCTTACGAGCAAAAAGATCTCTTTGTTCCCAGAGCAAATCGTGATTCAACCTATGACCATATAATTGCAGATCTGGCATTGGCCAAAACATTATTACCCTGGAGAACGGAAGTTGCACGCAATGAGCGTATCACCAAAGGTGCCGCAATGGCACTACGTGCAAGAATTGCATTATTCCGTGGTGGTTATTCACTTCGTGGAGTTGGACCGGGTCCTGGTACCATGCAACGTGGAACTGATTACCTGAAATATTACCAGATAGCAAGAGATGAATGTGCAGAGCTCATGGCAAACCGCAATCAGCATACATTGAACCCTAATTACGAGAATATCTGGAGAAATGTAACATCTTTCACGTACGATCCGCAAGGTGAGATCCTCTTTGAGGTGGGTGCTGGTGGCGGAAATGGTAATAGTGATAGCCGGATGGGTAATTATGATGGACCTAACCTGGCCAATACTACACGCTATGGTGCAGGCGGTGGTGGTATTGTGATGCTGCCAACCTATTTCTATGCATTTGATTCTGTGGACACCAGGCGTGATGTTACGCTGACTTCCTACCAGGTAACTAACGCAACGAATATTAAAAGCCAGCGCAGGCTGGGTGAATTGAATACAGGTAAATATCGGCGCGACTGGCGTAATCCGTTACTGCCCGGTGCCGTATTGAATGTTGGCTACAACTGGGTATTGATCCGCTTTTCAGACGTATTGCTAATGTATGCTGAAGCAGTGAATGAGATCAATAATGGCCCCACTCCAGAAGCTGTTGCTGCGTTTGAGGAGGTAAGGAAAAGAGCTTATCGGGGTAATACCGCTTTGATTGGTATAACACCAACTACCAAACAGGGATTCTTTGATGCCATTGTTAATGAGCGCTGGCTGGAGTTTGGCCATGAAGCTGTTCGCAAATACGATCTGATCCGCTGGAACATGCTTTCAGCCAAACTCACTGAAACCAGGGCAAAGATCACTGATATGAGTAACCGCACAGGTGCTTACACCAATGTGCCACAGTACATATATTATAAGAACGTTGGAGAAGAGATCGTTTATTATACTGCATGGGACAGTACGGGTAAAGTAGTTCCGTGGTATAAACCAACGCAGGTTCCACCGGCTGGAACCACTGGATCTGCTGGAGTACCGGCTAACAAATGGGTAAGAATTGATTGGGCCGAGCACCTGAAGGCGAATGTGATAGACAGTAAGCCATTGGCAACAGGTATGGCCTCTTTCTTTACGCCAGGGAAGAGTGAATTGTTCCCATTTGACCAGGCTACAATGGATTCTTATCAGGGAAGGCTGAAACAGAATCCCGGTTATTAGACAGAATTAACAGATGAATTATTAGATAAACCAGTTGCTGTTGTATGTTAAGAAGTTTAAGAGGCAGACCAGCCTCTTAAACTTCTTATACTTTTTTATAGGAGTCTTAATAAATATTAACATGAAGAGAATTATCCCAATTGTGTGCTCAGGTATTCTACTGTTCTCCTCCTGCTCGGGTCAGAAGCAGGTTCAGCATTCAGTTACAGATGGCAATGAAATGATCGCATTCCCCGGTGCCGAGGGATTTGGAAAATACACTACCGGTGGAAGAGGCGGTAAGGTATACGTAGTTAATAATCTCAATGATAAAGGACAAGGCAGTTTTCGTGAAGCTGCTGAAGCAAAAGATAAAAGGATCATCGTATTTGCAGTATCGGGCACGATTCATTTGGAAACAAAGCTGGCTATCAAAGGTGATGTAACTATCGCAGGGCAAAGCGCTCCGGGTGATGGTATTTGCCTGGCTGATCAATCTGTAGGGATTGGAGGCGATAATATTATTATTCGCTATATGCGTTTCCGTATGGGTGATAAATACCAGCGCGGTGGTATGGTAGATGGTAATGGAGGCGATGATGCGTTTGGAGGAACAAGAAAACGCAATATTATCATTGACCACTGCAGCATGAGCTGGAGTACGGATGAGGTTTTTTCCATTTATGCGGGAGACAGCACCACATTGCAATGGAACCTGATCTCAGAGCCGCTGAATTACTCCTATCATTTTGAAGAAGGGGATAAAGACTACGAACATCATGGCTATGGGGGCATCTGGGGAGGGAAACATTTAACAGCCCACCATAATTTATTTGCCCATTGTAATAACCGAAATCCGCGTTTTGATGGAATAAGAAATGCAAAGGAAGAAAATGTGGATTATCGCAATAATGTCATTTATAACTGGGGTGGTAATAATATCTATGCAGGTGAAGGAGGTAATTATAATTTGATCAATAATTATTTCAAATACGGCCCAACAACCAACCCCAACGCCAAATACCGGATTGTTAGTCCGGGTAAATGGGAAAAACCTGAGATCCCATACGGAAAATATTATGTGAATGGGAATTACGTGGATGGTGCTCCAGAAATTACAAAAGATAACTCATTAGGTGTGATCATGGGAAATAATGGAACTGCGGAGGATAAAAAGAATACGCTTATCAATGAGCCGCATCCCGCCATCGCTATTGATATGGAATCTGCAAAAGATGCTTATGAACAGGTATTGCAAAAGGTAGGAGCCAGTTATCGGAGGGACACCCTTGATCAGCGAATCATAAAGAACGTAAAAGAGCGTACGGGAAGAATGATCGATGTGCAGGGGGGCTATCCTCATGGCACTGCCTATGAAATGACTGTGAATGCCTGGCCATTTTTAAAATCAGGCACTGCTGCATCTGATATTGATAAAGACGGTATGCCGGATGATTGGGAAAAGAAGAATGGGTTGAACCCATCAGACGCTTCCGATGCAGCAGGTCATAAACTCTCAAAGAATTTTACCAATATTGAAGTTTATCTTAATAGCATATTATAATTTATGAGAAAGATCCTTCCCTTCATTAGTATCATTTTGATGACTTCCTTTGCGTTGCCTCCTAAAAAGATCACCATCTGGATGATCGGTGATTCTACCATGGCGATAAAAGATCCAAAGGCCTATCCTGAAACCGGATGGGGAATGCCCTTTGTTCAATTCTGGGATTCAACAGTAAAAGTGGATAATCGTTCCAGGAATGGAAGAAGCAGTAAATCCTTCACAGCTGAAGGATTGTGGAACCCGGTAATCGAGAACATGAGTGAAGGCGATTACCTGATCATTCAGTTTGGCCATAATGATGAATCTAAAGATAAGGGCGAACGCTATTCAACGCCTGAAGAGTTCAAGGCTAACCTGGCGGCTTATATCACTCAGGCCAGGAGCAAAAAAGCCATTCCAATTCTCATTACACCAGTTGGCCGTAGAAAATTTGATGAAGCAGGAAAGATCAAAGAAACACACCTGGGTTATTCAGATCTGGTAAGGCAGGTTGCCAGGGAACAGAATACTCTTCTGATCGACCTTGATAAGAAAAGTCAGGAATTATTCCAGCAGATGGGGCCGGAGACCTCAAAACTGTTATTTAATTATCTGGAACCGGGAGAACATCCCAATTTTCCTAATGGAGTTAAGGATGATACGCATTTCAGTGAGCTGGGTGCGCGCAGGATGGCAGAGATCGTGCTGGCTGAGATCAGGGCTCTCCATATTGAACTGGCAGACAGAATAGTTAAACGATAGCCCCGATACCTATCGGGATTGAAATTTTATTCTGCCTTTAAAGGACCAAAATTCCTCATCCATTGGTATCTTCAGCGCGCTAAAAATTAACCATGCAGCCAATCAATGTAGCGTTATGTTCATTCGGGATGAGTGGGTGGGTTTTTCATGCTCCATTTATCACCCGGCACCCGGGATTTAAGTTCTATGCCGTTTGGGAAAGAAGCAAGGATCTTGCGAAACAGAAATACCCGGATGTGAAGGTGTTTCGTGATATGGATGAAATGCTTGCAGACCCTGCAGTTGAATTAGTGGTAGTGAATACTCCCAGTTATACTCATTATGAGTACGCCAAAAAATCCTTGCACGCAGGCAAACATACGGTTGTTGAAAAACCTTTTACTGCCACAGTAGCCCAGGCACAGGAACTGATTGATCTGGCAAAAGCAAAAGGTATAATGCTTTCTGTCTTTCAAAACCGCCGGTACGATAGCGACCTCAGAACTGTAAAAAAGATATTGCAGGAAGGTTGGTTAGGTGAAATAAAGGATGCAGAATTCCGGTATGACCGGTACAACCCACAATTAAGTCCCAAAATACATAAAGAGACACCGCAGCCTGGAGCTGGCTGTGTTTATGATCTGGGTCCACACCTGATAGATTCTGCCCTTTATTTATTTGGATTGCCACAGGCAGTATTTGCAGATATAATGATCACGAGGCCTACTTCTAAAGTAGATGATTACTTTGAGATATTATTATATTACCCTGCACATAGAGTGAGATTGAGATCTGGTTATTATTACAGGGAACCAGTTCCCTCCTTTGCATTGCATGGCACACTGGGTTCATTTTTAAAATCAAGGTCAGATATCCAGGAGATACAGTTGCAGGCAGGTATGGATCCGGGAAACCCGGAATATGGTATCGAGCCTGAATCAGGAAGAGGCCTGTTGCATACACAAAAAGAGGGCAAAATTATCCGGGAATTGGTTGCTACGGAAAGAGGTAATTATGGAGACTTTTATGAGGGAGTGTTTCAGGCAATGCGGCATAATAAGGAAATGCCTGTGACGGCTGAGCAGGGATTGAATGTGATCCGGGTTATTGAGCTGGCATTCAAAAGTAGCAAAGAGAGAAAGGTGCTTGATTTTTGACGGGCTAATATTGCTTGCAATATTGCCAATAATGGCTTGGTGAACAAGCATCGGTTCTATATATTCACCGCCTATTTAATACTATTAAGCACGACAAATGAAACAATCTCGAACTTACCTGCTTCCATTCATTCTTGTAACCAGCTTATTTTTTTTGTGGGCCTTCCTGCATAATATCAACCCGATATTAATTCCACATTTGAAAAAGGCCTGTCAGTTAACGGATACGCAATCCTCATTTGT
>JAJKIP010000210.1 GCA_021154405.1 Segetibacter sp. | reverse complement strand
TCAGGGACATACCATGCCATCATCAGGCGTATCGTTTTTTCTTCTCCTGATTTTAATTTAAAAGGCACAAATAAGGAAGCACCTGGGGCACCGGATTCAACCGGAACATTTGCTTTTACATTTCCTTCCTTAATAGTATTCCAGACCATGGTAAGAGGATCAAACCAACCGCCACGGAACCAGCAGTGATCTACCATGGTTTGAGTTTCACTTGTAAAGACAGCGAAGTCAGTTTCTAAATGGGGTTTCTCCGCTGTTCCTTCCTGCGAAAGGATAAACCCGTTTTCAATCTTTTTAACAGTTCCCTTTTGGTTATTCTGAACAACAAAATTCCGTGCGTTATAGGAAAACACGGCATCAACAACTTTATTGCCAGTATTTTTAAACCGGTATTCTAAAGCACCAACAGGAAGGCTTGAATTGTCTTCATCAGTAGGAATAAACGGGCTCCAGCCCAGCACCTGAATATCCAACGGCACTTCTTCATCTTTAAGGTCGATTGATGCGAAAGGGAAACGAACTATAAATTGCGCATGATTAAAACGCGGCAATCCGTAATTCGTTCCTGCAGCGCCGTTTCCGGTACCACGCTGCCCAAACATTTTCCAGTCGGGAACCGGGCCCTCTACTACTTTGGCCACAACTTTTTGCCCCTTCACTGCAATTGCAGCAAACATATTTGGCTCATGATATATTTCTGGTTTATGCCGTATAGACATATGGGAGATTGCGCCTGTTCCTTCAAGGCAAAACATTCCAGCACCCATGCCGCCAATTGGAAAAGCAATTTTCCTCAGGTTTTCGCCGGTGTAAGTGTGATTATACAAACGCTTTTTATCGGAAGGCGTTTCGTTTTTTGGAATTGAGTCTGAATTAAAATCACGTTCTTTTGATGCCATATCTGTATCAGGAACCAGCGCACCTGCAGTAGCACCAAGCCCTCCAATGGTCAGGTTTTTTAAAAATGACCGGCGACCGCTTTTTTGTTTCATGACATCATCATTTGGTATCCATATGATATTTTACAAGCTCTTCAATTGGTGATTCCAGTATGCGCCCCAATTGCATATTAAATTTATTAGCTACTTCTTCCAGTATTGGTTTGAAGTTATAGCCTATAGATCCGATACAATTAAAAGAATAAGCCTGGTAATTGGGATATCTGCTCACGAGATTGGTAAAAAGTTCTTCAAACGAAGTTTTCACCAGGTTATAGCAGTATTCTTCATTTATATGATCGTTTACAAACCGGCAAAAGCTTGCACAAAATCGATTGGGCATTGGCTGGGTATAAATGCGATTTATTATTTCATCCGGGCTTAATTGATAAATATCCCAAAACTTTTTTAGAATATTTTCTGGTGTAAGTCCCCGGACATAATCTCCCAATAGCTTTTTGCCAATTGAACCTCCACTCCCTTCATCTCCGAGCATAAACCCCAAAGAATCTATGCTCTCTATTATTTCGTATCCATCATAAATGCCCGTATTGGTACCCGTACCTAAAATGGAAGCAAACCCTGCCTTATTAAATAAAAGAGCTCTTGCCGCGCCCAGTAGATCCAATTCAACATCCGCCATGGCATTTGGAAAGACCGCATTAAATGCCTCAATTAGAATTTTAGCAGTATGCTCAGAATATCCAGCGCCATAAAAGCTTATTTGCTTTACATCATTTGCCTTGAAATCTGGCGGAAGATTTTTTTTCAAAGAATCTGAAATATAACTGCTTGTAACAAAATAGGGATTATAACCTTCGGTGTTGAAGTATACCGTTTTGCCATCAACGTGTACTGCGCACCAACATGTTTTAGTAGACCCTCCATCAGCTATTAATAACATGAAGCTCCTGAGTTTAGAATTACCAGATATACGCGTATCTCCTTAACAAATTACAAATAAATATAGCTGGTAATTTTGAAGATAGTTACGTTCGATAAGGATTTATGCCTGGATTGTTCAGACATTCTCCACATCATGTCTCTCTCTAAGATGCTTTGAGGGATAACACATCAAGTGCATTTTTAACACTCCCATGCTTTAAAAGCAGACTCTTCGCATCATTATAATCCTTAACTTCTGTTTTATCCATAAGAATTCTTACACCCCTGTCAATTATTTTGTCATTAATAAGCTTTACATTAACCATCCTGTTATCTTCTATCCGGCCTAACTGAATCATTGCCGTTGTGCTAATGATATCAAAAATCATTTTTTGGGCAGTTCCGCATTTCATTCTCGTACTGCCGCTAACAAATTCCGGCCCTGTAATGACCTCGACAGGATAATCAGCCTGGCTGGCAATCGGAGAATCGGGATTACTTACAATACAACCAGTTGCTATATTGCTTTGCCTGCACTTTTTTAATGATTCCAGAACAAATGGAGTTGTGCCACTTGCAGATATTCCAATTACAATGTCCTTGTTTGATATCGCTTCTTGCTGCAGCCTTTGCCAGCCTTCATTGATATCGTCCTCTTTTTCCTCCAGGGCTTCTATCAAATGATCTACTCCCCCTGCCAGTATAACGTTTACCATACCTTTTGGAATTCCATAGGTAGTAGGCAATTCTATTGAATCAAGGACTGAAAGGCGGCCACCACTACCTGCCCCTAAATAAAACAATCTTCCACCTGCTTTTAATCTTGTAACAATAGCTGTAATTAAATCATTAAGTTGAGGAAGTGCTTTTTGGACGGCCAAAGCCACTTTTTTATCTTCTTTATTAATATAGGATGTAATTTCCTGTATCGTCATTTTTTCCAAATGACGATACTTTGAAGGCTGTTCTGTAATTTTTGTCATCTCACTGATTTTCTTAAACTTTTTGGGTATTTATCCGGATATATTGAAACTTAACTGCCTAAGATGAAAAGCAAATTTCAAGTGCTTGCTATTAGTAATTACCAGCCAGGGTTTTGAACGATAGTGTGATTTTTATCAAGCTCTTTCTGTGGAATAGGCCATAAATAATGCTTTTTCTGAAAAACCCTGTTTTCTACTACAGTTCTTTTATAAAATGCATCGCTTGACATATTGTATCCTGACGTATTTACATCCAATCCATAAATACTTTTATTATCTGTAACCTCAGCAATTTTCCAGCGATGAGTATCAAAATAACGATGTGTTTCAAATGCCAGTTCAATTCTGCGTTCATGGCGGATCCTGTCCCGCATTTCAGTAACACTCAATCCTGCAGGTAAGGCGGGCATACCAACTCTTGCTCTAATCAGGTTTACGTATTTATAAACGTCTGATACTGGCCCTTGCGACTCATTTAAAGCTTCAGCATAATTGAGGTATTGCTCGCCTAACCGGAAAAATATCCAGGAATGTTTTATAGCGCTTTTGGGATTCATTACGAAATCTGGATGAGTAAGCTTTTTCAAAAGATAACCAGTTCTACTATAAAAATCAGAGCTGTTGCTGGTTCTGCCATCAAGACCCAATTTCCAAAACTGGAGAGGAGTAGTTCTTGGTGAAACAGCACGGGTCCATTTGTCCTTCATGCCAGTGAACCGGATACTTGCGTAAAAGCGAGGGTCGCGATTAACGTACATATTGCGAGTACCGGTCACATATTCATTGGTCTCCGTTGCTGCCTGACCGCTTTCTGTGTATCCTGAAGCAGGATTTATTATTGGCGTCATATCGGCATTGTATCCTGTGATAGGCTGAGTTCCGTTAGCCATCTCATAATCATCAACGAGATCTTGTGTAGGTGCCAGAATAGGCCAGAATGCTCCGAAAAAACCACGTGGTTCAGAATATGCATTTATATTATAATCTTCTGAACCATTTCTCGTAAAAAACACTTCATCATTAAAATTCTTATAAAATATTTCCTGGTAATTCTTAATGTAATCGTTTGGATTAGCTGATCTATAAAGCTTATGCCCCGCAGCTTCTGCCTGATCAATACACGCTTTCGCCGCTGTTGCAGCAGTCTGCCATCTGGAGGGGTCAGCATCCGGGAATAACCTTACACCCTCATTATCTTTAAAATTTGAATAATCCGGGTTTCCATTCCATAAAGGGCTAGCCATGTATAAAAGAACTCTGGCTTTTAAAGCAAGTGCCGCAATTTTTGTAGCCCTTCCATAATCATTAGCCGAAGTGATCCTCGTATCCAAAAAAGGTAATGCCTTATCACATTCGGATGCGATAAAATCAACACATTTATTTATCGGCTGACGTTTGAAAGCAAGAAAATCTTCATCCAAATTGATAGTTCTATCTATAATCGGTACCGGCCCATACACTCTTGCCAACATAAAATGAAAAAACGCCCTGAGAAAGATCGCTTCTCCTTTCCATCTGTTTATAGTGCCCTGATCAGCTATTGCACTGGGAACAAGCTTATCGATGTTTTCCAAAAACAGATTGGTTTTTCTTATTGCATTGTACGAGTTTGTCCAGACATCCTGCTTATAAAGGGTTGGATTCCAGTTGCCTTCATTAAAAAACTTACTAAAGTTGCCATCATAACCTACTTCGATATCGTCGGATGCACCATTATAAACATTAGATACTGTGGGTTGACTGGGATCATCAACCATCGACAGCTCCAGAGGTATGTGTGTATATATATTTGATAAAAATTGTGGCGCATAAACAGGGCTGGTAAAAATTTGTTCAAGGGTTAAGTCCCCATCAGGAGTTTTGTTCAGATAATCCTTCTTACAGGAAGGTGTAAAAATTATTATTGAAACAAAAAATAAAATTAATATTGATCGCATGATATTTCTTTTTAGTATTATCTCTTAAAAATTAAGTTCTACCCCAAAATTGAAGGTCCGGGGAATCGGATAATCTCCTGTTCCAAAATTGGATTCAGGATCAAGAACTTTTATTTTATCCCAGGTAGCAAGATTGGTTCCCTGTATAAATACCCGGGCGTTATTCACTAATACTTTCCTGGCAATATTCGTTGGTAAAGAATAGCCTATTTCAGCAGTTCTTATTCTTAAATAAGAGCCGTTGCGCTGCCAAAGGGATGAATTCTGGTAATTGTTTTGACTGGAAGCTCTAATCGCTGGAAATTTTGCCTTGCTGTTGTCCTGGCCTGCAACCCACCGATTATCATAATACTCCTGTAATACGTTATACCGCTCGTCTTGTGAAAATGCCCAGGCAGTCCAATTTCTTTGTGAGAAGAAGAAATCCCTGTTAGCATTTCCATTCAAAAATATACTTGCATCAAAGCCTTTATAGGCAAAATTGGCACCGAACCCAAACACTATCTGGGGCTCTGATCCAAACGTACCAATTACAGTTTGGTCTGCGATGTCTATTTTATTATCACCATTGATATCGCGATATTTAACATCACCAGGGCCAACAGGGCCAAAAGTTTGTACAGGGCTTTTAGCTATATCTGCCTGGTCCTGGAAAAAGCCTATAGCCTCATATCCCAAATTCGCTCCTATCGGATTTCCTCTTAATTCCTGCCAGGGATATAGTTTCGGTGGCACATCATTCTCTATTATCTTATTCTTTGCAAAAACGATGTTACCGTTAAAGGAGTAATAGAATCCGCTTTTAGTATTATTTCTGAACTGGAAACTGCCTTCTATTCCTTTGTTTTCAGTTATCCCCACATTGGCAAATGGAGCGAAAGAGGCTAAGCCCGTATATATGGGAATTATTTGACGTCTTAGCAATTGGCCTTCCCGGCGTTCATGAAACACGTCTGTAGTCAGGGTAATTTTTCCATTCAACATTTCCATGTCCATTCCCACATCGGCCTTATAAGACGTTTCCCAGGTAAGATTAAGATTTCCCAATCTTTTTTCGCTTTTTCCACCAATATTCTGATCCTGATTTATTCCAAATCCATAACCGGCTGCATTTTTTTCAAAGAGCGTCAGGAACAAAAACCTGTCCCCTCCAATCTGATCGTTTCCTACCAATCCATAAGAGCCGCGTAATTTTAGCATATTAACGATCTTCCTGTTCCAGAATTTCTCATTAGATACAATCCAGCCGGCGCCTACTGAAGGGAAAAGTCCATATTGGCTTCCTTTAGGAAACTGTTCTGATCCTGTATAACCTGCATTCACTTCAAGCAAATACCTCGTATCAAAATAGTAATTTAAACGGCCAACTAATCCCTGCTGTCTGCTTGGAAGATTGTCTATGGAACTTCCCGCATTAACATTTACAAATTCCCTTTTTTGAGCCAGGAGCATTCCGGAAACAGCATGTTTACCGAAATTCCGTTTGTATTCGACAGCTGCTTCTCCATAAATTTTCTTGTAATTTTCGTTTAATGTGCGGTAACCCAGATCTCCTTGCGAATTAATAGTCTGATAAGTTTGAGTAGCTGGGATATATTTATAAGTGCCAGGGCTTTGTTCCCGTACGTCCTGGGTTATATCTACCACATCATAAGCGAACAACCCCCTTACAGAAAGGCCAGGTGTTACAGATGACAAATCCCATTTTGCGCCCAGATTATTTATCAGAGTAGTATAAAACTGTTTTGTATATCCAGTCCCTGTAATTAACGTGTATGGGTTTATTTTGGAATCTCCCGTGCCACCCGGAGCGCTTCCATTGGGGTTCTTGACAGGAGATTCAATGGGACTGGTGAGTTTTAATACATCAAAAATCCGATCCTTGCCAGTACCTGGGAAATTTGTAGTGGATATAATGCTGGAAACTCCCAGGTTCAAAGTGAAACTCTTTGAGAGTTTAAAATCTGTATTAGATCTAAAACTGTAACGCTTTAAAGCTGCATTGGTTTTATAAGCACCTTTCGGATCATCATTATATATTCCTTCCTGTAGAGTATAACCTAAATTCACATAGTATTG
>JAJKIP010000209.1 GCA_021154405.1 Segetibacter sp. | reverse complement strand
GCGGCCTTCCCCATATAGGCAACGCAGGGCTCATTCAGGGGGCCAGCCTTGGCTGAAATGGCTTCCAGCACGGGTTTTAGCTGCTGCCAGGCTTCCTGGTCACCTCCGGGCATTATACTGGGACCTGTGCGGGCTCCATGCTCGCCACCGCTAATACCCATGCCAACAAAATGGATATTCCTGTCTTTGAGGTAATCGATCCGCCTGAGCGTGTCTGTATAATGGGAATTGCCGCCATCAATAACAATGTCTCCGGGCCCTACAAGCGGAAGGAGGTCTTTAATAACGCCGTCTACAATTGGACCAGCCGGCACCAGCATCATGATCCTCCGGGGAGGCTTCAGTAGTTCCACCATTTCCGCCAGACTGGAAGCGCCCTTTACTGTGGTTCCAGAGCTTGCCGAGGATTCCAGCAGGGCTGTTTTAGTGGTATCCTTATCAAATCCGATTGCAGCAAAACCATGGTCGGCCATATTGAGCAGGAGGTTCCTGCCCATAGTGCCCAGACCGATCATTCCAAAATCATATAGTTGGGAAGACATATAAACTGGGTTGGGGATGTAAGTTATTGTAAATAACAAAACAAGAGCCAATACTGTTTAATCGATAACGATAGCTTTACGAAATTCGGAACTTCCCTTTTTAGAGCCTAAATAGTTGTGAAAGCGGGCCAGCTTTGACAATAATCTTCTAATTTTGTAGACTGTAATCCATTTTTGAGATATGAGCGACACAACGACATTGCCACCACTAACAGCGAAAGATTTTTCTACTGATCAGGAAGTTCGCTGGTGTCCGGGATGTGGTGATTATTCCATTTTAGCACAGGTTCAGAAAGTAATGCCCACGCTGGGCATCCCAAGGGAAAATATCGTGATCATTTCGGGTATTGGCTGTAGCAGCCGTTTCCCCTATTATATGAATACCTATGGCATGCACTCGATCCATGGTCGTGCCACAGCAGTTGCCAGTGGTTTAAAGGCATCCCGTCCGGAATTAAGCGTTTGGATTGTGACCGGTGATGGTGACAGTCTGAGTATTGGCGGCAACCATACCATTCACCTGCTGCGCAGGAATTTCGACGTGAATATTCTGCTGTTCAATAATCAGATATATGGTTTGACCAAGGGCCAATATTCTCCAACATCAGAAAAAAACAAAGTAACCAAGTCAACTCCATTCGGAAGTATCGACCATCCTTTCAATCCATTGGCACTGGCCTTAGGGGCAGACGCAACTTTTGTAGCCAGGACGATGGACCGTGATCCCAAGCATTTACAATCCATGTTACTGCGCACCAACCAGCATCATGGCGCTTCATTCCTTGAGATCTACCAGAATTGCAACATTTTTAATGATGGAGCTTTTGAAATATTTACCGAGAAAGGATCCAAAGCACAGGAAACGTTATTCCTGGAGCAGGGCAAGCCATTTTTATTTGGACCTGGAAATACAAAAGGAATTAAGCTGGATGGATTTACTCCGCGTGTAGTGAACCTGGAAGATGGCCATAGTGCCGATGATCTCTGGATCCACGATGAACATGATATTTATAAAGCGCAGATACTCGTTCGCATCTTTGATGATCCTAAAATTGAGGGGCATTTGCCAAGACCATTTGGTGTGTTCTATCAAACGGATCGGCCCTGCTATGAAGATGTTATGGCCATGCAACTGGAAGATGCCAAGGCACGCAAGAAAGGCGACCTCGATAAATTATTGCGTGGAAATGAGGTATGGGTAATACAGTAGTATCAGTGATGAAGTAGCTATTTAAACTTCTGCCAGCTCCTTTTTTGCTTTAGCAAAAATCTGACGTTTCTTATTCTCATACCACCAACGTGGAGCAGTCTTTTTCATCATGGTATCAATGCTGCGCATACCAAAGAGATTCCATACGCCTTTTAGTTTACCTGCCAAAGAAGGTTGCATTGCACGCAAACTCATGGCGAAACCACTATCAAGGTATTCCATGTGATGCCAGTATCCTGCAGGCATGAACAGGGTGTCACCGGGTTCCATAATAAAATCAAATCCTTCCGCGAGTTTTAATGCAGGGAATTTTTCATAATCAGGCGTTCCATTCTTTTCATAGTAATGAGAGAAATCGGCAAGGCTCAACACTTCAAACGGTTTGCGATAGAGTTTGTATTGTTCTTTGAAAGGAAACATAAGCACCCGCTTCCTTCCAGCGAACTGTGTATGCAGGATATGAGAAAGATCAATATCAAAATGCATATGGGTAATGCTGGAAGCGCCACCCGTAAAGAGCATCGGGTATTTTTTTACAAAGCCTTTCATCAAATGTTCGGGCCATGTAAAATCTTCAATAAGCTGTGGAGCGTGGTCAAATATGTTGAATAAGAAAATTCTCCAGCCCGCAGGGCCTTTGCTAATCATATCTATATACTCCCCAAAAGTCTTGTAATCGTCGGCTTTATTTATGGGAGTATAAGCATCGCTTTTTACATTATTATATAAAGGCACGCGTTGGTCACCAACCAGTGATTTAAAATAATCCCAGTTCCATTTATTGTAAGCAGGCCATTGTTTAGAGAGATCTTTAATAACGATTGGGGTACCGGGTCTGTAAAATTCCTTTCTGAATACCTCTGGTTTTATCGAGTCGACAATCGTAACCGGTTTAAGTTGCATACCAATGCGGATTTTGACAAAGATAATAAACGGGGTAAATTACGATTTGTCGCACAATTACCACCTAAGATGAGTTAGATTTACAAAATATTTTTTGGTCTTAAAGGCTTGTGAAAGGTTAAATTTCAAAATGTTACTTCGTGTTCATCCCGATAATCCTCAACCCAGGCAGATAAAGGCAGCGGTGGATTGCCTCCAAAGGGGAGGTATTATCATATATCCTACTGATACCATATATGGACTGGGTTGCGATATCCTGCAGCAAAGGGCCATTGAGAAGATCTGCAGGATCAAAAATGTTGATCCCAAAAAGGCCCAGCTCTCCTTTATTTGTCCTGATCTGAGCCACCTGAGCGAGTACGCCAAACAGATTCCCAACTCAACTTACCGGATGCTCAAAGAATACCTGCCAGGTCCCTATACTTTTATTCTTCCTGCCAGCAAGATGGTGCCAAAGATCCTTCAAAGTAAGAAAGATACTATTGGTTTAAGGATACCAGATAACAAAATTGCCTGTGCAATTGTAAAGGAGCTGGGCCGGCCAGTTCTCAGTGCTTCGCTTCCCGGGGAGCAGGTAGAGGATTATACTGATCCAGAGATAATGTATGAAAATTTCAGGAACCTGGTGGATATAGTGGTGGATGGTGGCATTGGCGGTACTGTTCCATCTACTATCATTGATTGTACAGGTGAGGAACCTGTATTGATCCGTGAAGGATTGGGCAAATTTGAGAAATAAAAAAGCCCCACCGCGAGAGCGGAGAGGCTAAAACTCCAAACCATCAATTGTATCAACTCTTATTATTAGTATACCCTCCGGCGTGCATTATGCTTCATTGCATAGATCCGGCGGCTATCATAACGTTTAGTCTGGTTCAATCTCCTTCTTTCAGCCATTGTAAGCTTTCCATCTCTATAAGCTCTGCGTCTTTCATGGCGATAATGAGCTTCATTTCTATGTATCCTGGCTCTTTCACCGCGAGTTAAATCTCCATTACGGAAACCTTGCTGAACACGGTGATGAGTTACTACATCATGACCTCTTTGGGCGGAAGCGGCGGTTGTAAAAAGGGCGAAGACAACGGCTACAAAAAGTATTTTTTTCATGGTACAAACTTTTCTGTTTATTAAAACTGTTTTGTAAAAATGGTTCGTATATAAGACCCGTAATGAATGCAGGGGTTTAAATGGGAAAACTACGTTTAACATCAATTAACATAAGGGAATGCTGGATAGAAATGCTTTAACAAATGAAAATTTTTGGCCATTAGTAGCTATTAGCCATTAGTTTTCAGCATTGGTAAAAATGGCTAAATATCGGAGGATTCAGTTACCGGTAAAGTATCATCCATTACATCTTCATCAAATAGCTCAGGCTGCTCGGCCATTAAGCGAAAGCTCTTGCGGTGGTATTTGCAAATGCCATGTTTATCTATTGCTTGCCGGTGCTCGGGTGTTCCATAACCTTTATTCTGTTTCCAGTTATAGTGAGGAAATTCCTTATGCAACTGGCGCATATAAGAATCGCGATGGGTTTTCGCCAGGATGCTGGCAGCAGCAATGCTGGAATATAATCCATCACCCTGGATAATGCATTGGTGAGGAAGTTTTTTATAAGGAGTGAAACGATTTCCATCAATTAATAAAAGAGAAGGTCGTTTCCTGAGTTTGTCCAGTGCCAGATGCATGGCCTTAAAAGAGGCTCGAAGAATATTGATCTGGTCAATCTCATCATTATCCACCATTGCTACAGCATACGCTATGGCATTAGCCTTAATGTATCCTTTCAATTCCTGCCTTTCTTCAGCTGTCAATTGCTTGCTATCATTTAATACCGGGTGGTAGAAATCCCTGGGCAGGATTACTGCAGCTGCAAATACTGGCCCTGCAAAGCACCCGCGACCGGCTTCATCACAGCCGGCTTCAAGCATTTGGTCCTGGTAAAAGGGGTGAAGCATGCAGATGCAATATCATGCGAAAAATAAAAATGTAAAAATTATTTTCCCCACATAGCGCCTAACTTTGCGCACGCTATGGCAAACGAACTGCAACCTCACCGTTCTTCCAAACCAGTTGCCATCTGGTTACTTGTTGGTGTTTTCATGCTTATTGTACAGGTATTGTTGGGAGGTATCACACGACTTACTGGTTCCGGGTTATCAATTACAGAATGGAAACCAATAATGGGAGCCCTGCCACCCATGAATGAACATGACTGGAATATTGCATTTGAAAAATATAAACAAATTGCACAATACAAGTATCTGAATGCGTATTTCAGCCTATCCGATTTCAAATCTATATTTTTCTGGGAATGGTTTCACAGAGTGTGGGCAAGATTACTGGGAGTGGTATTTCTTATTCCATTTGTAATATTCATCATTCAAAAACGGTTTAAGAAGGATATGATCAGGCCGCTTCTGATTTTGTTCGTACTTGGAGGTTTGCAGGGATTAGTTGGGTGGATCATGGTAAAAAGTGGATTGGAAGACGAAGGTTTACTATATGTGAGCCATTATAAGCTGGCCATCCATTTCATTTTTGCATTGGGATTATTGTGTTATACTTTATGGTTCGCCCTTCAATTGCTGATCCCAGCCAATCAAATCACGATCAACAATAAATTAAGAAAGTTTACCGGATGGCTTATAGTCATATTGACGCTGCAACTTATATATGGTGCTTTCATGGCAGGTTTAAAAGCAGCAGCTGCGGCACCAACCTGGCCGGATATGAATGGAAACTGGTTGCCAAAGGATATACATAGTTTTGGAGACCGTCAGTTTCCAGGCATTAGTTTCCTGTTTGATCATCCTCTCGTAATTCATTTTATTCATAGGAACCTGGCTTACCTGATCACTGCATTAATAATAATTTGGACTATCCAGGCTTATAAATCCAAAGGTGCTCCTGTTTTTCAAAAAACCAGGAACTGGCCCATCGCAAATGTATTATTACAGGTGCTTCTGGGTATCCTTACAGTGGTGAATGCCACAAACCCATCTTCTTTTTTATGGTTAGGAGTAGTGCATCAATTCCTTGCCATGCTATTATTATTGTCACTAGTGTGGATGTTATATATCATTCGAAGCAGGAAAAGCGTTATAAATTAGGCGACTATGAAATGCCAGATCAGTTTGGTTTGCTGGCATTTAATAGTAATTTTAACTCATAGCTACCTTACTCATGAAAGCATGGCTTAGAGGTTTTTTATATTCATTTCCCATTCAATTGCTCTTCCTGCATTTCAGGAAATACCAGGTATTGCTGATGTTTTGGTTCATCCTGTTCAGTACGGTAGGCGGCCAGTTCATGCACACCTTTGGAGCTGATTCTCTTTACCTGGCACCGGAATACCTGGGCAATGTCAATTCAATAAGCATGGCCATTGTGGGTATGTCTGTTGGCATGTTCATCATGAGCTGGAATATCAGCACCTTTATCCTTTTCAGTCGCCATTTTCATTTTCTGGCTGCAACAACCAATCCTTTCCTCAAGTATTGCCTGAATAATGCAATCATTCCGATCATATTCTTAGGTTTTTATTTTTGGAAAACTTATGAGTTCACTCATTACAAGGAGCTGATCAGGAATACAGAGATCATTGTGCTGGCAGGTGGTTTTTTTGCCGGACTTATACTGGTGATTGCCTTTTCCTTTTATTATTTTTTCAGAGCTGACCGTTCCATTTTGCGCCGGATGATGCCGGTGATCACGAATCCGGGAGAATATATTACTCATCTGCGCCCGGAACAGGAAACGTATCATCACCAGAGCCTGATAAGGGTAGAATGGTATTTTGATTCACCCGTGCATCTGCGTCCCTGCCGGGATGTACGCCACTATACACCGCAATTTGTAGACTCCCTTTTTAAGCGGCATCATTTTGCAGCCATTATTTGCATTTTTGCCGCATTTCTATTTCTGATCATTGTCGGGTTCTTTCTTGAATCACCCTTTTTCCAGATACCGGCTGCTGCAAGTATTACTATTTTCTTTTCCATATTGATTGGTGTAGCCGGAGCATTTACCTATTTTCTTCAAAGCTGGAGTATTCCTTACCTGGTAGTACTGATCTTATTGCTGAACTTCTTTTACAAGATAGACTGGATCGATCCCAGAAATAAAGGGTATGGACTGAATTATAATAATAAAACAGAGCGGCCCGCCTATTCCCGTGAAGGCCTTCTTTCTATCTGCACGCCTGAGAAGAAGACAGCGGATAGCCTGAATATGGTTGGCATTCTGGAGAACTGGAAAAAGAACCAGGGAGTTGAGAAACCTCTGTTTGTGGTAATGAATACAAGTGGGGGCGGTCATAGAAGCGCCACTTTCACGGTGAGCATGCTTCAACATCTGGATAGTATTACAAATGGACAGATCATGAAGAAGATATTCCTGATCAATGGCGCATCTGGCGGAATGATCGGGGCTACTTTTTTCAGAGAATTATTTCTGCAAAAAGAGAAAGGAAAGAATATAAACCTGCAAGACAGGCAATATGTAGAGGATATTGGCAGCGATCTTCTCAATCCTTTATTCTCATCATTTGTTGCACGTGACCTGATAGCCCCGGCACAGAAATTCAGGATCAACCAGTTTACCTATGTAAAAGACAGAGGGTATGCATTTGAAGAAAAAATGAATGCCAATACCAGAGGCTATCTTGATAAACAGATAAAGGATTATGCTGCAGATGAGAAAGCAGCCAATATTCCACTGATCTTCTTCAATTCTGTAATCACGCGTGACAGCCGTAAAATGATAATCAGCACTCAACCAGTGAGCTTCATGATGCGGGGTTGGCAGGATCCTTCCAGGATCCCGGAAATGGATCCAGATGCTGTAGACTTTGGGGCCTTCTTTTCCAAACAAAACCCATATGATCTCCGGGTATTGACTGCTTTGCGTATGAATGCCACTTTCCCTGTTGTTTTGCCCAATGTCTGGCTGCCCAGCAACCCGGTTATCGATGTAATGGATGCAGGGTTAAGAGACAACTATGGGCAGGAAACAAGCCTTCGCTTTTTAGAATCCTTTCATGACTGGTTGAGCAAAAATACCAGTGGCATTCTGATCCTGCAGGTTCGTGATCGCAGTCCGGGCGGCTGGGACTCGCCTTATCTCTCTGATGATATAACAGATCATTTTACCAAACCGTTTCTTCTACTACAGCACAACTGGTTTAAGATGATGGAATATTTCCAGGATGATATGCTGAGTTATTATAGTGAACATCCAGGAAGGGAAATTCACAAAATACTATTCCAATACGCGGCAGATAAGGAAGAGAATAAGGCTGCGCTTAATTTTCACCTGAGCAGAAGGGAACGGATTGATATCATGGCATCCGTTAATTCCTTCTCCAACCAGAGGAGCTTTAAACAATTGCTCGCATTGCTGGATGCAGAAAAAAATTCAAAGCCGCCAACCACCGTTCCATCAGGTAATTAATTGGCTGGCTGAATAAGACGAAAACATTTTTTCTTTACCTGTATAATAAGTTTTTCAGGTGTTTCAGCCGGATCACCATCTATATGTAGTGGTGCCAAGCTTGTATTAATGATATTTAACTCGCTTGTCTGAAAATAAATAACCGGGTTATTCAATGAATTTTCAATCTTGCTCAGGCGTCCAGCGAGGATTTGCCTGATAAGATTAAAAAGCAGTAATGGCTTGGCTGTTTTTTTAGCGATAACCACATCCAGCAGCCCATCAGACAATAAAGCTTTAGGCGCAATGGTGAAATTATTTCCAAACTGGTTGCTGTTTGCAATGCTGATCAGGAATGCTTCTGTTGAAAAGCTAAGCCCATTACTCTCCACCACGAAGGAATAGGGATCAGCAGAAAAGAAATTCCTGCCTACCAGTGTAGCGTAAGTTGCCAGTCCTCTTTTGGGCTGTTTGGCAAATTCATGGGCCACCTTTGCATCGAAACCAAGTCCACATAACATGCAGGCAAATTGCCCATTAATATAAAACCCATCAATGAGTGATGCTTTTCCAGTGAATATAATATCCAGTGCCTGGGCTGGTTGTTTTGGAATCTTTGCAGCAAAAGCAAGCCCATTGCCTGAGCCACAGGGAATGATTCCAAAATTTACATTCTGCCCCATCAGGCTTCCGGCTACCTGACTTACAGTGCCATCTCCTCCGGCTATTACAATATCTGTTATATTCTGTTCTTTGATAATTGAATGAAGAAAGGAATAATCTCCGCTTGCTACCGAAGGAAAGATCTGATAAGGAATATCGAGGGCCTCGGTACTTCTCTCCACCAGTTGCTGGAGGTCTTTTTTCGTTCTTGTTCCGGAGATCGGATTTATGATATAAATAATATTCCTTTGGCTCATTATACTTGTTCAGGCGGGGCAAATGTACTTTAATGCTTCCATCTTATCAATCCGCCTGTAATTCAGGTACATCTCCAAAATTGGTAAAGGAGGTATGTATTTCGGTGATTGAGAATAGTGGACAAAGTTTGAGAGAGCCATTTCAATTAAGAAACTTTTGACACCTGATAATTAAGCGTATTTTAATTTTGTGTTATGAATTCAGGCACGGGTAAAATAATCATAATTATAGGCGTTGTAATTCTGCTGGCCGGAGTGCTTGTCTATTTCTTTCATGATAAGCTAAACTGGATTGGCCGCCTGCCAGGAGATGTGAGGATAGAAAAGGAGAATTTCAGATTTTATTTCCCAATCACAACCATGATATTGTTAAGTCTGCTGCTTACGCTAATCGCTCAGATCATCAGGCGTTTTTTTTAAAGATCTATTTTTTGGTGTAAGGTATTCTCAGGATCTCTGTTGCAAATTTCTCGCAGTCTGCTCCCACCGTTGCAAGGTCTTTTGATTTTATATAAGAGCTGATCACATGCTCGCCTGCATTGGGTACTGCCAATTCTCTTTTCAAACTGTCTGGAGTTCCTAATTGACGGAACATTCTTTTCATGGCAGATACCTTAACAACAGGATCCTGGTGTTCCTCATCCTTATAATAATAAAGAAGCAATAAGGGCTGTTTTACTTTTTCAAAAACCGAAGACTTCATGGAAGTCTCCAGTAGTTCTTCCAGTTGAACAGCTGCTTCCATCCTGTATTTGTAAGTCCAGTACTGGCGATAAAGAGCGGAAGTATCATCAGCAATATTATATTTTCCTTTTACCATACGCGCCACCTGCAATCCCCAATGGTTATTCAATACCCACGCGGCTCCATCATTGATGGCAATATTCGGAGATAATAAAATGATGCCAGCAATATCAGGGTATTCTGCTGCGAGTTTTAAAGCCAGCGTGCCGCCTGTAGAACATCCCATGAGTATTACTTTGTTGCCAAGTTGTTTTCCTATCTCATAAGCCTGTTTGGCTCCTTCCCATAATTTATCCGCTGTAAGATTGATCATTGGTTCTGTTGTATCGATCCCATGTTCAGGCAATCGCGAAAGGTAAAGATTGCAACCAAACTTTTGTGCAAACTGGTAATGGATGGGATCGCCTTCCTCCTGGCTGGCTGAAAACCCGTGCAGGTATACTACGGCATATTCCGTTTTTTGCTTAAGGGAATCATTTAGCCAGATGATCCGTGCTTCATTGTCGGGTTTCAGTTTGTGACCCGCATCCTGGTCATGAATATATTTTTCCAGGGCAGCAGATGAAGATGGAACTGCAGGCAGGTCGTGAGTATATGCAGGTGCGGATGGTTTGGAACCAAAGAAATAAAAAATGATCAGTAGCAGTATGACAAATGCGAACCATTTGAGGAATTTCATAGCAGGGCATTTGCATAAAGCTAAGAGGATTTTTTTGATTTCCTAAACAGTTTCACTGTACGGGTTACACCCCATACATCTTTTTCTTCAAAAGTTTGCAATAGTTCAAAACGCGGATCCTCCAGCAGCTGTTGTAATTCTACTCGGCCTTCTACTCTGGCAAACCAGTCATCCCAAACCAGGAAGCACTGGTCCGGGAAACGGTTTTCTTCAAATGAATTGAGAAAGCGTTTATGCTGACTGCTGTCAAAATGATTGATGTCTAGCACAACACTTATCCAGCACGCTTCATAGTAAAAGACTGATGTTTTATAATCAGGGTAATTCTTTTTTATATAATCTGCCATCCTTAATTCTGCTTTCTGATCTGCCTTTAGAGAAAAATCCCTTTTCCAATTGAAAGAATAATGATTGCCCGAGAAAGGAAATATCATTACATAAAAAAGGACCAGATATTTTAAAGTACGTGAACGAAAACTGTAAGAAAAGAAATTTAATCCTTTCAAACTGATCAATCCCATTAATGGTGCAACGCCGATCATTACACGCAATAAACCGAATGAATTAAAAATGCCAAGCGACCAAAAAACAGTATGCCCCACAAAATTTCCAAGGAAACAGCCATAGACAAGGAATAGTTCTTCATCTGTTGTGATCTTCTTGTTTTTCAACAGATATTTTGCGATCAATAAGTAAACACCATAAAGTAATCCAATAATCAGCAGAATATAGATAGGCCATCCAATTATGGCGGGCATGCCTTTAAAAAAATCAGTCCAGTGCCCTTTTCCGTAAGCGCTATGTAATGTGGCATAAGTTAATTCTGTAAATACCCATAATGGATTTCCATAGACTGGCCATCCAATCAATGAATAGAACAGGTGGCCGGTCAGTAATAAAGGTATCAGCTTAAACCATTTTTTTACCATCAGGTATAATAACAGAACACAAAGCACAATCAGCCCTTCACTGCGAATGAACGGAAGAAAGGAAAGCAGAATGATTGAACTGTTTCGGTATCCAGCCATAATTCCATATACGCCAGCCATCATCCAAAAAGCAAATAATGGTTCTGTTAAACCTGAAAGCGTAACTATCATGAAGAGGGGAGCAAAGGCAGTTAATACAATCGCCATCCAGGAATCATTCAGTTGAAGTTTCTTTCCTGTTTTGTATGTAAGCAGGAGGGTGCCGCAGGAAAATAAAAGGTTCAGGAATTTAACTGCAGGAAATCCCAATTGTGCAACTGGTGCTACAATTAATACGTACAGGGGCTTGGCCCATTGATCCAGGAAATTCCGTGGAAATTCAAAAGCATGTCTTGCATACAGGTAGTGCATTACGCTATCCCCTTCATCTGATGTTCCATCAGCTTCGAAAATGAGTACCAGCCCGGCAATAAAGAAAAGAAAGATGAACCAGGCTGCAAGGCGGGATTTGGGAAGCCTGGGCGCCATATTGTGGGTTCCTGATTGAACTGTCATGGTGGAATTCTTTAACAAGCGTAACAGCAAAATAACCTTTCCTTCTCTTGCCAGCCCGGTTTATTTAGGCTACCTTTGCACGCTTAATCAGAAATAGACAGAGGCGGATCAATCAATAAGTTAAAAGTATGGAAATCAGGAATATAGCTATCATTGCACACGTTGACCACGGTAAAACCACGCTGGTGGACAAAATCCTGCACGAAACCAAGGTTTTCAGAGATAATCAGGAGACCGGGGAGCTGATCATGGATAGCAATGACCTTGAAAGAGAGCGGGGTATCACCATTTTCTCAAAAAACGCTGCTGTTGTTTACAAAGGTGTAAAGATCAATGTGATCGATACTCCAGGTCACGCCGATTTTGGCGGTGAGGTGGAAAGGGTATTAAAAATGGCCGATGGCGTACTTCTGCTGGTGGATGCTTTTGAAGGTCCAATGCCCCAAACCCGTTTTGTGCTTCAAAAAGCCTTGCATTTGAACCTGAAACCTATTGTTGTCATCAACAAGGTGGATAAACCCAATTGCCGCCCGGATGAAGTCCATGATGCGGTTTTTGAACTTTTCTTTAACCTGGATGCTACGGAAGAACAGTTGAATTTCCCTACTTATTATGGTTCCGGTAAAAATGGCTGGTTCAATGATACGTTGACACAGATCGATAATATTACTCCTCTTCTGGATGGCATTATCAAGTATGTGCCACCTCCAAAAGTAAATGAAGGGCACACGCAGATGCAGATCACTTCACTGGATTACTCTTCATTCCTGGGAAGGATCGCAATTGGAAAAGTTAATCGCGGCACCATTAGAGAAAACCAGCCAGTTGCATTGGTTCAGGCTGGCGGAGTTATAAAAAAGACAAGGGTACGAGAACTATATGTGTTTGAAGGAATGGGTAAAAAGAAAGTGACTGAAGTAATTGCAGGTGATCTTTGTGCGGTAGTAGGTATTGAAGATTTTAATATCGGTGATACATTGGCTGATGTTGAGAATCCGGAGGCATTGCCGGTGATCAGTGTGGATGAGCCTACCATGAGCATGCTATTCAGCATCAATAACTCCCCTTTCTTTGGTAAGGACGGAAAGTTTGTAACCAGCCGTCACCTGCGTGATCGCCTGATGAAGGAAACCGAAAAGAACCTTGCATTGCGCGTTGAGGATACAGAAGGTGCAGATAGTTTTCTTGTTTATGGAAGAGGTATCCTGCATTTAGGTATCCTGATTGAAACAATGCGCAGGGAAGGATATGAGTTGACTGTTGGGCAACCTACTGTTATTGTTAAGGAGATCGGTGGCAAGAAATGTGAGCCATATGAGAACCTGGTGGTGGACGTACCCCAGGAATTCAGTGGTAAGGTAATTGATCTGGTTACCCAGCGCAAAGGCGAAATGCTGGTGATGGAAACAAAAGGTGATATGCAGCACCTGGAGTTTGAAATTCCTTCTCGTGGATTGATCGGGCTGCGTAGCAATATGTTGACGAATACAGCAGGCGAAGCCATCATGGCTCACCGCTTTACTGAATATAAACCCTGGAAGGGATCTATTCCCGGAAGGAACAATGGCGTTCTTTTATCGAAGAATACAGAACGTACTACAGGGTATTCAATTGATAAGCTTCAGGACAGGGGTCGCTTTTTTGTAGATCCAGGCGAAGAGGTATATGCAGGACAGATCATCGCAGAGAATATTAAACCGGGTGACCTGGTAGTAAATGCTACAGAAGCCAAGAAGCTGACCAACCACCGTGCCAGCGGTAGTGATGATGCGGCTCGTATTGCTCCTAAAACATTGATGACCCTTGAAGAATGCATGGAATATATTCAGTTTGATGAATGTATTGAAGTGACTCCCAAGGCTATCCGTATGCGTAAAGTGGTGCTGGATGAAGATGAGAGAAAGAAGATCAGCAAGCGGATGAGCACTGAAACTGCTTAAAGGTTAACTTTGTAAAAATTACAGGTATGAATAAGAGGGCATTGGTATATATTCTCGTGTTCTGTTGTTTTTTCTTTCTTTCTTATACCCTTTCTGCCCAATGCTCTATTTGTACTAAAACCGCCCAGCAACTGGGTGAAAAACCGGCTGCTGGTCTTAATGCCGGTATTCTTTACCTCGCTTTTGCCCCTTTTGCCATTGTTGGATATATTGGCTATAAATGGTGGCAGAAAAATAAATAAGCTTACTCTACTCAGTTAACACGCCACCCGCTCAGCGTAATTACCATTCGCCCAATGTTTTTGAATGCACTCGGGAATAAGCTATTTTAGGAACGGAGATTAGTATTGTAAATGAGATGCCTGCTTTCCTTCTTTTATTATTCTCGGCCGGGCTACAGTACCGTTTGCCTGCGCAATTACACTCTTTGTGAGCCGCTTTTTTATTTTATCTAATAATGAGTTTTTCAACTCCATTGTTGATATGCAACATGTAGATGCCTGGTGAAAGAGCAGGTAATTTTAATTCAGCCGTATTGGCGCTTCCGGTGCGGCTATTCAGAATGATCTTGCCGGAAACATCTATTAAACGGATGGTAGCAGTAGCGTCAAAATTGCCCCTTAAAGTGATCCTGTCCCCGGCAGGGTTAGGAAAGATGGAAAAGCTTTCAATGGTAACTCCTACGAACACCCTTCGAACTGCTGTATAGAGGAGGGTATTGTTTTTTTCATTTACCCGTATGCGATAGTTGTTATAACCAGCATCTGGAAAATTATCTACTGACTGATATTCTGTTTGGGAATTATTTGCCTGAATAGTTTGAAGGGAAATCCAGTTACCATATTTATCCATTCTTTCAACTACGAAGGTTGAGGCATCTTCCGGATTAAAGACCTGCCATTGCAGGATAACTTTCTTTCCTTCGGTATTTGCATTGAAGTATCCAAGTCTTACAGGCAATATGGCTGTACAGGTTGCAGCAAGTGTAGATGATGCTCTGAAGGTATAATTGGGAATTATTACGCCAGTTAAACCAGGCCCTGATACAACAGGAGCCGCAGGACAGGTAGCATCCCAACGGTTGAATTCAATTCCTAACGCGCCTCCGTTAGCTGAAATAGACACAGGAGGTGTTGCTCCTGAAAAATAAATGACCCCGCCACTACCGCCACCTCCACCACCAAAACAAAGTTTATTATTAAGGCCATCATCTGAAATTCCACCAGCACCACCTTCGGCAAGAATGGTGAGAGAGCCTGTATAATTAGGAACATCCATAATAACAGTTCCACCACCACCACCACCACCTGCACCATCCGACTGAGAATCGCCGCCAGCGCCACCAGAAGTAGTTATCAGGAATCCATTACCAATAACGTTGGCGGCATGAATAAAAATTAGACCACCTCCTGCGCCACCCTGGGATAAACTGGTGACATTATTTTTATGGCCTGCACCGCCTCCACCTCCAAGAAAGATCTTTTTACCCCCCCAGCTCGACAATGCCTTTCCTCCTTCACTTATGTAGGCTGTTTTACAGGAAGAATTACCGGAGTTGCCCCCGCCAACGCCACCGCGAACCAGATTGGACCCACCGCCACCACTATTGTTATGGTCATTACCACCGCCACCTCCATTCGCAGGGGCAGCCTTGCCTCCACTTTCTGCTGCCGGCCGGTCAACAATGCCTTCTCCTTTGAATGCTCCATTTTGGGTTGCGGGAGAGACAGCGTTGGCATTATAGAAATTCTGATTATGGGTATTGAGACATGTTGAACCGCTTAACACACCTGCACCTCCTGCAAATCCACGTGAATCAGCAGTAATAATATTGTTAAGTGTAAGGTCCTGTTCAACAAAAATGGCAATTACACCACCAGTGCCTGTAGCATTGTTCCAGGTATTGGCAGTCAATACTCCATTCACATTTGCGTTTACATAGGTGCCAAATTTTACCAATTGTACTTTATCTGCAATTGTATAGTTATTCAATACATCGTTTACAAAAAATGCGGAGTCATTTCTAATGGCACAGACAGTATGAATTTCATAATTACCTGCGTTGTTCAATGAAGTAGTATCACCATAACCAGGCGTGGAACCATTGGCAGTATTGATGGTAGCACCTTTCATCTGGATAAGCAATACCTTATCCTGTGGGGCCAATCCTGCCACAGTGTTAAGTTTCACACCATCTCTAACGGGATCTACAGCCAGCACTGAGTAGTAACTGTTTACTACACCGCTGATATTTGTTGTTTGAGCATGAGAAAGGGCAGGCAAAAGAAGGAGAAGCCACAAAATGGTTAAATAGGATAAACGAGTAAGCCTTTGCAGGTATAGGTTTCTCATAGCAATTGGCTCTGCAGCCAAAAAGTACTCATTTTTCCCTGTATTTGAAAGGATTGCGCTTAAGCAACTAAGGGTAAATACCGAGATTTAGTAAAAGCCGTCCCTTCCAGGAATTTTTTTAGTAAAACAACGATAGTAAAATTGCGTTTTTGGAAGATGGGCAATTAAAACCCGGAAATAAACTGGTATAAATTGAATGATTTGGAAGAGAGGTATTGCTGTTCGATCTTTTTCTTCAACTCTTCTTTTTTGATATCGCCCATTCTTTTTTGCTGAATGAGCCAGTAGGCTTTCTCTGCCAGTAGCCAGAATTTCTTATCTGTAAAATGAGCTTTGGGTAATTCATGCAAAATGGTTTCAAGTAATTCTTTGATGCCCTGTTTTTGAGAAGCGACAGTTTTCAAGACAGGCACTTCATTATAATGTTTGCTGAATGCAGGGGCCAACATCAGGCGCAGATTCTTAACAAACTGATCTGCATCCGGCCGGTCTGCTTTATTGACAACAAAGATGTCTGCGATTTCCATTAAACCGGCTTTCATGGTCTGTATCTCATCTCCAGCTTCCGGTACAACCACAACTACAGTGAGATCAGCAAGGCCTGCAATTTCGATTTCACTCTGACCAATACCAACTGTTTCAATTATGATATGATCAAAGGAAAATGCTTTTAAAAGATCAGTGATCTCAATAATACGGGGATGAAGCCCACCCATTGAACCACGCGTTGCCAGAGAACGAATGAATACGTTGGGATGCGTATACCAATCACTCATGCGGATCCTGTCACCCAGCACGGCTCCCAGGTTAAATGGAGAGGAAGGATCAACACATAAAACACCAACCTTCTCTCCGTGTTCAACCAGCAGGCCAATCAATGCATCCACCAATGTGCTTTTGCCGGCACCGGGAGGTCCGGTTATTCCAATGATCTTTGTAGTGCCCGAAGGCAGGGAACGTAGCATGGCATCATAACCATTCTGTTCATTTTCGATCAGGGATATGCCTCTGGCCAATGCTTTTACATTTCCCTGCTGAACTTCCCGGAGTAATGCTGGCCATTCCATATTTGAGAGTTAAATATTCTGCAATCTACGTCAGGATATAGCACATCCTGTAAATTGCAGGATCAAAAATATGCTAACTGCCTAATGATAGATTGGCGAAAAAGTCTGCTTTTTTTCACTGTTGTTGCGATGATGGGCGCACTATTCCTCTCCCGCGCTGTTCTTTCGATATCAATGGGCTTGTTTGTTGTCCTATCCTTCTGTCATAAGGATGCGGGGAAACAATTGAAATCATTTTTTTCAACACCCTTATTGTGGAGTATGAGCCTTCTTTTTTTCATGCCACTTGTCTCTGGCCTGTGGAGTGAGGACAAACAGGAATGGTTATCTGTTTTACGATTGAAGATTCCGCTATTTGTATTACCATTGGCATTTGCAGGACCCCTTCGGTTCTCTTCAAAAAAATGGGACTTGCTCGCTTATATATTCATTGCATTCACTACAGCCGGCAGCATCTGGAGCCTGTTCCATTATGCAGGTAATATAGAAAGTATAAATGAATCTTATTTGAAAGCAAAAAGTATTGCCACGCTTTTGGGAAATGACCATGTGAGGTATAGCTGGCTGGTAAGCATTGTTATTCTATTGACAGCCTGGATGGTCTGGAAGAACCGGAAGCAGCGTTTAGTGGCGTTTTTGTTGATACTCGTATTGTGCTGGCTGATTATTTTTCTTCATCTGTTAGCCGCAAGAACCGGATTGTTCTCCTTTTATATTATGTTGCTGGTTGCTGGTTGCTGGTTGCTGATCAAAAGAACAAGAAGATGGCAGGGAGCCACCCTGTTGCTATCGGTGTTGGCTTTACCGTTCCTGGCCTGGCTTTTATTTCCATCTTTTCAAAACCGGCTTAAGTACATCAGCTATGATTATTCTTATTTCAAAGATTTAAAATACCTGCCTGGCGGCAATGATGTGGCAAGAGTTATTTCCATTCGTGCAGGATGGAACATTTTAAAAGAACATCCGCTGACCGGCACCGGTGCAGGAGATATTTATAACAAAACAAAAGAATGGGACAGGGTCAAATATCCGGAAATACTCGATACAGATATGTTATACCCCAGTAGTGAATGGCTTATATATGGATTAACCTGTGGATGGATAGGAGTATTGGTCTTTACGATTGTTATATTAATTCCTTTTTTCAATAAACGAAAGCCCTGGCTGGTGTGGGTGCTGCTTAATCTCACCGCTGCATTCAGTTTTTTATTTGATATGGGTCTTGAAGTTCAATATGGAGTATTTGTTTATGCTTTTATAGTTCTCTGGTGGTGGAAATGGTTTAAAGAGGAGTTTGTGAGCCAGTAATAAAATTGATGGATTTCCTACCTTTACAGCTGTGACGAATTTCATTCCCATATTTCCTTTGGGTATTGTGTTATATCCCGGTGAACAATTGAACCTGCATATTTTTGAGCCACGTTATAAACAATTGATCAATGAATGTCATACTCAAAAGAAACAGTTTGGTATTCCAACAGTCATTGATAAAAAAATGCAGGATTTTGGTTCGCTGGTGGAAATAGTTGAGATTACTTCCATTGAGGAGAATGGTGAAATGGATATCAAAACCAGAGGAGACAAGGTATTCCGTATCCTGGAGGTGATAAAAGAAATACCTGATAAATTATATAGCGGCGCCATTGTGAACTATCCGGATAATGATGATAATGGTAACGCTGAGTTAATGCGGAAAGTGCTGGCAGGTATCCGTGACCTGCATGAGCTGTTAAAAGTGACCAAGACGTTTTCCAAAGTCGATGAAGAGATCAAAAGCTATGATGTGGCACATCATATCGGCATGTCGCTGGAAGAAGAATATGAGCTATTGGGACTGATGGAAGAAAGACAGCGTCAGGAATATTTGAAGAGACACCTGGCAAAGGTGATACCCATGGTTGCCGGAATGGAACAATTAAAGGAAAAAATAAAACAGAACGGTCACTTTAAGAATTTGCCGGGATTTGATCTTTAAGAGCATATCATTTTTACTACATACAAATCATGTCAACCACTCTCTGCTTTGATTTTGGTAATACCCGGCGCAAAGTTGCCATCTTCAAAAATGCCGATGTAAAAGAAGTGCTTTTATTGCAGGATGATTCCAATACAACGATAGAATCACTTGTAAGGGAATCTAAGGCGGATAAATCAATTCTGTCTTCCGTGATCAATCACAACGAGGGGATGGAAGAAGTGCTTGCCGCAAAAACAAAATTTCATAAGCTCAGTCATCTAACAAAACTTTCTTTTACCACTCCGGTAGGAAAACCGGAAACAATTGGGGCAGACAGATTAGCGCTTACGGCTGGTGCTGTTCATTTCTATCCAAACAAAAACAACCTGGTAATTGCATTGGGCAGCTGTATTACCTACAATTTTATCAATAAGTATCATGAACTGGTTGGTGGCGGTATTTCGCCCGGGATGGAGATAAGATTGAAATCACTTAATGATTATACAGCAAAACTTCCTCTGATCAAAGCAGACAGCAATGCACCCCTTATCGGGTATGATACAACCACCAATATTCTTAGTGGAGTGGTGATAGGCATGGCTAAGGAAATCGACGGATTCATAGCCGCTTATGAAGAAAAATTCGGGAACTTTAACGTCCTTTTAACCGGGGGTGATTTAGTGCATTTGGGAGCGCACCTTAAAAAGAAGATATTTGCAGACCCAGAATTAATTTTTAAAGGTCTTTATGCTATTAGCGAAGTCAATAACCCCTAAGATTATCAATGTGTTATGTGGTTTAAGGGGTTGGTTTACCGGGTTGTTCATAGTTAGCTTTCTACCTGCTTTTTCACAGGATAATTCACCTTACACGAGATATGGATTGGGAGATTTGGTTCCTTCCACTAATGTTAATAGCCGTGGCATGGGAGGCATTTCTGCAGGTTATAATGACTTCCTGACTATCAATTTTAATAATCCAGCTTCATATGGTTCATTCCAGACTGTCAGGGAACAAACCTCCAAGAAAATGCAATATGGAAGGGCTATCCTGGATGTAGGTATCAATTTGGAGAACCGTGCTCTCCGTGAACCTAATAATATCGGGAAGTTCAATGCCAGCAATTTTTTATTCTCTCATGTGCAGGTTGGTGTACCGCTACGTCCCAATTGGGGATTGAGCTTTGGATTAAGGCCCATTACACGTGTAAGCTATAAAGTTATCAGCAGGGAAAGATTGGTTGACCCTAATACAGGACAGGCAATAGATACCGCTCAAACGATGAATACAGGAGATGGCGGTGCTTATCTGGCTTCTATTGGAACAGGATGGAGGATCAAACTGAGCACTTACAGCAACCTTTCATTTGGTGTGAATGGAGGTTATCTGTTTGGAAAAAAAGACATTAGCAGCCGTCGTACCATTTTTAATGATAGCCTGGAATATAACAGTGGCAATTTCGAAACAAGAACATCGTACGGTAATCTCTATGCAAATGCAGGATTACAGTATTTTAACAAGGTAGGTAAAGACCTCTATCTAACTTTAGGTGCTTATGGCAACTGGAAACAGAACCTTAATGCAAGACAGGATATCATTCGTGAAACATATTTCTTTGATGAGAACCAGGGTAATGTAAGACTGGATAGTGTGTCTGTGAAATCCGATATAAAAGGAAAAATTACTTATCCGTCCAACTATACGGTAGGATTTGTGCTGGAAAAAGAAGTTAATCTTACCGATAATAAGAGTGGATGGCTGGTAGGTGTTGACTTTTCACAGAACAAATGGAGTGAATACCGATTCTATGGACAGGCCGATCCTACCGTACAGGATAAATGGGAATTGCGTGTAGGTGGTCAGTTGAGACCGGCTCCCAAAACAAACTATTTCAGCAATGTAGCTTACCGTGCAGGCTTATTTATCGGTGAGGATTATATTATAGTTCAGAAAAAATTACCGTTGCTTGGATTTTCACTGGGCGCAGGGCTTCCCATTCGCAATTATAATCGTCTCAGTCCCGGCCAGGCCAC
Organism: Segetibacter sp.; assembly: GCA_021154405.1. Classification (GTDB taxonomy): domain Bacteria; phylum Bacteroidota; class Bacteroidia; order Chitinophagales; family Chitinophagaceae; genus JAJKIP01. Next base: position 2,472 of record JAJKIP010000209.1, on the reverse strand, counting down.
TATTGTAAACCTGGGTCTTGAATTTATCAAGAGAGGAAATAATGATAATTTGCTGAAGGAAAACCTGTTTCGCGTATCTGTTGGATTCTCCTTTAGCGATTTCTGGTTTGTAAGAAGGAAATATGAATAATTCCGCAGCAATATTTAAAACATTTTCTTTTGCAGCAGCTTTCTTTGTAAGCTGCTGTTTTGTTTGTAGTTGCGAGAATACACAAAAGGAGATAGATGAGTGGGTAAAGGATAAAATGATTGTAGATACCGTAAGCAGAGTAACGAGTTTCCTGAGCCAGGAAGGAATGGTAAAATCAAAACTGACAGCACCTATGATGCTGATGGTGCAAACAGATACCGGGCAATTTGTTGAATTTCCCAAAACGCTTCACGCCGATTTCTATAATGACAGTGCAAAGGTGGATAGCTGGCTCGATGCCCGTTATGGAAAGTATTTTCAGACACGGGAAAAGGTTTATTTGCGCGACAGTGTGGTGGTGATCAGCGCCAAGGGAGATACTCTCCGGTGTCATGATCTGTGGTGGGACCAGGCAAGAGGAATATTTTATACAGACACAGTGGCTACCTATCATTCTCCCGGTAATGCCATTCAGGGTGGAAAGGGAATGGAAGCCACTCAGGATTTTAGTAGTGTTACATTCAAATCTCCTATTGGTGATATGAAGATATCTGATACAGGATTTGCAGAATAAATTGCTAACCTGTTCTTTTAAAAACTCAATCCGCCGCGGCGGATTGAGTTTTTTTGTTGAGGGCGAACCTTAGGGTTTTTCATAAACGGCTTCGATCTCAAGGGGGTCTTTCGGTTGGATATTCAGATTAAAACGGGACTTTTGTTTAGTGATCGTCATTCATCAATCAATCACTACACCAAAAATAGGGGCAGTTTGAATACGTAAACAGAGGATGTTTTGGTGATTCCGGCCATAAAGAAATTACTGGCAGCTCCGTATTGTTACGAAGAAAACAACTCTCTCATTTGGCCTTTTCTTACCTTCCGTTCTTAAATGAATTCATATGTCGTTGAAAAATAAGACAGTTCTAATTACGGGTGCAAGCAGAGGTATCGGAAAAGCAATAGCGCTTCGTTTGGCTAAGGAAGGAGCAAATATTATCGTTGCTGCAAAGTCAGTGGAGGAAAATTCAAAACTGGGTGGTACCATTTTCTCTGCAGCAGCTGAAATAGAGAAGGCAGGAGGGCAGGCACTGGCAGTTCAATGTGATATCCGGTATGAAGAGCAGATCAATAATGTGATCAATAAAGCCACCGAAAAATTTGGTGGTATTGACATCGTTGTCAATAATGCTTCTGCAATTTCCCTTACTTCCACAGAATTGACAGAACCTAAAAGATATGATCTCATGCATGATATTAATGTGCGGGGAACCTTCTTTGTAACCAAGGCCTGTATCCCTTATCTGAAAAGATCATCGAATGCACATATACTTACGCTCTCTCCTCCCCTTAGTATGAACCCAAAATGGTTTGCAGGCCATGTAGCGTATAGCATTACCAAATTCAATATGTCCATGATGGCAATTGGCTGGGCAGCAGAATTGAAAAAATATAATATCGCGTCCAATGCGCTCTGGCCCAAAACAACAATAGATACTGCTGCCGTAAGAAATTTATTGGGTGGTGATGCACTGGCCAGGATGAGCCGCAGCCCTGAGATATTGGCAGACGCATCTTATTATATTTTCAGTCAGCCTTCAGCCAGCTGTACAGGCAACTGTTTCACTGATGAAGAAGTTTTGGCGAAGGAAGGAATCACAGACCTGGAAAAATATGCGGTAGTGAAAGGGGGGAAACTCTATCCGGACCTGTTTGTTGATTAAAAAAGCATCCGCCGGTGGCGAATGCCTGTATATAGAAGTCCTTAACCAACATTTGGTAAAAGTTACAACAGTTTACCGAAAGAGGGGTAAGCCGATTTTTGCAAAATTCAATAAGACTGGATTACTTCGTCATTCAATCTTCTCTGGCCGCATTTGCGGGAAGAATAAAACATCCTGAATGGAAACCTGATTGGTAAGCAGCATGCAAAGCCGGTCAATGCCGATACCGATACCTGCAGTGGGGGGCATTCCATATTCCAGGGCGCGAAGAAAATCATGGTCAATGAACATGGCTTCATCATCTCCCCTTTCCATAAGACGTACCTGATCCTCAAACCGCTCGCGCTGATCAACCGGGTCATTCAATTCACTATAGGCATTTGCGATCTCCTTGCCATTGATCATTAACTCAAAACGTTCTACAAGTCCCTGTTTATCGCGGTGCTTTTTGGTCAGAGGGCTCATCTCAACCGGATAATCGATAATGAACACAGGTTGTACATAATGATGCTCGCATTTTTCACCAAATATTTGATCGATCAGCTTGCCTTTGCCCATTTTCTTATCCGCATGAATGCCGAGTTGCTTACAAACTGAGCGAAGCTGGTCTTCATTCATCCG
>JAJKIP010000208.1 GCA_021154405.1 Segetibacter sp. | reverse complement strand
TCAGGACGCCTGTTTAGTTCAGCCACAAAATTCTTGCTCACTTCCTCCATTTTCTTATAATCACCCGTTCCGATCCTGTCCAGCAATCGCAACTCAAATCCACCTGCTGCACCATAACCCGGCACCGCAGGAGGAGGGAAGAATTCAATATTTGCACCTTTGATGTCTTTGGCTTTTTCTTCCAGCTCTTCAATGATCTCATTTACCGAATGCTTCCTTTCACTCCATGTTTTAAGGTTCACAAGGCAGGTTCCCGAGTTGGAGCCTGTACCTTCCGAAAGAATTTCAAATCCTGATAGAGAGGAAACAGATTTAACATCTTCTATCTGTGAAGCAATTTTTGATAACTGCAACGCTACTTCATCTGTTCTTTCCAAGGTAGATCCGGGAGGAGTCACTATGATTGCATAGAACACACCCTGGTCCTCATTCGGGATAAAGCCTGAAGGCAATCCTGCATTTAATAACCATGTGCCAATACAAAACGCAACCAGCAACAGGAAGGTGATGACCCGCTTATTGACAATCTTGCTCAACAGGTTTTTGTAACGGCCGGTAACTCTGCCAAACCATTCATTGAATCCTGTCAATACCCGATTTAACAAAGTCTTCCTTTTCTTTTGTCCATGTGTATTCTTTAGCATGAACGCACACATGGCCGGCGTTAGCGTCAATGCTATCACACCAGAAAGGATAATGGAGGTGGACATGGTAATGGAGAACTGCCGATAGAAGATACCAACCGGACCAGACATAAATGCCACCGGTATAAATACCGCTGCCATCACCAATGTAATGGCAACGATAGCGCCGCTTATCTCATGCATTGCTTCTTCCGTTGCCTGAACAGGTCCACAGTTGTTTTCTTCCATCTTCGCGTGAACGGCCTCTACCACCACAATTGCATTATCTACCACAATACCAATGGCCAACACTAACGCAAAGAGCGTAATCAGGTTTAAGGTAATGCCGAAGTACTGCATGAAGAGAAAGGTACCTATTAGTGATACGGGCACCGCAATAGCCGGTATAAGGGTAGACCTCCAATCTCCCAGGAATAAAAACACTACAAGCCCTACCAGCAGGAATGCCTCTATAAGAGTATGGATTACTTTATCAATAGAGGCATCGAGGAATTTGGATACATCATAGCTGATTTCATAGTCCATGCCTTTGGGAAATGAACTCTCTTTGATCTCCTTCATTTTAGCTTTGATATTCTCGATCACCTGGCTGGCATTACTGCCATAAGACTGTTTGATCTGAATGGCAGCTGAAGGTCTTCCATTCAATTTAGAATAGAGATCATAGTACGTGCTGCCAAATTCAATGTCTGCAACATCTTTTAATCGTAATAACTCGCCATTTGGATTAGCCCGGAGAACCACTTTCTCGTATTCCTCTTTGGTATTATAACGCCCCGGATATTTCAATACATATTCAAATGCCTGTGATCGCTTACCGGAGCTTTCACCGGTTTTACCGGGAGAGGCTTCAAGGCTTTGCTCATCCAGTGCTTTTAATACATCATCTGCAGATATTTTATATGCCAGCATCCGGTCTGGTTTTAACCATACCCGCATGGCATATTCCCTGTCTCCCAGGATGTCGGCATATCCAACACCATCTATCCGTTTGATCTCTGATAACAGGTTTATGTCTGCAAAATTGTAAAGGAATTTATCATCCAGCGTAGAGTCTTTACTGAATACATTGATGTACATCAGCATATTTGATTCTTCACGGGTGATCTTTACACCTTCACGTACTACGATCGGTGGCAGTTTATTGATCACCGATGCCACCCGGTTCTGGATATTAACTGAGGCGAGATTGGGGTCGGTTCCCAAATTGAATACCACCTGAATGGAAGCTACCCCGTCATTACCTGCATCAGAAGCGATATACTTCATGCCGGGCACACCGTTGATAGCCCGCTCCAGAGGAATAACAACTGATTTGATCAATAACTCTCCATTGGCACCTGGATATTCAGCCGAGATATTCACTTTGGGAGGCGAGATAGAGGGAAATTGGGTAACGGGTAATTGCGTAATGGCCAGTACACCCAGGAGGGTGATGATCAGGGAAATTACAATAGACAGAACCGGCCTGTGTATAAATCTTTTAAACATACAATTCTCTTATTCCGGTTTATTGCTATTGTTTTATCAATTGAAGACTGCTAATAATTGCTTTTGGGTCTGAATATTTGTATTCTACCTTATCATCGTCTTTTACATTCTGTACGCCTTCAACCAGTATCCTGTCGCCTTCTTCAAGGCCGCTGCCTACCACATACAGATCCGGGAAACTGGTTTTAATGGTTATATTTTTTGATTTGGCGATATTATTCCTGTCCACCACATATACGTATACTTTATCCTGAACTTCGTAAGTTGCTTTTTGGGGTATGATCAGGGCATTGCTCATTGGAATAGTTATCCTGACTTTCCCAGTCTCTCCATGTTTGAGCAACAGATCGGGATTGGGGAATTTGGCCCGGAAAGCAATATTCCCGGTTTCATTGTTGAACTCACTTTCAATAGTTTCAACTGTCCCTTTGTATTTATAGGGTTCATGATTCGCCAGTTCCAGACTTACATTTGTTTTCTCGTTCTGATTGGCGCGGGTTTTATAATCCAGGTATTCATCTTCAGCTACATTGAAGTAGGCATAAATGTTTTTATTGTCAGAGATGGAGGTAAGCATGGTTCCTTCATCTATCAGACTACCCAGTTTAAAGCGTATGCGATCAATCGTTCCGTCAAAAGGCGCCTTTATCTCACAGAGTGAAAGATGCAATTGAGCCAGCGCCATGTCTGCTTTTGCTTCATCCAGTTTGGCCTGGGCAATGGCCTGTTCGTTTTTGGAAACGATATTTTTATCAGCCAGGGTTTTAGTATTTAACAGTTCCAGTTCAGCTCCTTTTGCAGCTGCCTGCGCTTTAAGGAATTCAGCTTCGTAGAGTTTGGGCATGATCCTGAATAGAACCTGTCCTGCTTTCACATACTGTCCTTCATCTACATTAATGGCCTGGAGGTATCCTTTTTCCTGGGCACGTATCTCTACATTGCGGACAGACTGGATCTGTGATACATATTCTTTGGTAAAGGAAGTATCTACTTTCAGTGGAGTAGTTACGGTAAATTTCCCTACTTCTTCTGTCTGTTTAATCTTGGGGTTGCAACCTGTCATCAAGGCAACCATGCTGATAATGGTCAGCAACAATATTCTGTTCATTGTAATGAGAATAATTTTTAAACCCTGGTGAAGAGCAGGCATCCTGCACTGCATCTTCAATTAATAAATTGTGAGATGAATAATATGGCAATATGGAATCGGTAGAAAGCACCGCAGCGGATTGCTACGGCAGCAGAAAAGGCTTAGACCCGGATGACTCGTTGAAAGATGCATTTTTTTGTACCAGCAAGGAAATGGGTATTGTAGACAAATCCCGGATTAAAAACGGATTTGTGAGATTGTTGTATCAGCAGAAGCTCAATTGAATTATTAAATGAGCGAAGTAATTGTATTTTTTTTCGGGCTACACTGAATTCATTGTCATCATCGTCGTCATCATCATCGAACAATGAAATTTCATCTAACCCAAAATTAATTTGCAACGGAGACACGGCCTTTTCTTTTCCGTTCGCGTGGTTATTGGTTGATATAGTCATCCAATTGCCAGTAACGGCAGAAGCATTAACGAATACCGGTTCCCTTACGAATAGGGAACAGAGGAATATTGAAAAGGTTACAAGTAATTTCATTAACAGGCAAAAGTAATACGGCGCTTTAATATTTTAAAGTTTTTGCCTGAAAATCAATTGAAAATAATGATTGGTTAATAGGGATTACTCTTCTTTGTATTGTGAGAACTTGTAGTTACTATTAGCATGAAAAGTCTGATGAACTATCATTGGTTAGCATCGGATTTATCATTCCAGGTTTATCCATCCGGCAAAAGCCTGTCTTTTTTTATAAGACGGCTTTCACCAGACTGGAATCACGCCTAAATGTGATAGAATAGAATTCCAGCTTCGTATTACTTGTCCCACCAAACTTTCCCATACAATCCATCAGTTCCACTGAACTGTCTTTGCACAGCATCCTGGTAATTCACTGCATTATTAAAGACCTCATTGGGAGGATATGAATGCCTCAGTGGTATTTCACGGCCGCCGGGTTTAACCAGGTTATCCGGGAAACCAGTTCTCCTCCATTCGGCCCATGCTTCATAGCCATGCATGAACAAATGTACCCAGCGCTGCATGCCGATCTGTTTCATGGAAGTAGCGGGATCATAGGTGATTCCTGGTGATGCCATTAACGCGGCTACGCCTGTATTGCTACCGGTCCATTGGCGAACGGATTGATCTATTGCAAGATCATAATTTGTTTTAGCCGTAGCATCCCCTCCAGGAATCCATCCGCGTAAAGCAGCTTCGGCTTTGGCAAATAATACCTGTGCATAGGTTACCAGGTAAATAGGAGCATTTTGCGCATAGATAGCTGTACCCATCAACGAAACGCCGGTTGTATTGGGTAATCCAACAGTGGTTCCGAAAGGAAGACCTTTATAAATATTGGTATTGGTCTTTTTTCCATATACGGACAATCGCGGATCATTTACCGGATTCATATAATCTACCAGTGTTTCCGTAAGCGCCCACCATTCCCTGTTCTGGTTCACCACCTGTCCATACCAGTAGCTCTGGTTATTGGCATCAGCCAGGTGTTTAAATACGAGGTTATCGGTATTGGCTGTCATAACTCCATCCGTCAAAGCCTTATTGAATTCAGCATTGGCTTTGGTTGCATTCACCTGTGATAATCGAAGCGCAGCAAGCAGATGAATGGAATTGCCCAGTCTTTTCCATTTGCCAATATCACCACCATATATGATGTCGTTCGCAATATTGCCAGTTACGATCATGGCATTGGCATCAGTAAGCATTTTGAATATGCTATCATAGATCACTTCCTGCCTGTCATATACTGGACTGAAATTCTCCTGGCCTTTCAATGACTCGGTATAGGGAACATCACCCCAGCGATCCGTAATATGCCAGAAATAATAAGCCTTCAGGATCTTGGCCACGGCAATCTGGTTCACAACAGGCCCCTCGGTTGGAGTGAGTTCCGATGTCAATACCTTTTGAAGATTGATCAATGGTCCCTGGTATAATGTATAAAAATTGGTTCCTCCATCGGGATACAGGGATCCACCGGGATACTGCGTTTCCGAAAGGTACTGTGCATGAAATTCTGCCTGTGGCGAAGAACTCAGGGTTGGAAGCGATAGTATGGAATTATTGATCAGTTGCGCACCAGATGCTTTGTTAGGTAAATTGGGATTGGTATTAATGTCCGCATCGAATTTATTGCAGGCGGTCAGCAATATGCCAACGGCCAGAATGCTATATATCTTCTTCATGCGTATGATTTTAAAAGATTACGTTTAGGTTAATGCCATAGGACCTTACTGTATTGGCCTGTCCTGATTCATACCAGCTGATGGATTGTCCTCCAGTCGAAAGCTCAGAAGGATCCAGTCCCTTTGGTGCTTTTTGCCAGATCATTGCGGGATTTCTTGCGATCAATGCTACAGTTACAGTGCTTAATGGTACTTTCCCTATCCTTAATTTGGAAAAGCTGTATCCCAGTTTTATTTCTCTCAATTTAATGTAGGATGCATCATACAGCCATTCTTCGTACACATGCGTCCCCAATGTTGTGCGGTAATAGGCCCTGGCATCTACATAAGTATCCACAACCTGTTTGGTGGCGGCAGATACGCCGATGATATGATAGCCTCCGCCATTAGCCAGATCATCTCGTACATTCTTTCCTTTATCATTGATAGCTGCCGTTTCTTTTGCCATACCGGTTTTAGCCAGCAGCATTTTTGAACGGCTGAAAAATTGACCGCCAAACTGGTAATCCATATTGGCGCTAAGTTCAAATCCATAGATGTGAAATATGTTTTGGAGCCCTCCAGTATAATCTGGTAAAACACTTCCGAAATTGTAGGTGGCATCAGTATATAATGGCAGGTTGTTGGTGCCAAGCAATATCATGCCTGTAGCAGCATCACGTTGATACGCCTTTCCAACCAGGCTGCCAAAGGGTTTGCCCACATAGGAATTCAGGAAGCTGGTAACGCTTGAATAGGTTGTGGATCCATATACGTACACATTGGTCCCTGGGTATAATTCAACGACCATGCTCCTGTTTCGTGCAAGATTGAATATGGCATCCCAGGCAAAATGCTTTGTTCTTAATGGAGAACCGGTAAGGGTTAACTCCACACCTTTATTTTCAATCAGGCCTGCATTGATCGTTGTAGAGGCATATCCACTGGCACCAGACACATCCAGCTTGATGATCTGGTTTTTGTTCTTTTGCTCATAATAGGTAAAATCAATACCGAAACGCTTATTGAAGAACTGCAGATCAATACCTGCTTCATAAGAATTCGCAAAGGAAGGCTGGATATTTGGATTGGCAAGGTTATCTGGAACAGAAAGTGTATTAATGGGTGGCGTAGAAGTGTATACCGTTCCCACAGAATAAACAAATGATGTTTCATACGGACTCAGATCTGAACCAGCTTTTGCATAGCTTAATCGGATCTTCCCAAAGGAGAGAGGTTTCCATTTGACCAATTCACTAAAGGCGAAACTGGCAGAAACAGATGGATACCAATATGAATTATTGTGTGCTGCCAATGCTGATGAATTATCATTTCTTAAAGAGGCGTCAACAAAATAAGTATTGCGATATCCGAGTGACACCATGCTGTAGAGGCTCCTGATCTCTTTATTCAGAAGATAAGATCCTACTGCCGGACGATCAATGGATGCTGCTATATTATAGAAATTAGGAGAGGATAAACCTCCAACAGTAGCTTCCGTTACCTCCGTATATCTTCTCTTATAAATATTCCCGCCAAGGTTTGCATTGACGGAGAATTGATCAAATGTTTTATCGTAAGATGCCAGGAACTCATAGTTCAGTTCCCTGTTCTGATATTTGCCTACTGAATAGGCAGCGGTTCTTCTTCCGCCCACTGCTGTTTTCTCTTCTATGTTCTGTGTATACATATCACCGCGTGCAAATCCGGCGATCTTTAATCCGGGCATAAACTGATACGTGAGTCCAACATCACCAAAGAACCGGTCGCGGTTATCGGTAGATGGATTTTCATATCCTTCAAAGAATGGGTTGTTCCAGTAAAGGGGATTGAAATTGGTGATCTCACCTGTAGTACTGCTTGGACGGTTCAGGTTCCAGTTCTTGAAAGTGCCATCAGGATATTTATAATCCTTTAATCGTTTCATATCCACATTGCGCTGGAACCATTGTACTATATACCTGGCTCCATATTCTGATCCCTGTGTGGGACGTTGTGCTTTATTGGTTGCGTAATTGAGATTGGTTGTTACATTCAGCTTTTTGGTAAGGTCCAGTCCGGCACTGATACCCAGATTATTTCTTTTTAACCAGGTATTGGGTTCAATCCCATTTATGCGGGTATCATTGAAGCTGAGGCGGAAAGTACTGTTTTCATTACCGCCGGAAACATTGATACCGTTATTGACGGTATTTCCAGTGCGATAATAATCTTCAATATTACTGGGGTGGGGAATGAAAGGAGTGAGCTTTCCATATTCCGCATCCTGCGGATAAAAACTGAATACCTGTCTTACTTCCGTTCCATCCATTTTTGGCCCCCAGCTTTCATCCACACTCATATCAACATATTTCTGTCCATTAGGCAGTGTTCTCCATGTTTGTGATGATCCGCCGCCGTATACATTTTGTAGTTCAAAGAAATTACCAGCCTTCTCCATGGAAGCAGCTGAGTTCAATTGCACGTTTACTTTCTTCGCTCCTTTTTTTCCTTTTTTGGTAGTGATCATGATCACGCCATATTGTCCACGTATACCATAGAGGGCAGATGCCGCAGGTCCTTTCAACACATTCACAGATTCTATGTCTTCGGGGTTTACATCCTGGCCCAGGTTACCCAGGTCAGCTTTATCACTACCAGCAAAATTTGCATTGGAGATTGGGGTGCCATCCACAACAATGAGTGGCTGATCTGTACCTGCAATTGAATTCACCCCGCGGATCTTGATCTTTTGCGTACCGCCCATACTGGCACCAGATGAACCTGTAACCTGTACACCGGCGATCTTTCCCGCCAGTGATCCCAATACATTCTGTTCCTTCGTAAGGGTGAGGTTATCACCTTTTAATTCCTGGGTGGAATAACCAAGTGATCTTTCTTTTCGGGATATACCCAGGGCCGTAACAACTACTTCGCTGAGATTGTCATTTTTGTCCCTGAGCTGAAGACTTATCCTTACTTCTACACCAACAGTTACAGTTACGTCTTTTGATTCTATCTCAAATCCGATGGCGGATATTTCCAGTTTGTAATTCCCTGCATTCAAACCAGTGATGGTAAACTCGCCATTCTGATTGGCGATGGTCCCTTTATTGGTACCAGCAATTGTGATGGATGCATTGGGAATGGGTTGGCCATTCTGCGTTGTGATACGTCCCCGGATGGTCCCATCAAATGGTTGTGGTTCCGGATTGGCAACTGCCATTACATTTACGTTTACGTTGACGTTGACGCGGATCCTGCTGATCACAATATTGGAATTGACCAGTTCATATTGCAATCCTGTATTTTTCAAAAGATCTGTCAGTATCCTGGTAAGGGCAATATTGCTGGCTTCATAGCTGATATTGTCAAAGGGGCTTACATCATTTGTCTTATAGGTAAATGGAACCTTAGTCTGCCTCTCAATCTTTTGCAGGGCCGTTTTCAGGGTCACATTCCTGAACTGAACAGAAACGATCACCTTGTCCAGGTCCTGACCCTTTCCATTTCCAGCTATCAATAATCCGCTTACAGAAAGCAAAATTGCCAGAATCGAAGCTCTCATAAGTAATGCTTTTGTGCTTGCCAGGTGTAAAAGAGGGGATTGTATCCGTTCTCTTACAGGCAGGGTATGTGTGTGCGGTTTAACATACAAAATCATAGTTTTGATTGTTTTAATAATTCTAGAAGGGATTATTTAAAATGAAAGGTCGTTCCCGGGTGCAACCGGGGCGACCTTATTAATTAGCAGCCCTAATCGGGGGATAATATAATATGTGTCATAGCAGTTGTTTTAGCAGTTATTGAATAATATAGTCGTCTCCGTCTTTTAACAGTTTTGAATCAGTCACCTTGCAGAGAACCTGTAATGCCTGCTCAACACCTATTTCTTTCTTAAAGGAGGTGGAAATATGCAAGCCCACAATCTCAGGATCGGCAAGGTGGATATTTACGTTGTAAATGCGTTGCATATCGGCAAGGATATCAAACAGCGTTTCATCATCATAGGCGATATTACCCTGTTGCCATCCAGCAATCATTTCAGCAGGCACTGTTTTTTCAGATGAGCTTGCTTCGCTTTCATTTAGCTTTAATTGTTGCCCTTTAGTGAGTGTGATCTCCGATCCGTCTTTGCGGGTGATCCTTACTTTGCCGCGGGTGACGGCAATAGTGATATTCTTTTCTCCCGGGTAAGCCTTGATATTAAAGGCTGTTCCAAGTACGGTAGTGGATACGGTACCGGTGTGAATGACAAATGGAATGTCTTCAGCGTGCTTTACATCAAAATAAGCTTCCCCGGATAAATAGACTTCCCTTTTCTTTTTATCAAACTGGTCAGGGTATTCCAGTGAAGTAGCGGCATTCAGCCATACCTGGGTGCTATCTTCCAATAACAGGAATTTTGATTCAGAACGATTGGTTCCTTTTTTTGTCAGGGATGTCCCGATAGCTATCGGGTGGGTTTTTTCATTGAAGGATCTGGTGCTTAACCAGAGAATGCCGACAGCTATGATTATTGCAGCTGCTACAGTGTAGAGTGCAAAGCTTTTCCTTTTAGTCAGGTGTTTTGTAGGCACCACCCAGTCGGGTTCAGTAGAAACAAGTCGTCCTTCCTCATTCACATGGGTAGGAATAATACCGCTATTCTCCAGGCTGCCATAAACTTTCCTCATCATGTCTCGTAGTTGTTCGTCATGTTTTGCCTGGTTAACACAGGCAAGAAACTCTTCCAGTTCATTCGGTGAGCAGGTATTTTCCAGGTAGCGTTTGAAAAGATAGTGTAGTCTTTCTTCCATGATGGCAGGAGGGATTGGCCCTCTCTAAAGGAATGACGAAGGAGCCCGAGAGTTTTCCTATTGGGGAAAAAAATAATTTTAAGAAAGGCTTACCAGAGTTTGATATTTCTTACCAGGAAATTTCTTACCGATTTTATTGCCGTCGAAAGCTGGTTCTTTACCGTGTGTTTGGAAAGCTGCAGTTCATCCGCGATGTCAAGGTAGTTCATACCGTTCTCTTTATTGAGTTGATAGATGAGCTTGCGCTGTGGCGGTAACTGGTCGATAGCCTTTTGAATGATCTGGTTGTATTCTTTAGCGGCAAGGTATTGTTCTGATTCATTGACGATCTGCTGCAACTGGTTCCATATTTTTTCCTTCAGGCGATTATCAGCAGAAGCTTTACGAAGGAAATCTATTATTTTGTTTTCAGTAACACGGTATAACCATGCTTCAATATTCATAATAGAGGTTAACTGATTCCGTTGGTCCCATAGTTTCAAAAAGACTTCCTGGATAATGTCTTTGGCTAATTGATCAGACTTGGTGAGTTTGAGCGCGAGTGTATAAAGTTTATGTTCATGCTGACGGAATAGATCCGAGAACATGAATTCCAGTTTTTTCTCATTAGCAGTGTGAAGGTTTTGGGGGTCCAAAGCAGACGCTTTTTTCTAAAGTAAGAATTTTTAGCGTTGAAACCTGCATTGTTAATAATGCATAAACCTGCATAAAGCCGCAATGTTATTTTGCCGGGGAATTTATTTTTATGGTTGAGTGTTCGCAATCTGACTGGCAAGGTTCGCATATCGTTCGTAATACCTTCGGAAATCCTTCGTATTTTAAGCATTAAATAGCATCAAACACCGAAGGATTGCCGAAGGTGGGTCGAACCAATTTCGATCGAACACCCAAGGAAGAACTATATTTTTGCAGGTTAGTGCCTGAATTGGTAAAAGACTCCGAACTGCCAAACGCGGTTCTTCAGATCAGAGGGATCAGTCTTACTGATGTCGGAAATACCGAGATTATAGCGTGCATCTAAACCAAAACCAGCTTTTGTAAGATACCCTGCTCCAAATGACCATCCAAAGTCGGTGTTTTTATAGTTATTGTCTGAATCCACTTCCACTGCACCGTTATATTTTACTTTGGAATTGGTTAAGATTCCCAATTGGGGACCTGTTTGCAGCCGAAATCCATTAGCAAACATGTACTGTGCAAGTACCGGTATGTTTACGTAATTGACTTTTATTTTGGTATTACTATTGGAATATTCTGCTCCCTGCATGGAATACACTGCTTCGGGCTGAACTGCCCAATTCTTATTTAGGTGAATATGCGCCAGGGCACCTATATTCAATCCTGCTTTAGAATTGGAATTGGGAGAGATGTCTTCATTAAAATTCGCGAGGTTAACTCCTGCCTTAACCCCGAATTGAACGTTCTGGGCGTAAGCAGCATGGGCCGCTACAGCCACAACTGCTAATAAGATAATCCGTTTCATGTAATTAAGTTTTGGTGTGTATTACAAACCAGAGACCAAAGGCCACCGTGAGTTATCCCAATTAACCACCGAATAACAAACCACTCACAGACGACTGGTTTTGAATAGCTTATCCGCCAGGTTCC
>JAJKIP010000207.1 GCA_021154405.1 Segetibacter sp. | reverse complement strand
GCTTCACTCGGTAAATATGCAACAATTGCTTTTGCAGGAAGAGTGGATAAATCATCCGCACTCCCAAAAAATAACAGCAGTTATTACTATCCCAGCATCTCGGTAGCCTCCGTTGTATCGGATTATGTGAAATTGCCGGAATTAATATCCTTCTTTAAGATCAGAGGATCATATGCTACCGTGCATGGTGATGCTACTTCGGCCACAATCGGGATGGCTCCCTTCTCTACCATATCTGCATTTGGGAATACACCCTCTGGTAACTCCCTGTTTGATTACCCCCTGGATTATGGGAATAATTATTATTCTCCTTATGGTGGTCCGGATTATTCATTGAGTGCTGCCTATTCAACTGGCAAACCGTATAACGGACAGTCGGCAGCTTACTATTCCAGCAATTTGTATGATCCGGCAATCAAAACCTTCAATCGCGTGAGCTATGAAGAAGGATTTGATATCAAGTTTCTCAGGAACAGGCTGGGTCTGAGCGCAACAGCATTCCAGTATGTGGATGGTCCGCGGATCCTTCAGAATCCCATCTCTACAGCAACTGGTTACAGCTACTATTTCCTGAATGCATTGAAGACCCAGAAATCTGGTTACGAGTTTACTTTATCAGGAACACCTGTCAAAATGGCTAATGGTTTAAGCTGGGATGTAATGGTGAATGTTTCTACTTTCCAGGATAAATATAAAGAGCTTCCTCCCGGTCAGAATGTTTACAATACCTTCTTCAAAAAAGGAGATCGTGTAGATAAGTTTTATAGCAGCGCATTTGTGAGAACCAATGATGGCAGGATCGTTCATGATGCTGCGGGTAAGCCATTGGCTTATCCTGTAGAACAGTTCCTCGGTTATCTGAATGCCAAATATCAGTGGAGCATTTATAATAAAGTAAGATTGAAAAACCTGTCAGTAGGATTCCAGTTTGACGGAAGCGTTGGTGGCGTAACAACTGACTATATGCACAATAAGACCATGCGCGGTGGCCGTAACATTGAAACGGCTACCGGCAAACTGGGTATTGCCCGTAAATCCGATAATGATCACGCGGGTGATCCAGGCTATCCCGGTGTTTATGTAGGAGATGGTGTGGTAGTATCAAATGGTGTTGCTATTAACTATGATGCAAATACGGGAGCCATTCTTAATTATAAAGACCTGGTATTCGCTCAAAATACAAAGGTTACACAAGTGCAGGACTATGTGAGTAAGTTCTATGGCATAAATGAAGCAAACCTGATGAGTAAATCCTTTGCCAAACTTCGGGAGGTAACCATCAGCTATGATCTTCCGGAAAGATTTTTGGGCAGGAGCTTTATCCATAAAGTGAGTTTGTCGCTGGTAGGTCGCAACCTGATATACTTCTATAAAGACAAGCGCTTTAAAGATGTAGACCTTGATCAGTATAATTATTCTACCACCGGCACAGCTTTGCAGTCGCCCACTACGCGCCGGTTTGGATTCAACATCAACGTAATATTCTAACAATTCAAAAGCAATACAATGAAACGGATCTATTATATACTGTTTTTGATGATACTGGCAGCGGGTTGTAAAAAGTCATTCGAGGACCTGAATGTAAATGAGAACAAACCTACTTCGGTTCCTGCAGCACTTCTCTTTAATGGCATTTTGAATGATATGTATGAGGCGCCTTATGGAATGAATGAAAGGTGGTGCCAATATTATCTCTGCAATTATGATTATTATGGCAATAATCGATATGATTTCGGTGCCGGTACCAACAATTTTGCGACACTGAAGAATGTAAGTAAAATGGAAGAAGAGGCATTGAAAGGTGGGGCCGCTCCACTTAATCCTTATGCAGCACTGGCTAAATTCTTCAAAGCCTATTTCTTTACCAGGATGAGCCTGCAAATGGGTGATATTCCCATGAGCCAGGCTATCCAGGGCGCCAGCAACCTCACGCCCGTATATGATGCCCAAAAGACAATATTCATGAAGGCCTTTTCGTGGCTGGACAGCTCCAATGCCGAGTTGGGGCAATTGATAGCAGCCAGTAACAATTCACTGTCTGGTGATATTTATTTTGATAATAATCTTCCCAAATGGAGGAAGGCTGTAAATACACTGCACCTGCGCCTGCTGATTCAATTGAGCAAGAAGGTTGGAGATGCTGAGCTTAAGGTAAAAGAACAATTCACTGCCATCCTTGGTGATCCTGCCAAATATCCCGTTATGACTGGCATGGGTGACAATCTCCAGTTCAAATATGTGCATCCCACCAATGATTACCCCATGAACCCGGATAATTTTGGATTTGATGCACTACGGTATAATACAAATGCAACCTATATCAGTTTACTTACCCAGCTTAAAGATCCGAGGGTGTTTGTGACAGCTGAACCTGCGTCTGCCATTGTAAGTGGCGGCACCAGTCCTACCAGCTTTAGCGCTTTTGTTGGTGCTCCAGCAGGTGAGGATCTGGGAATTATGTATGTAAAGACTAATAACGGACAATATTCCCTCATCAACCGTAAGCATTATTATGATGGATATACTGCGGAGCCCAGCATACAGATCGGTTATCCGGAGATGTGCTTCAATATTGCTGAAGCCATCAATCGTGGCTGGGTAACGGGAGGCGCATTGGGTGATGCTGAAGCTTATTATAAGGAAGGTATCAAATCTTCCCTATCATTCTATAACATTCCTGAGACAGGTAATCTCACGGTTTATTTCTTACATCCGGGAGCCAGCCTGGGCACCTATGATAACTATACAGTGCCAGTTGATTTCAACACATATTATAACCAGGCTACAGTCAAATATGGCGGTAACAATGCAACCGGGTTGACTCAATTACTGAACCAGCGCTATCTGGCATTGTTCCGGCATTCAGGACTGGAAGCTTATTTCGACTATCGGAGAACTGGCGTTCCCACATTCAATACAGGCCCAGGCACAGGAAACGGAACCAGGATTGCCATGCGATTCAGGTACCCTATTTCTGAATTGACTTCCAATCCAGCCAATTACAAGGCCGCTCTGCAAAAACAGTTTAGCGGTAATGATGATATCAATGGAATAATGTGGATTGTGCAATAACATAAACTTAATGCAGCAGCAAACTGATAAATGCATAGTTTCCCTGTTTACAATATGGCAGCAGTTTTCTCTCTTCATATAAGCAGTTAGTGAAGTTTATGGCGATACTTGTCTAAGTGTCGCCTTATTTTTAATCTGATAAAATGAAATTCTACAAACAGGGTTTAATATTGTTGCTTTCCGGTATAGGCTGCCATTGCTGTTTATTTTGTGGTGCCCAGGTAAAGGATAGCTCAAAGCAACTGAAAGAAATAATCGTTGTCGGATACCGCGGCATGAATGGAATCGGGCATTTTCATGAGTCGCAGGATGCTTATATCTATGCAGGAAAGAAGACGGAGATCATTGCAGTAGATAGTGTTGACGCAAACAAGGCTATTAATAATACGCGGCAGATACTGGGCCGCATTCCCGGACTAAATATTGTTGAGAGCGAAACAGGAGGATTTGTTGCCAACGGAATCGGCTTCCGGGGACTGAATCCTGTACAATCCCTTGATATGAATGTGCGTCAAAATGGCTACACGGTTGCCGCAGATGTATATGGTTATAATGAAACGTATTACCTGCCACCCATGGAGGCAGTTGAAAGGATTGAATTGATCAAAGGTTCCTCATCCCTTCAGTTTGGACCTCAACTGGGAGGTATGGTAAATTATGTGATCCATGAAGGGAGCCGTACTAAACCTTTTACTTTCAGTAGCCTCCAGACAACGGGCAGTAACGGACTCTTTAATTCCTATAATGCGGCAGGTGGAACTATTAAAAGATTGAATTACTTCACTTTTATTAATTACCGGAACCTGGACGGCTGGAGACCAAATTCGCAGCAGGATCAATTGACGGGGTTTGGAAAATTAAATTGCCAGGTAAATAACAAATTATCAGTTGGGATTGAGTTTTCCCTGTTACGCAACAAAATTAAAATGCCAGGCGGACTCACGGACGAACAATTTGAAACTGACAGCCGGATATCCGTTCGCTCCCGCAACTGGCTTAAAAGCCCGTGGAATATTCTAACTGCCAGCGCAAAATATATCGTTTCAAAAAATACATCCCTGTTACTTCAAACAACCTACCTTAAAGGGGAACGAAACCTTGTGTGGATTAATAAACTGCCTGGTGAAAGGGATCTGATCGATCCACAAACCGGTCAATATTCCAACAGGGAAGTAGACAGGGAACGGATGAAAAGCTTCTCAGCAGAATTCAGGTTGCTTCATCAGTATAAGATAGGAAATATAAAATCAGCATTGGCTTCGGGAGTAAGATTGAGTACAGCCTCATTTGAAAGAATGGAAGAAGGAGCAGGCACCAATGGAACTGATTTTGATCTGGCCGTTAAAGGTGAATACGAGGAAAGATTTACCTTTAAAACAGTAAATATTGCGCCTTTCATTGAAAATAGTTTTAAGTGGAACGATAGATTTTCAATCACCCCGGGAATTCGATTTGAATTGCTGGAAAGCGAGATCGAAGCGGAATATGAAATTGCGGGAATTGAAAAGGAGACTGAAGAAGAAAAGGAAAGACAATTTATTTTAACCGGTATTGGAATGCAATATGAGTTGGACAAGAATTCCAGCCTGTATGGGAACATTTCACAGGCATATCGTCCACTTGATTATGGACAGACAATTCCATTGGGTTCTGTATCCAAAGTTGACCCTGATATGAAAGATCCGAAGGCCTGGAACTCCGACCTGGGTATCAGGGGTACTGTCAGGAATTACTTTAATTACGATATCGGATTATTCTATTTAAATTACAAGAACAGAGTAGGGACAATTTTGTTAACTGATGAAAACGGAACTCCCTATACCTACAGAACAAATACGGCCCAAAGTGCCCAAAAGGGAATTGAAAGCTATTTTGAGTTGAATATTACACGTTGGTTGCAATCACATAGAAAAGGACAGATCAGTATTTACAATTCATTTGCCTGGACCCATGCCCGCTACACGAAAGGAACATATGAGGGGAACAGGGTGGAATATGCTCCCGCAATTATTAATAGGGTTGGAATCACGTATGCTAATAAATCATTTTCTACATCCCTTCAATTATCGCATCAGTCAAAGGCATATAGTGACGCGGCTAATACGGAGAGGAGCAGCAATCCCATCGTCGGTGCAATTCCAGGGTATAGCGTTATTGACTGGTCAATGAACACGGGATGGAAGAAAATGAAGTTCAGGTTTGGTTTAAATAATCTGCTGGATAAAAAGTATTTCACCCAACGGACGGATGAATATCCGGGACCTGGTATCATTCCTTCAACAGGAAGAAGCTTTTACCTGGGAATTGGAGTTTATATATTTTAAATAAAATCAATAAAATGAAGCGAATTTGGTTGTCATTGGTATTTATAGGTATGGTGGGTGCTCTTTCAGCGCAGACGAAACAAAAAACAGAAAATTTAGTAATTGTTACCATGGACGGCATGCGCTGGCAGGAAGTATTCGGTGGTGTGGATGAAGTGCTGGTAAATGATAGTGTGTTTAACCGTGACCGCGAGGGAATAAAAAATAAATTCTGGGCAGCTACACCTGAAGAAAGAAGAACAAAATTGTTCCCTTTCTTTTGGAGTGAAATTGCTCAGCATGGCCAGTTATATGGCAATCGGAAATACGATAACAAGATAGATAACTCCAATCCTTTCTGGTTCTCTTATCCGGGCTATAATGAGATCTTTACCGGTTATCCAGATACTGCAGTCAACTCCAATGACAAAATATATAATAAGAACGAAAATGTACTGGAGTTCCTGAACAGGCAGAAAGGATTTACAGGCAAAGTAGCCGCCTTCACTACATGGGATTGCTTTCCGTATATATTAAATGAACCAAGAAGCGGGATCTATGTAAATTCAGATGTAGACACACTTGATTTTAATTCACCGGCCCTGAAGCTGATCAATGATATGCAGTTTCTGACTACGCGGCCTATTGATGTTCGTCCGGATATATTCACTTATATGGCTGGCAGGGAATACCTGAAAGCGTATAAGCCCAGGGTGCTATATATAGCATTTGATGAAACTGACGATTTTGCCCATGGAGGAATGTATGATCAGTATATCAAGAGTGCGTATTCACAGGACCAGATGATTGCTGATCTCTGGAAAACATTGCAATCCATTCCCCAGTACAAAGGCAAGACCACGCTGATTGTTACCTGCGATCATGGAAGGGGCGACAAAGAAAAATCAAACTGGCAACACCATGGCGCTAAAATAGAGGACGCCCATGAGATATGGCTGGCGGTAATGGGCCCTGATACCAAACCAATGGGGGAACTGAAAACATCCGGCCAGTTATACCAGCGCCAGATTGCTACCACTATCGCGAAACTATTAGGATATGATTTTAAACCATCTCATCCTGTAAAAGAGCCAATAGAGACAGTATTAAAATAATAAACGAATTCATGAGAAAGGGATCATTGATTGTAGTCTGCCTGATCTTTGTAGCTGTTAAGCATACTCATGCGCAAACAGCTGCTGGGGAAAAAGGGTCTGTCAATAAAAGAGTTCACCTGCCAAACGGATGGGCACTATCACCTGCAGGCAGGTTCCTGCCATTGGGCGATCTCCCATTAAATATTGCTGTTTCCTCTTCCAAAAAATATATTGCCGTAACCAATAACGGGCAGAGTGTTCAGAGTATACAGCTAATCAATCCGGCTACTGAGAAAATACTGTGCAACCTGGTAGTTCCCACTTCCTGGTACGGGCTTGCTTTCAGCGCCAATGAAAAATTCCTTTATGCCAGTGGAGGAAATGATAACTGGATCATGCAATACGCAATTGAAAACAATAAGCTGTTATTGAAGGATACGATTAAGCTGGGTCCCAAATGGCCGGAGAAGATCTCGCCTGCCGGTATTGCCCTTGATGACAGGAAACAATTATTGTATGTGGTGACTAAGGAAAATAACTCACTGTATATCGTTGATCTAACTACAAAGAAGCCAGTCTTTACTATGGCGATTGGTGCGGAAGGTTATACCTGTCTGCTTTCTCCTGATAAGAAGGAACTGTATATTTCCTTATGGGGTGGAGACAAGGTGCTGGTATTTGATACGCAACAGCGAAAGATCATTAGCGAGATACCAGTCGGAGATAATCCCAATGAACTCCTGCTAACCAAATCTGCACGGTATTTATTTGTAGCCAATGCAAATGATAATAGTGTTTCCGTCATCGATATAAAACAACGTAAGGTCCTGGAGGTGTTGAATGCAGCCTTGTATCCTGGAGCTCCGGCGGGTTCTGCCAGCAATGGACTTGCGTTATCAGCCAATGAGAAAACCTTGTATGTAGCCAATGCAGATAATAACTGCCTGGCGGTATTTGATGTAACCAAACCAGGAAGTAGCCATTCCCGGGGATTTATTCCCACTGGCTGGTATCCTACCAATGTAAAACTGATCGGAAAGAAAATACTGGTGAGCAATGGCAAAGGATTTACATCGCTTCCCAATCCCAGGGGACCACAGCCGGTACAAAAGAACTGGAATGTGAATTACCAGGCAGGAGATCCAAACAGGCCCGAGGAGGTACAATATATAGGTGGACTTTTCAAAGGAACACTCTCCTTTATTGATGAGCCAGATGAAGCTCAATTGCAGTCTTACTCCAGGGCTGTATATGCCAATACACCCTATACCAAAGAAGGGGAAATGAATGCAAAGGGCGAGCCGGGAAACCCAATACCAATGAAAGTGGGTGATGCTTCCCCGATTAAATATGTTTTCTATATTATTAAAGAGAATCGTACGTATGACCAGGTATTGGGCGATATGCCAAAGGGCAATGGAGATACCAGCCTGGTGCTATTTGGAAATAACGTAACTCCCAATCAGCATAAGCTGGCAAGTGAATTTGTGTTACTCGATAATTTTTATGTAGATGGAGAAGTGAGCGCCGATGGCCATAACTGGAGCCTTTCTGCCAATGCGGTGGATTACCTGGAAAAAACCTGGCCTACAAGCTATGGTGATCGCGGGGGAAATTATGATGCAGAAGGCAATCGCGCCATTGCCAACCCTGGAAAAGGGTTTATATGGGATTATTGCAAACGTGCCGGAAAAAGCTACCGTACCTATGGCGAGTTTGCGGATGATTATAAAGCGAATATTCCTGTTTTGCAAAACCATTTTTGTCCTTACTATACGAGTTGGGACCAAAGAGTAAGAGATACCACGCGTTTTTATCAATGGCGCCGGGAATTTGATTCACTGCTGGCGGTCAATGCAGTGCCACATTTTAATTCACTACGGTTTATCAATGATCATACAGAAGGCCTTGATCCAGGACGACCCACACCCTTTGCACATGTTGCGGATAATGACTGGGCCTGTGGACTATTCGTAGAATATTTATCCAAAAGTCCGATCTGGAAAGAGTGTGCCATATTCATCATAGAGGATGATGCACAGAGTGGACCTGACCATGTAGATGCGCATCGCAGTCCGGCTTATGTGGCTGGAGGTTTTGTCAAAAGAAATTATGTGGACCATACCATGTATTCTACTTCTTCCATGTTACGCACCATTGAACTGATATTGGGTTTGCCGCCGATGAGCCAGTATGATGCAGCTGCCACTCCCATGTGGAAATGCTTTTCAAATTCTGCTGATATGCGGCCTTTTCAATCGGTAGCAGCAATCGTTGACCTGACAGAGAAGAATACCAAACAGACAGCAAGCGCCAGACTTAGTGCCACATTTGATTTTAGCAAGGAAGACAGAATACCGGATCTCCTGTTCAGCCAGGTGATCTGGAAGGCAGTGAAAGGAGAAGAGAGTGTTATGCCGGCACCGAGAAGAAGTGCATTTGTCAGGGTTAAAGAAGAGGAAAATGATGATGATTAACCGGAATATCGATTGTCAATAAATAGATATGGAAAGGAACCAGGCGGAAGATACCGTCAATGAAATTTTTGAGCTGTATACGCATTATGGCAATGCCGATTATATTGGTGAGCCAGTATCACAACTCGAGCATATGTGCCAGGCAGCTGAGTTAGCAGAAGCAGAAGGTTATGATGAAGAAATTATCCTGGCCGCCTTCTTTCATGATATAGGCCATTTATGCGAACATATTATGCCAGTTGAGCAGATGGGTGGATATGGGGTGGCTGATCATGAAGGACTGGGTGGTAATTATCTTAGGGGAAAAGGATTTTCCATAGAGATGGCGCAGCTGGTGGAATCACATGTGGCCGCCAAGCGATACCTCACTTTCAGATACCCCGATTACTATCAAAAACTATCTGCTGCCAGCAGGGTTACATTGGAACAGCAGGGTGGAGTAATGTCTGATAAGGAAGCCGCATTATTTGAATCTGATCCGCTTCATCAATTATATATCAAGATCAGGGAATGGGATGATAAGGCAAAAATGATGAACAGGCCGTTGCCTTCATTGGAGAAGTATAAGGAGATGGCAGTGCGACAACTAATGAAATCAAAAAATTAAAATATTATGTCCATCCGTTTAGCCGTCTTTGACATGGCCGGTACAACAGTTGCCGATGACAATCATGTTGCACATGCTTTCCAGGAGGCATTCCGCAAAAATGGGATCGGGATTGAACTGGAAGCAGCCAATCCATTAATGGGATACCACAAGCCACTGGCTATCCAGATGTTGCTGGAACAGCAGGGGGTTGAGTTTGACGAGGAGTTCATCAATCAGATCCATGATGATTTTGAAGACGAGATGATCGATTTTTATGAATACGATTCGGCCGTAAAGCCGATCAGTGGAGCAGAGGATGTATTTGAAAAACTGAAAGAACGTGGGATCCGGATCGCACTTAATACTGGTTTTTCAAAGAGTATTGCGGATACTATTATTCACCGTTTTCAATGGAAGGAAAAAGGACTGGTGGATGATGTGATTGGCAGTAATGAAGTGGAGAAGGGCAGACCTTTCCCTTATATGATTGGAAAGCTGATGGAAAGGGCAGGCATCAATGACCCGGCAGAAGTGGCAAAGATCGGTGATACAACAGTTGATATCGAGGAGGGGTTAAATGCAGGCTGCACTTATGTAGTGGCAGTGACCACTGGCGCCTGCGACAGGGAAGAACTGGAAAAAATGCATCCAACGCATATTGTCAATGACCTTTCGGAAATTCCTGCCATACTTCAGTAATCGATTGGCCTTCATTTAAATCTTTTAATCCCTTACATGCGATCACTATTAAAATACAAAGGAGTGAGTACTGTACTTGCTGCGGTTTCGGCCTTCTGTGTGTATAGTTGCATGTACGCTTTCCGAAAACCCTTTACGGCGGCTGGATATGAAGGATTTACATTCCTGAAGGTGGATTACAAGATATGGCTGGTCATCGCACAAACCATTGGATACACATTAAGTAAATTCTATGGTATCCGGTTTATTGCAGAACTGAAGAACGAAAAGCGGACCATTACCATCATCAAACTGATAGCTGTTGGCTGGATAGCGCTGCTCTTATTTGCTATCGTCCCTGCTCCTTACAATATTATTTTCCTTTTGATCAATGGATTTCCATTGGGAATTATATACGGATTGGTGTTTAGTTACCTGGAAGGGAGACAGACAACTGAGTTCCTCGGAGCTGTTTTGGCAACCAGTTTCATATTTGCTTCCGGATTTACGCAGACTGCCGGCAAATTTGTAATGTTGACGATTGGCATTGATCAGTGGTGGATGCCCTGGGTTACCGGATTGCTTTTCTTTCCGCCCTTATTATTATTCACCTGGCTATTGGGAAAAACTCCGCAGCCTACCAGTAAGGATATATTATTACGAACTGAGCGAAGGCAAATGACCCGATCAACCCGGAATGATTTTATTCGGACATTTTTACCCGGGTTGGTATTGTTGATCATTGCCTATGTGTTATTGACGATTATCCGTGATTACCGTAGCAATTTTGCTGCAGATATCTGGAATGAGCTGGGGCAGGGAAAGGATGCTTCTGTTTTTACGAGGAGTGAGATCCCTGCTTCACTGGTGGTATTGGTTTTAATGAGCCTGCTTATTTTAGTTCGCAAGAATATCAATGCATTACTGATCAATCATGCCGTGGTGATGGCAGGATTTCTTGTTTGTATAGGGTCAACCATATTATTCACTACTGGCATAATCTCGCCATTCTGGTGGATGACGCTTACGGGCATAGGCCTCTATATGGGTTATGTTCCGTTCAATTGTATGTTATTTGACCGGCTGATCGCTGCATTTAAATATGCAGGCAATGCCGGGTTTATTATCTATCTGGCAGATTCCTTTGGTTATTTAGGAAGTGATGTGGTATTGCTAGTCAAAAACTTTATGCACCTGGAAAATTCGTGGACCTTATTTTTTGTGCGAATGATCCTGATCGTTTCCGTTATTGGGATATTGCTGGTGGGTTTGTCGGCCGCCTATTTCCATAAAAAATACAAGGTCAGTACACCCCTTTTACCCAATCAATTAAAGTATGCCTGATAAAGCTATTGTAATAGGAGCGGGGATCATTGGCCTGGCTACGGCGAGGGCTTTGGCATCTCGCGGTGTTGCAGTTACGGTCTTGGAGCGCGGTCCAAAGGCGCAAGGCGCTTCCATTCGGAATTTCGGAATGATATGGCCGGTTGGTCAGCCTGAAGGCGCGATGTATGAAATGGCAATGTCATCCCGGTCAATCTGGGAACAGATAGGAAAGGAAGCAAAGATTTGGTATGATCCCGTAGGTTCCGTACACCTTGCGTATAATAAGGAAGAATGGAATGTGCTGGAAGAGATGGCAACATTAATGGGGCACAGGAACTATTCAT
>JAJKIP010000206.1 GCA_021154405.1 Segetibacter sp. | reverse complement strand
TCCTGGAGTGAAGGATCGGTCTTGATACCAGCAGCTTTTTTTCCTGGTTTTGAGGTCTTGATATTCTCCCCTGCCTCTGCGTTCTTCATCGAAAACGATTTGCGGTTATAAAAGCGATTGGTATGGTACTTTTGGATGTTCTACGAAATCAGGTCACAGTATTTAAAGGTAGATCAATTTTTGTAAATTGGTAATTACCTCCTAATGCATTCTTACTCATTAATTTGAGTAGCTTAACAATCCTGGCAGTTAATAAAAAAAACTCCTGTAAAAACAGGAGTTCGTTTCGAATGATTGCTGTATTTAATTGAACCGATAAAAATGATTAATTAATGATGTCCGTGGTCATGCCATCCTTCATTTCCATCAAATCTCTCAACACCCTCTACATTCATCTTTAAGGAGGTGACTCGGTCAACCGGCCCGGTAATAAACAGAAGTTTATTATCATGGCCTGCAAATACATTATTGGTTGCCCCATTGGTAGGAATATTGAATACTTTTTCACCTTTAGGACTAAATGCTGTTACGCCTAATCCGTTGCTGATATAGATATTTCCTTTTTCATCCATTGACATTCCATCACCACCCATATCAATGAACTTCTTCATATTGGTGAGTGTTCCATTTGGTTTAATATCAAATACCCAGGTTCCGCCAAGGTTATCTCCAGCCCATTTATTTACATACAGTTTTTTACCGTCAGGAGTTCCTACCACTCCATTCGGCCAGCTATCTGCATCCCAGCCTGGCATAGTTGTAACTCTTACCAGCTGATGACTTCCAGGGGCCAGGTAATATACATGTCCGCCTTTTCCTGTTGCAGCCTGTTCTGAATGCGTGGGAGGCCAAGCCTGCTGGCGCGGATCACCTGCATCCCAATAACCTCTCGGGAAAATGGGATCTGTAATATACATGCCACCAGTAACCGGATTGATCCAGACATCATTGGGGCCATTCAGGAGTTTGCCATTGTAATTTTTTGCGAGCACTTTGTGATTACCCCATTTATCAATGCTCCATACCTCTCCATGCATATCTGCACAGGCGATCAGGTTCCCTCTCTTATCAAATGCCATTCCGTTAGCACGGCCGGTTCCTGTAAGAAATAAGGATATTTTACCAGTGGAGGCATCCCAACGATATATTTTATCATTAGGCTGGTCAGTAAAGAATACATTTCCCCATCTGTCAACGGCAGGACCTTCCGTAAATCCAAAACCTTTTTGAATGGTGTCCAGCTGACAATGGGAACTTGGCGAAACAAGACAGGTGGGATCAAAGATTCCCGATACATTTTTGCAGGCACAGGAATTACGATGGTCTTCACCTGTAACCTCATCTGTAGACGCAATCTGATCTGCTTCCTTCATCTCTTTTTTTGTGCAGGAATAATAAGAGAGAAAACATAGCAATCCCAGGACAAAGAATAATCTTCTTTTCATAAGCAAACAATTTTAATGTTAAATAATTAATCCAAAAAGCAACCGTCCGGATAATAGCTTATCCGTCAGATTTATTCTTCATAATTGCGTAGTGATGCTAGTTAACAGAAGTTCCGGAGTACCCAAAGCTTTGCAGAGCTTATACAAAGTATCCAAACCTTCAATCAAAAAACTTCCAAAAATGCTCAGTGAATAATCCTATACAAGATTTTAAGATTTATATCGTATAAATACCCGGTTGATTGGTATCTGGCAGACCTCCCCTCTTCCGTGGCCCTCAAATATGTTTTCATTAAGTTTGCAGAATACCTAAAGTGATATGAAGCTCTTCCAACGGTTATTTTTACCCCTACTTCTTTTTTCTACGCTGGTCGCCAAATCTCAAACATCTGATGAGATCATCAACCGTTATATTCAGTTTATTGGTGGGGCTGAAAACTGGAAATCTGTCAATACTATTACCACAGCAGGAAATTACAATTATGGAGGCGTAGCTTTTCCTTATGTAGCCTGGTCAAAGGCTCCCAATCTTTACCTGTATATAGTAAGCTTTAATGGAAAATCTTTCAGCCAGGCTTATAATGGAAAGGTAGGCTGGCGCATTGATGGCTTTAAAAATGAAAAGACAAAGACGATTTTAAAAGACAAACAGGCTACTGCTTTAGCCAATGAGGCAGATGTTGAACTGGAGAGCCCATTTATCAATTATCGGCAAAAAGGATATACAGCGGAACTTCTCGGAACGGATAGTGTAAACAGTCAGCCCTGCCATAAAATAAGACTGCTGACGAAAAGCGATACAGCCGTTTATTATTTTGACAAAAAAGATTTTGCGCTCGTAAAGAAACAGGCGGTTTCCAAAAACAGTGAGATGGACAAGGCCCCAATGGATATTTTTTACAGCGACTACCAGGCGACCGGAAATATTAAACTTCCGCGAAAAATTAACTGTACAACTGCCGGACAACAGATTTTGCTGATAACAGTTGATAGTGTCAAACTGAATGAACCGATACCGGACAACAAGTTTCAACCCTGATAAATAACGGGGAACCTGTAACTTTCCAGTCTTCAATGCAGGGAATTTTTAACCCCTATGCATTTAACGCAGGTTTGCCTTAAATTTGTCGTCTCAGGATTATACCCAGAGGCCTTGCATTGTTAATGAGACTTTCGCTCTATTATTTGAAATAAATAATATATATCTATGCGCCTCTATCTCCTATTATTTTCAGCAATCATTTTGATGGGCAGTTTTGCACCTCCTAAAAAGAAGAAAATTCTGATTTTCAGCAAGACAAGTAGCTATCGCCACAAGGAATCCATTGTGGCCGGAAAAAAGTATATCATGGAACTGGGTAGCAAGAACAAATTTGGAGTTGACACTACCGAGAATGCAGATGACTTTACTCCGGAAAATCTAAAGAAATACGCTGCTGTTGTTTTTTTATGCACCACGGGAAATGTTCTGAATGACCAGCAACAACTGGCTTTCGAGCAATTTATTAAGAACGGCGGAGGATACGTAGGCATCCATTCATCCGCTGATACTGAATATGACTGGCCCTGGTTTGGCGAATTGAACGGCGCCTATTTTAAAAATCATCCCAGACCTCAGGAAGCAGTTTTTAATGTAGTAGATCAAAATAATATTGCTACGGCCCATCTTCCGAAAGTATGGAAACGCTCTGACGAACTCTATAACTTCAAGTGGATAGGCACAGACCTGCACGTACTCATCACTATTGATGAAAACAGTTATACCGGAGGCGCCAATGGAGATAATCACCCAATGGCCTGGTACCATGATTTTGATGGTGGCAGAGCCTTCTACACGGCTTTGGGTCACGACAATAAATCATGGGAAGATCCACTCTATCTCCAACATGTACTGGGTGGTATCAAATATGCAATGGGCGAAAAGCCTGAATTAAAATCAATTGCCTCTGGCAAATAATCATTCATTCGATTTAAATGAAAAAAATCTCTATTATCGGCTTGCTGCTGCTGACTGTAATTATTTATAACTGTAGTCAACCAAAAAATATTACGCAGAACCTGGTTGGAAATCCTTATCCCATCCGGACATTTGATTCAATACCTTCTGTTGAATACTTAAGCCCTGAGGCGAGTATGAAAACCTTTAATCTGCCGAAAGGTTATCACCTTGAGCTGGTGGCCAGCGAGCCCATGATCAAAGAACCGGTAGCCATTGCATGGGATGGAAATGCAAGAATGTACGTAGCAGAAATGCTTACGTATATGCAGGATGCAGATGCAACAGGAGAGCAACGACCTGTGAGCCGAATTGCCTTATTGGAAGATACCAATAATGACGGCAAGATGGACAAGAGCAGCATTTTCATCGATAGCCTGTTATTACCGAGAATGATCCTTTGTGTAAATCATGAACTGCTGGTTAATGAAACAAATACTATTACCATTAATGCCTACAGGGATACCAATGGTGATGGAAAGGCTGATCAGAAAAGGACCGTTTTTCAAAAAGATGATTATCGCCTTCTCGATGCTAATATGGAGCATCAGCGCAGTGGTCTTGACTGGAATCTTGATAACTACATTTATATCACCTATGATCCTGTCAGGTTTAAGTATAAAAATGGAATGATGGTGGCAGATTCCATCTATTCCGGACCGGGCGGCCAGTGGGGTGTTACCCACGATAATTATGGTCGCATTTTCATGTCTAATGCCGGAGGAGAACAACCTCTGGTGCGCGTGCAGATGAACCCCGCCTATGGCGCGCTGGATATGCCTGACCAGGTCAGCAATGAATTTCAACAGGTATATCCTATAATGGCAACACCGGATGTGCAGGGTGGTTTACAACGCCTGCGTGCCGATAGTACGCTTAACCATTTTACCGCTTCCTGTGGACAATCGATTTACCGTGGCAATACATTTCCAAATGATTTTGCAGGTGACTTACTGATTTGCGAACCTGTTGCCAGGATGATCCGCAGGGCAAAAGTCATTGACCTCCAGGGAAAGATCATTGTTCAAAATGCCTATTACCGCCAGGAGTTCCTTGCCTCAAATGATATGAACTTCAGACCTGTAAACACTTATACCGGACCAGACGGTAACCTTTATATAGTAGATATGCACCGGGGAATTATCCAGCAGGGTAACTGGACAAGACCTGGATCCTTTTTGCGCGGGAAGATTGAAGCGAAGGGTATGGCAAAAAATATAGGGCATGGACGGATCTACAGACTGGTATATGATGGCTTTAAACAGGGTGAGCAACCTAAAATGCTGGATGAACCAGCCAGCAAACTGGTAACCTATCTTGATAATAAAAATGGCTGGTGGAGAGATAATGCGCAAAAGCAGATTGTTTTACTGGGTGATAGATCAGTCATCCCTACATTAAAAGCAATATTCCGCGGAGAGCAGGCCAGTCTGGCCGCCCCTCCTTCCCATCTTGCCCGTTTACACGCTCTTTGGACCCTCGATGGTTTAGATGCGATTGATCATGATATTTTATTTGCTGCACTGAAAGATGAACATCCTCAAATTAGAAAAGCAGCTATCATATTGTCCGAGCCATTCATTAAGAAAGACGATGCTGAAGTATTGGCACGGGTTGCTGATCTAAAAAATGATGCCTCTGGTGATGTTCGTCTTCAGCTGTTTTATACGCTCTATAGTATTAAACCATCCCAGGGAGCTGCACTTGCTCAGTCTCTGCTGACGGCCAATACAACGAATGATATATATCTGGCTTCGCAAAAAGCCATGGACCGCAATAATGATATTAAGGTTTATGGAAGCCGGTTGGCCGGACTTCCTGTGGAAGAAAGATCATCAATACTGGCCGGTTCCAGTATTTTCAATGCCCTTTGTGTTACCTGTCACGGACCAGGTGGTAAAGGAATAAATGTTGCAGGAACGACCTCTCTTGCCGCACCTCCACTTGCAGATTCAAAGAGAATGAATGCAGACAAATCCACTTTGATAAAGATTGTAATGCATGGATTGACCGGACCGATTGATGGAAAGGAATATCCTTCTGTGATGCCATCATTGGGAGCCAATTCAGATGAGTGGGTTGCATCAGTTGTCAATTATGTCCGTTATGAATTTGGATCAGCCTATCGCCGTTTCCGCAGGCCTGGTGATACAACCAGGATTGCTGTTTCAACTCAGGACGTGGCAGCTATCCGGAGTGAGTATAAATCAAGAACAGATCTTTGGACGCTCGCAGAACTGGAAAATGGTGCAATGGCAACTACTGCTGTTGACAGTATGGCAAAAACAAACGCAGTTGCTGCCAACAAAAAGCCAGCCGCCAAACCTGCTGCAGCACCAAAAAAAGCAACTTATGCGGATGTACAGAAGCTTCTGCTGAAGAATACCTGTCTGTCCTGTCACAACCCAACTAAAAAAGTTATAGGCCCCGCTTATGAGGAAATTGCCAAAAGAAAATATACGGTAGCGCAGATTGTACAACTTATTCAAAAACCAAATCCTTCTAACTGGCCAGGATATGCTACAAAAATGCCACCGATGGCGCATGTGTCAAAAGCTGAATTAACCCAGATCGCAACATGGATTAAATCGCTTCAGCCAAAGAAATAATTATTCCGGAAAAAGGACGCTGTTGCTCCTGGAAAACTTTTGTTCAAAAAAAATAACTGTACATTTATTACTTGTAAATGTTACAGTTATTTTTTTATTTAACCAGTTTAATTTATGAGGCTAAGGATCGCTGTGATCGCTATTGTATTATTCCATCAATCGCTATTTGCACAAAAGGCAACTAATCCAATCATCTTTGCAGATGTCCCTGATCTTTCTATTATTCATGTGGGTGATTCCTATTACATGAGCAGTACCACCATGCATATGAGTCCAGGCGTACCGATCATGAAATCCAAAGACCTCGTAAACTGGGACCTGGTCAGTTATGCTTACGATACACTGGCTGATATGGATGAATTGAACCTGACCAATGGAAAAAGCACTTATGGCAAAGGTTCATGGGCCAGTAGCCTGCGATATCATAATGGCACTTATTATGTTTCCACTTTTGCCCAGACTACAGGCAGAACTCATATTTATACAACAAAGAACATAGAGAAAGGGCCGTGGAAGGCCATCTCATTCCGGCCATCTTACCATGATCATTCTTTATTTTTTGATGATGATGGTCGTGTATATATGATCTATGGGGGTGGCAAACTCAAACTTATTGAATTAAATGCTGACCTGTCTGGTGTAAAACCCGGAACAACCGAACAGGTCATCATTGAAAATGCAATGCTTCCTGCAGGCGGTGGTCCAGGATTGGCGGCAGAGGGTTCGCAATTATTCAGGTATAACGGAAAATATTACCTCTTCAATATCACATGGCCGAGGGGAGGAATGCGCACGGTGATTATTCACAGAGCTGATAAAATAACCGGCCCCTATGAAGGAAAGCTCGGCTTCCAGGATCTGGGCGTGGCACAGGGCGGAATGATTGATGCTCCAAATGGAGACTGGTATGCATACCTGTTCAGGGATTTTGGATCCGTTGGCCGTATCCCCTATCTCGTGCCTATAAAATGGATAGATGGCTGGCCTGTAATTGGAGTTAATGGCAAAGCTCCCGAATCACTGGATCTTCCGGCAAGCAAAGGACTGATACCAGGAATAGTACATTCAGATGAATTCACTCGCAAAAAGGGTGAAGCCGCATTGCCATTGATTTGGCAATGGAATCATAACCCCGATAATTCACTTTGGTCCGTTACGGAAAGAAAAGGTTTTCTGCGCCTCAAAACCGGCAGGCTGGATACTTCTTTCTTATTAGCGAGAAATACATTGACGCAAAGAACCATTGGACCTGTTTGCACTGGTACCACCTCACTGGATCTAACCA
Source organism: Segetibacter sp. (assembly GCA_021154405.1). Taxonomy (GTDB): domain Bacteria; phylum Bacteroidota; class Bacteroidia; order Chitinophagales; family Chitinophagaceae; genus JAJKIP01. The sequence continues at coordinate 3,764 of JAJKIP010000206.1, read as the reverse complement.
AAATGAAAGAAGGTGATTTTGCAGGTCTGTGTCTGTTACAAAAGAATTATGGACTGGCAGGAGTTAAGGATAGCGCCGGCAGAAAGTATATAATTATGATCAACGCTTCTTCCGGGAAGCCAGAACAGGTAGCAACCATTCCACTAAATCAAAACAGGATTTTCTTCAAAGCCGAATGCGATTTCACAGAGAAAAGAGATACAGCGCATTTTTCGTACAGCCTGGATGGAAAATCCTGGACGCCTATTGGCACCCAGCTTAAAATGTCCTATACCCTTCCACATTTTATGGGATACCGGTTTGGTTTGTTTAATTATGCGACTGAAAAAACAGGCGGCTATGTGGATTTTGATTTTTTCCATATAACCCAGGCGATTTCGGAAAAGAAATAAGGATATTAAGGAATGGCAGCATTTTTTGCTCCCCTTCAGGAAAGATCCCCGCAAAAATGCGGGGATCTTAAAACGCAACAAATAAGCCCCTACATGGGCTGAGATAACACTTCCACCTAATTAGAAGAACTTTCGTGTTTGAGATTCTGTTCCAATATTGAAATATATTTTTTCGCATTATCATTTTGAGGATCTATTTCCAGTATCCTGTCAAAATACCCAATCGCCTCCTTATAATCCTTTTCCGTATTGGTCTCATAAGCTGCCAGGTAGGAATAGGCTTCCAGCATCCACTTCTTACTCGTAGGATTGAGCGTATCATTAGCTATCATGGTCACCAGCTTTTGATAATATGGAATTGCCAGTCCTTCAGCCAACGTGGTATCAATGGCTGCATTACTGCGAGCACGCCAGTAATATCCAAAACCCTGGTCGGGATATTTTTCTGTATATAATCCAAATACAGAATCTGCCTGATGATAATCCTGTGCACGATAGGACGCCAGCCCCCAATTGAAAAGGTCAATATTTTTGGCCTGGAAATTATTATCATAAAATTTTCCTCTCCACTTCGCTTCAGCCGCATAATCCTGTTTCAAATTTGAAAGCCTGGCTAATTCTTTAAAATAATTACGCCGGGCCAGTGAATCATCCGTTTTATCAGCTGCCTTACTATAATAAAGTATTACAGAATCTTCTTTTCCGGATTGGGATGAAAAAAGATCAGCCATAAGCTCATAATCCTTAACAATGATATTACTGTCAATTTCTGAATGGAAATAATCCTGCATGTGCGCAATCGCATTGGCGGAATCTTTCAAACCAGCCAGACTATAAGCAAGCAGTTTATGGATCCTGGGCTGGAGTTTCATCCCCTCACTCTTAATTAATGCATTCGCATGGTTTATGGCATTGGCATAATCTTTATTCAGATAAAGCAGATCTGTATATCCGTATTCCTGTTCAATGCTTTTATCTGAATGATCGGTATACTCTTTAAAATAGGTCATGGCTGTTGCCGGGTCAGTATACCTGTAATAATTATAGAGTTCATACCAGGCCGGTGCATACCTGTTATCAGAGGAACCCGCTTTCTTAAAATTTTCAATAAACAGATCGGTGTTTTTTTGAGAAAGAAATATCAGGCCGAGCTGATAATACGCCTCTGCATTACCGCCATCTTTATCGATTGCTGTCTGGTAAGCCCTGTATGCTTCTGTTCCATCATGTTTGGCCAGGTATAAATTCCCCAGCACTACATAAAGCGGACTGCTGTTTTTCTCCTTTTTAAGCCCTTTTTGGACCATCTCAATTCCATAGTCCAGGTTCCCTTCCTTTGTAAGTAATTGCGCGTCTCCAACTGTGGAAAAAATTTCAGGCTTTTTCCCTTTGGTCAGATCAATAGCTTTTTCAAAATATACTCTGGAAGCATCCGCCTGCTTATTGAGGAGAGATTGAATCCCTTTTGCTAACAGGAAGTAAGGGTCATCCTGTATATCAGCGGGCGCTTTTGATAATGAATCATTGAGTCTGTCAGCCTTTTGCAGTTGCGCATACGATTTTGCCAGCCACAACCATCCTTCACCGGATTGAGGCTGCTGTTTAAGATAATCATGGAAGAATTGTTCAGCACTGTTATACCGCTTATAGTAATAATGCTTTTTCCCGGTATCAATATCCTGGCCTATGGCGTGGATCGCTAAAAAAAATAATGGCAGGAGAATTTTCAATCGCTTCATTATAACATTTGATTTTTTATATACTTAAATCTGATTAATTGCAAGAATTTGCGTCTTTGAATGAACAGGTAATACATCAGGTATTTGCCTGTTCAGCCATCCAATCTTCATTTCTGTGTCTGGATTTACTATCAGCAAATCCGCATTTACCCTGGCGCAATAGTCAAGGATTGCCTTTGCCCGGTTATTTCCATGCAGCACTTCATAGCTAACCTGACTCTCCGGATTATTCTTAAGGACCCGGTAAGCATTTAAAACAGAACCCGGCACAATTACAGCTCCATCCTGGTTCGACCGGAAAGTAACCAGCCGGGTCTGAAACCTAAACCGCTTTTTCAATGCATTGACTGCAGCTACCTTATTATAAGGGAATCCATCTCCAACCGGCACAACCACAGTACGGATTGGGTCATTGACAGCACCAGGCTTTACTGTTAGTACTGCGATGCCTGATTTTTTTGCAATAGTTGCAGGTACCACCGTATTAAGAAAGGGAAGCCAGGAGTGGTGTGAATTGGTTCCGATAACAATAAGCTCCGCGCCGATATTTTTGGATTTTTCTATTATCGCTTCTTCAATGGATTTCTGTATAATGATCCATGTAGCTATTTCAATATCCGGCCGAATACTCAAAATATAGTTCCTGTACTGCTCCAGTTTTTCCCTGCATGCTTTTATATCCGATTGGTCATTGGAATATGAATACCTGGCAAAAAATTGGTGGATAATCGAGTATTTGGCTGGGCGCCCGGGCATAACATGCAACAAATGAATAGCAGTATTCGCCCCTTCACAGAGGAACAATGCCTTGCGAATTGCTACCCTGGTATTTACGCTAAAATCAACAGGGATCAGGATTTTGCTGAAGTTGATGGTCATCCCGGGTAAATGTAGCCCTCGCGCCTTAAGAAGGAATTAAAGCCATATTAAAATGGAATTAGAAAAATAAGGTCAGATTTCCTTTATAATTACAAATCTTACCTTGTGAAATTAAAAATCAGGGAATGGACGAAAGAAGGATATTGCTGGTAGAAGATGAACAAAGGATAGCCGATACACTGAGATTTGGGCTGGTAGAACAGGGTTTTGAAGTAGAGGTGGCCTATGATGGCACCCTGGGGTATAAATTATTCCAATCGCTGCCCTTCAATCTAATCGTTCTCGATATCAATCTTCCTGGTACAAATGGTTATGAACTCTGTAAATTGATCAGGGCTTCCAACCCGGAAATACCGGTGATCATGTTAACCGCTTTAAATTCACTGGAAGAAAAGATTGAAGGATATGATGCCGGGGCTGATGATTTTATAATAAAACCATTTGAATTCACGGAATTATTGATGAAGATCCGGGTGCTCCTGAGGCGTTCCGGTAATCCATTGGTGCCAATTGGAACCATTTTAAAGGCGGATGATCTGGTCATGAACCTGGATGCCAGGGAAGTATCCCGTAATGGCAATATCATTAATCTAACGGCAAAGGAATTTCAATTGCTGGAATTCCTGCTAAGGAGAAAGAATAAGGTGGTAAGTCGCGCTGATATCGCAATCAATGTCTGGGACATTGACTTCGATACAAATACCAATATCATAGATGTATATATAAATTATGTCCGCAATAAGGTGGATAAGCC
>JAJKIP010000205.1 GCA_021154405.1 Segetibacter sp. | reverse complement strand
TTTTAATTTTATATTATTTGGTTTTTGTTTCGCCCCAGACATTGATGGTAGAAGCGCCACCTAAAGTTGATTTTGGAACTTCAACTACAATTGACATAACATTGGTACCTGCAAAGGCATCAACACCTGGATTTCTAAATCCGGTTTGTGTACCTGCAATGATCTCTTTAAAGCGGGTAAGATCAAAGAAGAATGGATCATCACGTGGGCCAGCAAATACTTTGACACCATTTGAACTGGTACCAATACTGGGTGATGCAGCCCCATATGCTGTTACGGCTACTTCAGTAAACGTCCCACCTGTTCTAACCATGCTGGTTGTACCGGGTGTACCTACAGCTACAGGACCGTAGACTCTCAACTTGCCATTTTGAACAAGCGCCTGTATAACCATGTCCTCTACATTATCACCTGTATTATCAATATTTATCTCATACATGGTGTTGGAGGGAAATACAGCAGCTCCACTAACAGCGGGAGACATCAAGCCCTGTGTATTCAATACAAACACCATTTTAGTGTTATCGGCCGGGCTTTGGAAGGCATAAACATCAGTAATATCATTGCCCAGGCTTTTATTGCCTGTGCCTGTTACAGCAGGAGCATCAATATGGTCCGCTGCATAAATGACACCAGCCGTTAAGACAATAGCTGACAGGCTCCCGATGAGGAATTTTTTCATAATTTCTTTGTTTAAAATGAATGGAATTAATTGTTGATACCAGAGTTGGCTGATTCCGAGACAGGAATAGTTACGTGGAATGAGCCTTAATGGATTTCGCGCCAACTTTCATTTCTGAAAAAAAGTTTTCACTAACCCCTCATCAAAGGAGATTGGATCATAACCAATCTCTTTTTTAGCCTTACTGATATCGAAACCTGTTTTAGCCGGACGTTTTGCTGGCTGCGAAAAATTGGATGCAGTAACCCGGTTGATAAGAGAGGAATCAAGCCCCAGGTAAGTAGCTAATTTAATTGCCATCTGGTAAGGCGTAAGAACATCTTTACCCGAGAGGTGAAAAACACCTTTTGCTTTTTTCTCAACTATACTTATAATGCCTCTGGCCAAATCACCTATATAAGTAGGAGTTCGCACCTGGTCATCCACCACATTATAGACCTCTCCGTTTTCCAGTTTGTCCCTTACAATCGTAAGGATATTTCCACGTCCTTCGGGCGGCATGCCATATACAAGTACCGTACGTACTATTGCCCAATCAGCTTCATAATCCTTCACCAGTTCTTCTGCTTCCAGTTTGGTTCTTCCATAATAATTAACTGGCTTTGCTTCATCCTCTTCCTTATACATTCCTTTTTCCCCATCAAAGATGAAATCAGTGGATAGGAATAAAAAAAAGGATTGTATCTCAGCGGCATTCACCAACAGGTTCACGGTTCCCTCCACGTTGGTAAGATAGGTTTCCATTTGATTCAGCTCACTCTCATCCGGTTTGGTTTGGGCGCCGGCATGTATCACCACTTCAGGTTTGAATGTTGCAAACACATCATGCACATCATACATATTGGTGAAATCCATGGATGCATAGGTGAATCCTGACCTGCCATTAAATGGGAGCCGCGATCCTCCCCTTCCTGTGGCAATTACTTCATATCCTTTTTCCAGTAATTGTTCAACCAGGTAAAGGCCAAGGAATCCATTGGCGCCAGTAATGAGAATTTTCACCAATTAAATTATTTAAAACGCTTTCTTTTGAGCTGGTTTCTTTCCATCATTCGACTTAACAGCACTGGGGTCATTGTTAAAAGGCATATCCAGGTTCTTCATTAAAAAGCTCCAGGTATCTGCCGCTTCTTCTATGAGTTTGCTGGTTGGTTTGCCTGCACCATGCCCTGCATTGGTATCAATCCGAATGAGAACAGGATTGCTGCCATTATGATACTCCTGTAATCTTGCGGCAAACTTAAAGGAATGCGCAGGTACCACACGATCATCATGGTCAGCCGTTGTTACCAGGGTAGCCGGATAGTGAACTCCTTTCCTTAAATTATGATAAGGAGAATATTTATAGAGGAAAGGGAAATGATTAGCGCTGTCTGAACTTCCATATTCAACTGTCCAGCCCCAGCCCACCGTGAATTTATGAAAGCGAAGCATATCCATTACGCCAACCTGTGGTAAAGCAACTTTAAATAGTTCAGGCCTTTGCGTCATGGCAGCTCCCACTAATAATCCTCCGTTGCTTCCTCCTTTAATAGCTAACTTATCAGGATTGGTGAAACGTTTCTTTATCAGGAATTCTGCAGCAGCAATGAAATCATCAAATACATTCTGTTTTTTCTCCAGCATGCCGGCCTTATGCCATTTTTCTCCATACTCACTTCCTCCACGCAGATTAGCTACTACAAAGATCCCACCCTGCTCTATGAAAAATGCGTTGCTGATGCTGAAAGCAGGAGTAATTGGAACATTAAAACCTCCATATCCATACAACAATACAGGATTTTTCCCACTGCTGAGATCAATCCCTCTCTTATAGGTCAGGAACATTGGCACTCTGGTGCCATCCTTACTCTTATAAAATATCTGGTCCGTCACAAAATCATCCGTGTTCATATTTGTTTTAGTCTTCCTGAATAAACTGGATTGACCATCGCCAATATTATACCGGTAAATGGAAGGAGGTGTGCTGAAGGAGGAGAAAGTATAGAAAAATTCCTTATCCTCTTTTTCGCCACCAAATCCTGTTGCGGAACCTATTCCCGGTAATGTTATTTCTCTCACCAGCTTTCCATCATAGGTATATTGATATACTTTGGTGGATGCATCTTTTAAATATTGTGCGAAGAGATAACCACCTGCGGTAGAAACACTTTGCAGCGCTTCCTCTTTTTCAGGAATTATGGTTTTCCACTTACTCTTATCAGGATTCTTTGGATCAATAAGCACCACTTTATAATTTGGCGCATTATCATTCGTTTTGATCAATAAGAAGTCGCCATGATTATCTACAAAATCGGGTTCAGTAGCAAAACCGGGGATCAGTAGTTGAAGTTTGGAACTTTTGCTCTGTTTGTCGAGATACCAGATTTCAGCACCACTGGTTCCTTCTGTAACATTTAATACCAGGAACCTGCCGTCTTCAGATAATCCGCCGAAATGATACCGCAAGGGATGTTGTTTGTCTTCATATACAAGGCTATCGGCTGATTGTTCCGTTCCCAGCTTATGATAAAAGACTTTATGGAACTGATTCTGTCCGCTCAGCTTTGATTTCTCATCGGGCTTGTCATAACCGCTGTAATAGAATCCATCTTCCTTATCCCAGCTATAATTGCTGAATTTTACATACTGGATCTTATCGCTCAACAATTTTTTGGTTGATGTTTCCATCACATATACTTCCTGCCAGTCACTACCCGCCACTGCAATGGAATAGGCAATGTATTTTCCGTTTTTGCTAAAATTGAAACCCGCAAGGGCGGCAATACCTTCTTTGCTCAGCGTATTGGGATTCAGGAATTCTTCCGGTTCGCCGTCAATTCCTTTCTGCCGGTACATCACGGCCTGGTTCTGCAATCCTTCCTGTTTGAAGAAATAATAATACCCAGCTTTCTGAAATGGGGAAGAATATTTAGGATAGTCCCATAACATTTCCAGTCGCTTTTTGATCTCGTCACGATATGGGATCTTTGATAAATAATCGAAGGTTACTTTGTTCTCATCCCTGACCCAGCTTTTTGTTTCCTCGCTGTTGTCGTCCTCCAGCCAGCGGTAAGGGTCTTCAACCCTCGTTCCATGATAATCTTCAGAAAAATCGGTCTTTTTAGTTGCAGGGTACTTAAGTTGTGCGGTGCTCATTAGTGTGGAAGTAATAAATAATAAAGAAAACAGGCTCTTCATGTCCAAAAATTTAGCAGTTTAATCGATTGCAGTAATCAAATTTATAAAAACAAACGATCATACCAAGAAAACGAGGAGCAGGGCTGCTGAGTGCCAGAAATCCTATCGAAAGGCAGCCGGATACATTACTTCAGCGCGTTGAAAGACTAATGCCAACAATACCTTATTTTTGGAGCGATTAATAACGATTGCTGCCTCACCTATAACCAGTTCATTACACATTAAAAAAAGCTATAGCAAGAATTAATGGCTAAAAAAGTTACTAAGATCGGAGTTCTCACATCAGGAGGAGATGCGCCGGGAATGAATGCAGCTATTAGGGCCGTTGTCCGGACCGCTATTTATCACGGAATTGAAGTTTATGGCATCATGCGCGGTTACCAGGGCATGATAGACGATGATATCGTTAAAATGGAGTCCAAATCCGTGGCCAATATCATCCAACGGGGCGGCACCATCCTTAAAACTGCCCGTTGCAAGGAATTCTACGAGCCAGAAGGAAGAAAGAAGGCCTATACAACACTCAAAAAACGCGGTATTAATGGGTTGGTGATCATAGGAGGAGATGGCTCCTTCCGTGGCGCCTGCAAACTCAGCCAGGAGTTTGATATTCCCTGCATTGGCCTGGCAGGTACCATCGATAAGGATATTCATGGAAGCGATTTCACCATCGGGTTCGATACGGCTGTCAATACAGCTGTTCGCGCTATTGATCAGATCAGGGATACCATGGACGCGCATGACCGGATCTTCATCATTGAAGTAATGGGCCGTGATGCCGGATATATTGCCCTTCACAGTGGTATCGCCACAGGTGCTGAAAATATTCTAATCCCGGAACGGAAGACCAATATCAAGGATATCATCAAAACCCTCCAGGAAAAGGAACGACGCAAGAAACTCGTAAACCTGATTGTTGTTGCCGAAGGAGATATTGTGGGTGGTGCTTATGAAGTGCAAAAAGCCTTGCAGGGCAGCCTTCCAAATGCTGAGATACGTGTTGCCGTATTGGGACATATTCAGCGAGGTGGGTCACCCACCTGCATCGACCGACTCATTGCAAGCCGAATGGGCTATCATGCGGTTGAGTGTTTGATGGAAGGAAGACACAACGTATTCGTAGGTATCCAGAATAATAAAATGAGTTATATCCCTCTTGAAAAAGCAGTGAAGGATAAGGGAAATATCAGTGAAGAATGGATGAAGATTGTTAAAATACTGGCTTCCTGATATACTGATTATACAAAACCACATAAGAACATTCTAATAGAACAAACCGTAATGGCAAAGAAAGCAGAGAAATATTTGCACAAGGACATGGACAGGGAAGCTGGTTTTCAGCACACCTTCCATAAAACAAAGATTGTAGCCACCGTGGGACCTGCCTGTGACACGTATGATAAATTGCTGGAACTGGTAAAAGCAGGTGTAAATATCTTCCGGTTGAATTTCTCGCATGGCTCCCATGAGAACAAGTTGCAGGTCATTGAACATATTCGCAAGATCAATAAGACTGAGCCATATAATATTGCCATACTGGGTGACCTGCAGGGTCCGAAGCTTCGTGTTGGTGAAATTGAAAATGGCGCGCTGAAAATAGAGCCGGGTGATGTGCTAACGTTTACTTCAAAAGAAAAAGTAATTGGCACCAAAGAGAAAATTTATATCTCCTATCCTGACCTTCATTCTGATGTAAAAGTGGGTGAAAAGATAATGATTGATGATGGTAAGCTGGAAGTGGTAGTGTCAAAAATTACTGCCGCCGGAGATGTGAAAGTAACTGTTACCTATGGCGGGGTTCTGCTTCCCAAAAAAGGAGTGAATCTGCCGGATACAGCTATCTCTCTCCCTTCCATGACCCCGAAGGACATTGAAGATTTTGAATTCATCATCAATAATGAACTGGACTGGGTAGCGCTTTCTTTCGTCCGCAAAGCAGAGGATATTGTAGACCTCAAAAAACGTTGTACCGACAAAAACAGCGCTATTAAGGTGATGGCAAAGATTGAAATGCCTTCAGCCCTTGCTGATCTCCGGAATATAATTGTAGAATCTGATGGTGTAATGGTGGCCCGTGGTGACCTTGGTGTTGAGTTACCAGTGGAAAAAGTACCAATGGCCCAGCGTGATATCATTCGCAAATGTATTCACCGTGGCAAGCCGGTAATAGTAGCAACGCAGATGATGGAGAGTATGATCGACCGGGTTAAACCTAACCGCAGTGAGATCACAGACGTTGCCAATGCTGTACTGGAAGGGGCCGATGCGGTGATGCTTAGTGGTGAAACAGCAACAGGTAATCATCCAACTCTGGTGGTTGAAACCATGCGGAAGATCATCATGGAAGTTGAAGCCACTGAATACCGTTATAACCGTCAGGAAGATCTTCGTCCCATCCCTCACTCTCCTTCCTTTTTGAGTGATGCCATTTGCTATAATGCCTGTAAACTGGGTAGTGATATTTCAGCCAATGCAATTATTGGCATGACCCAAAGCGGATACACAGCATTTGTATTGAGCAGCTATCGTCCCAAATCAACTCTCTATATTTTCACCAAGAAGAAACAACTCGTCAACCAGCTTAGCCTGAGCTGGGGCGTGCGTGCCTTTTACTACGACGAAGAAGAGAGCCTGGATGATATCATCTTTGATCAGATAACCATTCTGAAAGAAAGAGGATTCATCAAGGTAAATGACGTGGTTGTAAATACAGGAAGTACACCCGTACACCTGCATCTGCCAACAAATATTCTCAAGATCACCAAGGTGGAATAATCCTACCTCCAGAGCACAAGAATAATAGCCGCCGCAATATGACCTGCGAGGTGATACCCGCAATCTATAAAATAGAGAGCAGTTGGCCTTCTTTCATAAATGAATGAGATGGATACGGCCGTAGTAGCAAAACAGATACCGGTAATACAACCGAGTTTCAGACCTGATGTAAGAACGAACAGGTCCATGCGTACAACCAGGAGCGCAAGGGCAATGCAGGTAACGGCAATCAGTATGAAAGACCCCAGCATCATGGCGCCAAGACCTTTCTTATTAGCCTCATCATTCATTTGGATACCTGCCAGTTTGGCCCATTTGGGAGCAAATAAAGCTTTGGAATACCAGATTGCGCCAAGGATAAAATAGGCTACGGCTGCTACCAGAACGGCCAGCCAGTTAATGTCGGAAAGCAAATCGTTATTCATATCAGTTGTTTGGTTAAGAAATTGGTCTAAGAAAAGTAAACAAAATAAGGTGTATATCAAATAGCACCATGGCCGTTACGCACAGGGGTGAATAAAAAAAGCAGACAGGAAACCTGTCTGCTTTTTACCATTTACGATAATATAATGTTCTGATTACAAGGTCTTGATCCTTACATTTCTGAAGGAAACCATATTACCATGGTCCTGTAAAACAATATGCCCTTTTTTAAAGGTTCCAAATGCAGGCCACTGTTTGAACTTGCTGCCTGCTACCATTTTCTTCCAGTTATCATCCCACATGGTGGTGGAAACAACATTGTTACCGTTCAGATAAAGGTCCAGCTTGCCATTCACCAATTTAACTTCTGCTTCATTCCATTCACCAGCAGGCTTTGCAGATTTGGTACTGCTGGAAATGAGATCATAAAGATCACCTGCCTGGTGTTTTACGAGTTTGCCATCGGGATGGCCTTCATTGTCCACGATCTGCATTTCAGGCCCGGTATAATATGGCTCCTTGAATTCTGTTGAATCATCATGAACACCCCACATGATACCAGAATTGCCATTTTTTGCGATCTTCCATTCCAGCTTCAAATCAAAGTTTTCATACTCATCATTTGACACAAGATTACCACCATCCATTTTGGCTGCGCTATCCAGTATGAGCTCACCATTCATTACTTTCCAGGATGTACCTGGCATTCCCCCGCCATATCGATGCCAGCCTGCCGTGGATATTCCATCAAATAAAACGGTATAACCATCAGCATCTGTCTTGGCAGCCATGGATGCTGCCTGAGCTCCTCCTCCACCATTATTGGTAGAATCATCTGGCAAATCATCCTTCTTATCATCTCCTGTATTATTGCAGGAGGAAAGTGCCAATATCGCAGCGGCAAGAATCAATAATTTTCGCATCTTATTTAAAATTATTTTTTGAGTAATAGAACGTATTTCACCATCTGCTCTGCATCCGCCTGGGACACTGTTGGATGTGGAGTCATAGGGATTTCACCCCAAACGCCGCTACCACCAGCAATGATCTTTTTTGCAAGATGCGTTACAATGGTATCTCCTGCATTGGCATATTTATTTGCAACATCTTTGTAAGCAGGACCATTGATCTTGTCATTTACGCTATGGCAGGTAAGACAATCATTTTTGGCAATGAGCGCCAGGCCCGCTTTATAATCCGGGTTTGCAGAAATATCTACTTCAGCAGGTGCTGTATTAGTTGTGGTGGTTCCAGTATCTTTCTTTTCTTCAGTACTTGAACTGTTGTTGTTACAGGCAATAAGCGAAAGCAATGCTACGGGAATCAGCAATAATTTTTTCATAAACGATTTTTTTAAAAGTTGGAGTCACAAAGATAGTAGTAATGATATAAGCTAATCAATCAGATTATATGCCTAATACTTTCCGGTTAAAGGCTTCATTATTTCCGGTATTGGCAAAATCATCGAATGTTCTATCGGTTACGCGGATGATATGATCCTGGATAAAGACGGCTCCTTCAGCAGCTCCATCTTCCGGGTGTTTGATGCAGCATTCCCATTCCAGCACAGCCCAGCCTTTGTAGTCATACGCCGCCAGTTTACTGAAAATGCTTTTGAAATCAACCTGACCATCACCCAGTGAACGGAATCTTCCAGCCCTGTTGATCCAGGATTGGTATCCACCGTAAACCCCCTGTTTGCCGGTTGGATTGAATTCCGCATCCTTAACATGGAACATTTTTATACGCTCATGATAATAATCTATATAGGTGAGGTAGTCCAGGCATTGTAATACAAAATGCGATGGATCATACAGGAGGCAGGCCCTCGGGTGATTATTGACTTCCTTCAAAAACAGCTCATACGTTTCACCATCATGAAGGTCTTCTCCAGGATGGATCTCGTAACAAACATCCACTCCGTGTTTATCAAACTCATCAAGGATGGGCTTCCATCTGTTGCCAAGCTCTTTGAATCCGGTCTCCACCAGTCCGGCTGGCCTTTGTGGCCAGGGATATACTGTAGGCCAAAGTAACGCGCCACTAAATGTAGCATGTGCATTCAATCCTAAATTCCGGGAAGCTTTGGCTGCCCATTTCAATTGCTGCACAGCCCATTCGGTTCTTGCTTTTGAATTGCCATGCACACTTGCAGGAGCAAAGCCATCAAATAAAGTATCATATGCCGGATGAACTGCCACCAGCTGCCCCTGCAGGTGAGTTGATAATTCAGTTATTTCCAGCCCGCATTCATTTACTATGCCTTTTATTTCATCAGCATAAGTTTGACTTTCAGCTGCTTTCTGCAGATCAATACAGCGGTTATCCCATGTTGGAATCTGAACACCCTTAAAACCCAGGCTTTCTGCCCAGAGGCAAATAGACTTCAGGTTATTGAAGGGAGCTTTATCACCCATGAACTGGGCGAGGAATATGGCCGGGCCTTGAATAGTGGTCATCGCTAGTTTGTTATTTTATTTTGGAACCATGGCTTCTTCGAGGTCATCGCTATTTTATTATTTTCTTTGGAACGATGGTGTCTCTCCGCCTGGGCGGATCGAGATCATCTTAAAATACTTTAATTATAATCATATCGCGAAATCTGTCCATTTTTCTTTGGAAGCAGAAGATGCAACTACGTTATCAATAAATGCCATACCACGAATCCCTTCATCCACTTTGGGATAGTCGAGGTTTTCTTTTGAGGGCTGTTTACCATCCAGCTTCGCAGCCAGTGTAGCTGCAAAATTTTTATAGATATTGCCAAACGCTTCCAGGTAACCTTCCGGATGTCCTCCTGGAGTTCGACAGTTTTTAACGGCATAGCTACTCAGGCGATCACCATAGTTACCTCCGGCCCTTAATATCTGCGTTGGCTGATCCAGCCATTTTACCAATAAAGTATTTGGTTCCTGTTGTGCCCATTCAATACCACCTTTCTCTCCATATACACGGATTTTCAGTGCATTCTCTTCTCCCGCTGCTACCTGTGATGCCATGAGCACACCGGCAGCGCCATTATCATATTTCAATAATACATTGCCATCATCATCCAGTGCACGACCCTCTACCATTATGTTGAGGTCTGCACAGAGCTTTGTGATCTTTAAACCAGTTATATATTCAGAAAGATGTGCGGCATGGGTACCGATATCGCCCATACATCCACTCTTGCCACTTTTTTTAGGATCAGTTCTCCATGCAGCCTGGGCATTGCCTTCTCTTTCCGTGAGTTTGCTAAGCCAGCCCTGCGGGTATTCAACATATATCTTGCGGACCTTGCCAAACTTTCCATCCTGTATCATGGCACGTGCCTGCTTAACCATGGGATAACCGGAATAGGTATGTGTGAGACAAAGTAACAAACCTGTATCGTCCAGTTTTTTCTTCAATTGTTTTGCCTGATCAAGTGTAAAAGTGATTGGTTTTTCAATCACCACATTAAAGCCATTATCCAAAGCCATCATGGCAGGATCAAAATGCGCGAAGTTGGGAGTAACGATCGTTACAAAGTCCATTCTTTTATCGGCAGGCTGCGCAGCTTCCTTTTTGATCATCTCATCATAATTAAGATAGATCCTGTCTTCTGGTAAAAATAAACTGCGACCAGAATCAACTGCAATATCCGGGTTGATGCTGAGCGCACCGCATACCAGTTCTATCTGGCCATCCATAAAGGCGGCATGACGATGAATTGCACCGATGAAGGCATCTTTACCACCACCGATCATACCCATCCGTAATTTCCTGTTCATTTGGCGAAAATTGTTGATTTTATTTTATTTGTGAGGCTCGAATGTAAAAATATTTCTAAAAATAGTACATTTAAGTTTTACAACCTTTAAAAGCCAACTAACGATATGCAAGCAGTTAATCCCAAGCAACTTTTCCTTGCCAGTCGCATTGCGTTAATCGTAACTGCGATGACCTTTGCCTTCAGGGCAGCCCTAACCATTAAGTGGGGCCAGGAGTTTTCTTTAACTGATGCCCAACTAGGGTGGATTTTCGCCCCTGCCTTTTATGGTTTTACAATAGCAATGGTTATTGGTGGACCACTTTGTGATGTTTTAGGTATGAAAAGACTGTTGGGTATTGCATTTCTAAGCCAGGCAGCAGGAATTATAATTTACCTGGTTGCAAAAGATGCTACAATGCTATTTGTTGGTACAGTTTGTATCGGTATCGGGAATGGAATGGTAGAAGCCGCCTGCAATCCATTAACAGTAACCCTTTATCCGAATGATAAAACTA
Source organism: Segetibacter sp. (assembly GCA_021154405.1). Classification (GTDB taxonomy): domain Bacteria; phylum Bacteroidota; class Bacteroidia; order Chitinophagales; family Chitinophagaceae; genus JAJKIP01. Next base: position 4,409 of record JAJKIP010000205.1, on the reverse strand, counting down.
CCATGTTGAACCGTTTCCACGTGTGGTTCCCAGGTGGAATTGTAATCGGAGGTCTTTTAGCTTATTTGCTACTTGATAAATTAGGCATGGATTGGAGAGTCCTTATCGCCACACTATTTATTCCTTTAATAATTTATGGTATAATGTTCTGGCGTCTTACTTTCCCACAGACTGAACGTGTACAAAAGAATGTTAGTACGAAGGATATGTTTGCCTCCTGCCTAAACCCACTGTTCATTGTAATGATACTTTGTATGTTCCTCAGCGGTGCCACCGAACTGGGAACCAATACTTGGATCGTTAAATTACTGGAAAGTGCAAAAGTATCCGGGATCCTTGTCCTTGTGTTTATAAATGGACTGATGGCATTGGGTAGGAGTTTTGCGGGTCCTGTAGTTCACCGACTCAACCCCAATGGCATGCTTATCTTCTCTGCATTATTCTCTTGCCTGGGTTTAATATTATTAAGTGTGTCAACCGGTTACCTTGCATTCGCTGCTGCCTTTGTATTTGCAGTAGGTATCTGTTTTTTCTGGCCCACTATGTTGGGGTTTGTTTCAGAATATCTTCCAAAAACCGGGGCACTTGGACTTTCTTTGATGGGGGGAGCAGGTATGTTTTCTGTATCTCTGATAATACCCATTATGGGAGGTTGGTTTGATAAAGCAAGGACCGCAGCTATTGCTAGTGGCGCTGATGCAACAAAAGCGGAAGCAGCTGCGGGCCCTGAAACTCTTATAAAAGTGGCTGTTATGCCAGCTATTCTGCTGGTTGTATTTATAGTAATCTATTTTGTAAGAAAGAAATCGCCAGCTGCTCATAAAGAGGCTGTAGCCTGAGTTAGCCTGAAATTCGTAACTTGACTAAGATTGTTTGTTATACATGAAGAAATCCAACAGAAGAGAGGCCCTGAAAAAAATAGCAACCGGCGCTTTGGCTGCCGGCACTGTTAGCGGATTATCAGCCTCCGTCTCCCGCGAATCCGCCGAAAACTTCAAAATGAAAGGTAATATCAACCACTCTGTTTGTGCATGGTGCTATAATTTCATTTCAATTGAAGAACTATGCAAAGTGGTTAAGAAAATTGGCTTTAATGCCATAGACCTGGTTGGTCCCAAAGACTGGCCAACTCTTCAGAAGTACGGTATCTTTTCTTCCATGTGCAATGGTGCCGAACTGGGTATTGCAGATGGATGGAATCGCAAGGAAAATCACGAGAAACTCATTAAAAATTATACAGAGCATATTGACCTTGTTTCCAAAGCCGGTTATAAGAACCTGATTTGTTTTAGTGGTAATCGCAAGGGAATGGATGATCAGACTGGAATGGATAACTGCGCCGAAGGTCTCAAGAAGATCATGAGCCTGGCAGAACAAAAGGGCGTAATGATCCAGATGGAATTGCTCAATAGCAAAGTGAACCATAAGGATTATATGTGTGATAAATCCCCATGGGGAGTTGAACTAGTCAAAAAAGTTGGTTCTCCCAATTTTAAACTGCTGTATGATATTTATCATATGCAGATAGATGAAGGTGATGTAATACGCACCATTCAGGACCTGAATACTTATTTTGGTCACTACCATACCGGTGGTGTACCCGGAAGACATATCATTGATGATTCACAGGAACTATATTATCCGGCTATCATGAAGGCGATACTGGCAACAGGATTTAAAGATTATGTGGCGCAGGAATTCATCCCGGTTGCAGAAAATAATGATGAAAAGATCGCGCAACTGAAGAAGGCCATAAAGATCTGTGATGTATAATAACTTTAAAACAGGGAGCCGGTAAACCGATAGCTCCCTGTTTTTTTCATATTACTTACTACCCCTTTTCCGATATTCACTGTTGACTTTTACCATTCTACTGCTCTTATTTCATCTCTAGAAAATACACTACACTATGGCAGATAATACATTTGATGCGATTGTGGTTGGCTCAGGTATCAGCGGCGGCTGGGCGGCCAAGGAACTTACTGAAAGAGGACTCAAAGTACTGATGCTGGACAGAGGCTTTGATATCAAACACAAAGTTGATTATGCAGATAGTAATAAGCCACCCTGGGAATATCCTCACCGTGGAGGTCGCACACAGAAGATGATAGAGGAATACCCCGTGCTTAAGAGAGATTATCCGCTCAATGAAAGAAATCTTTCCTGGTGGTGTAGTGACCAGGACCATCCTTATGTAGAGAAAAAGCCTTTTGGATGGTTTCGTGGATATCATGTTGGAGGCCGTTCACTTATGTGGGGCCGGCAGAGCTATCGCTGGTCTGACCTGGATTTTGAAGCAAATGCAAAAGACGGAATCGCCATAGACTGGCCGATCCGCTATAAGGATATTGCTCCCTGGTATGATCATGTTGAAACCTTTGCAGGTATCAGCGGATCACTGGAAGGATTACCACATCTTCCTGATGGCAAATTCCTGCCTCCCATGGCGATGAATATCGTTGAGCAGGATGTAGCAAAGAGAATAAAGGAACATTACAATAATCAGCGGTGGATGTTCATTGGCAGAAGTGCTAATCTTACAGCAAAGATCCCCGGCCGTGATTCAGCCTGCCAGTTCCGTAATATCTGCTCTAATGGTTGTCCATTCGGCGCTTATTTCAGCACGCAATCCTCTACTCTTCCTGCGGCTGAGAAAACGGGGAATCTAACATTACGTCCCTGGTCTATCTGTACAGAAGTGATCTATGATAAGGATACAAAAAAAGCAAAAGGCGTAAGAGTGCTGGATGCAGAGAACAATCAGACTTATGAATACTACAGCAAGGTTGTATTCCTTTGCGCTTCCTCATTGAACTCTGCCTGGATATTAATGCGGTCTGCAACCAATATCTGGCCAGAAGGTTTGGGCAGCAGCAGTGGAGAACTGGGCCACAATGTAATGGACCATCACCTGAAGATCGGTGCATCCGGAGATGTGGATGGCTATGAAGACAAATATTATTATGGTTATCGTCCAAATGGAGTGTATGTCCCCCGTTATCGCAATCTTCCAGGAGGTGAGAAAAGAAATTATCTCCGCGGCTTCGGTTACCAGGGCGGTGCCAGTCGTGAAAGCTGGACCAGGCTGGTTGCAGAATATAGTATTGGAGCGGAATTCAAGGATGCATTGAGTGAGCCTGGTAAATGGACAATGGGTATCGGTGGATTCGGTGAAATGCTTCCTTATCACGATAACAAGATCACGATCTCAAAAGAGAAGAAAGACAAATGGGGTCTGCCTGTTCTTGAATTTGATGTAGAGTTCAAGGAAAATGAAAAGAATATGCGGATAGATATAATGAATGACGCCAAAGAGATGCTGGAAGCCGCTGGTGTGAAAAATGTGAATGCATATGATAATGGCTGTGAGCCGGGCTGGGGCATTCATGAAATGGGCACTGCACGCATGGGTAAAGATCCTAAAACATCGGTCCTTAATTCCAATAACCAGGTATGGGATTGCAAGAATCTGTTTGTAACGGATGGTGCATGTATGACTTCAGCTTCCTGCGTGAATCCATCACTTTCTTATATGGCACTTACTGCACGCGCAGTTGATTTTGCAGTTAAAGAATTAAAGAAACAAAATCTCTAACAATCAAACCCCTTCAATATGGATAGAAGAGAACTTTTGAAAATGATTGCAGTTGTTACCGGTGGTGTGGTAATAGGCGGCGATTTTCTGCTCACAGGTTGCAAGAACCCGGATAGCGGTGAAGTCTCCATGGTATTCAGTGAAGAAAACATTGCCTTTCTGGATGAGGTTGCCGAAACAATATTACCGCAGACCAGTACAGCAGGTGCCAAGGCTGCCGGTGTTGGACGCTTCATGACGGTAATGGTCAATGATTGTTACACGAAGGAGGACCAGGATATCTTTCATAAAGGAATTGTACAACTGGATGAAGCCTGTGAGAAAATGCATGGTCATGGATTTATGAAAGCCACTCCGGAAGAACGTAAAGCCTTATTGATCTCAGTAGATAAAGAAGTAGCTGAGTATAAGAAAAAGCAGGCAGATGAAAAACGACTTGCGCAGGAAAAGAACAAACAGGGCCAGGAAAAGCCAACAGACGATATCAAAGCGCAACCAATGCCCAATCATTATTTCCAGCAGTTAAAACAGCTGGCCATTTTTGGTTATTTCACTTCCCAAAAAGGAAGGACCGAAGGCTTGCGTTTTGTTCCTGTTCCAGGAAAATGGGAATCAGTTATCGATTATAAGAAAGGCGATAAATCCTTTGCCGGATTAACCTAAACTATCTCCATAAAATCTATGAATGACCTTGATCCGCCGCGGCGGAGAGAAGCCATTGTACGAAAAATTAAAATAACAAATTAACGATGACCTTGAGCTGAAAAGCAGCGAAAAGCCATCGTACTAAAAAAAAATAATAACCTAACGATGA
>JAJKIP010000204.1 GCA_021154405.1 Segetibacter sp. | reverse complement strand
TTAAATCAGGATAACCAGCAACACATCCGCACGCTATTGGACAAGCTTCCTCCTGCTTATCATTCAACAGTTCTTGCTCATTTTAATCAGTTTGTAAATTCTGCGAAAGGTGCCTTCAGTGATGCGGTAAGTGATGTCTTTTTGGTGGCTTCAGGATTAATTTCAGTAGCACTCATCGTGGTTTGTTTTTTGCCACAAATCCCATTACGTTCCTCTAAAATGCCAGTAACCGAAGAAGCGGGAATATTACTAGATGATGAACTGGGCCAAAGAGATGAAGAACATCAGCCAGCAAAAGTGGAAAGAATAGCCGGTGGATAATTACAATTAAATCTCTCCCTTCATTGATTTTACAATTACTTCTCCCTTGCTATTGACATTCAGTTTTCGATAGATATTCTTGATATGATGCCTTACTGTTTCAAGTCCAATTCCAAGGCGATGCGCGATCATTTTATAACTGCATCCTTCCACCATTGCAGCAATCACCTGGCGTTCCTTTGCCGTCAATGGTTCATTATAGGTACGTTTGGGAGCAAAATAATCAACTACTTTCCTGGCAATGGCAGGAGACATTGCTGAACCACCCTTGTAGATCACTTTAAGTGAGTCAACTACTTCCTCCAGGGGAGTATCTTTCTGTAAATAACCTACGGCACCGGCGCAGAGCGCTTTGAAAATATGGTCACTGTCAACATAAACAGAAAGCATAACAACGGATACGTCCGGGAACTTTCTACGGACCAATGGTATGGCTTCTATACCATTCATGCCGGGCAGACCAATATCTGTAAGCACAATATCAAGTTCCATTACTTTGCCTGCCTTGCTCATAAAATCATCCACGGAATGTGCCACAATTTTGCAGGAAAAGTCACTTTGTTTGCCGAGAAAGGAAGACACCGTGTTCCTTACTACTTCATCATCTTCAATAATAGCTATATTAATCATCGGATTCAAAATTAATCAGCAGCTCTTCCATCACCCATGCCATAAATGTGGGATAATTGCTTTTTTTTATTTTGATGGTACAATCAATAAAATGGTTGTGCCATTATTGGTTGTTATTTCAAGGCTTGCTTTCATTTTTGCCGCACGCATTTTCATATTTTCCATTCCCTGTCCGCTTGTTCTCCTTCCGTTCCCATTTGTGATGCCTTTTCCATTATCCTGAATACGGAGTGAGAATACTCCATCCTGGCGGGATATGGAGATCTTCACCAGTGTGGCACCGGAATGCTTCACGATATTATTGATCGCTTCCTTATAGATCAGGTAAATATGCTGACGGGAATCCATGTGCATTTTAGCGTTACCGTGCAAGCCGTTATCATTGAACTCATATTCAATCTGGGCGGGTACCAGCATCTGATGGGTGTGCTCGTGTATATGATCAATAAGGCCAATAAGGTTATCATTTCTTGCATCAATGCTCCATATTACATCTTTCATGGTAGATATGGCACCGCGACTAATTCCTGAGATGACGCCCAACTGTTCTTCGGTCTTATCTTTCTGGCCTTCCCGCTTCATGGCATCGGTGAGCATGGTGATCCGTACCAGGGAACCACCTACCTCATCATGCAGGTCGCTGGCAATCCGTGTACGCAATAACTGCAGTTTCCTGATCTGCCGTATACGGTACTGGACTACCATATAAATGATAACAGCAACAAGCAATATCATTAAGATAAAAAACCAGGCTGTTTTATAATACACCTGCCTGACGGTAATGGGGATCATAATCTCATTTTGCGCAATTGATCCTTTATTGATCCTCCCCCTTATTACCAATGTATAATTACCGGCGGGAGGGGAATTGAAAGATATTATCCCATCATTGCCTGCCGAATGCCATTTATTATCCAATCCTTTAAGTTGATAAGTATAGTTGTTCCCCGAGGGATCATACATATCAGTGAGCGCAACACCGAATGAAAAGAAAGTATCATCGGGCGCTATCACAATCTTCTTTAGGTCATTGGCGCCGAAAATGGTTTCCATCACTTCCCCGTTCCCATTGGTTTTGGTAAATCTGGTCAGGATCAGGCTCATCGGCTTTTCATTCCTGAAAGCGTCACGAGGATTGAAAATGGTGTAACCATTCAATCCTCCAAAGATCATCCTGCCATCAGGAAGTTTGAAAAATGCCTTTCGATTGAATTCGTCTGTGGTCAATCCATCCTTTGCATAGAAATTGGTGAACTGGCCAGTTTTTTTATCCAGGTAACTGAGTCCGGCGTAGGTACTGATCCACAGATTATTATTGTCATCCTCCAGAATGCCACAAACGGTATTATTACTTAACCCTTCCTGCGTACTGTATTGAGTGCTTTTATGAGTAGCAGTATTATAATGAATTATCCCTCCACCGGCTGTACTGATCCAGAAGCTGCCATCTTTGGCAACAAGTATATCATTGATGCCATAATCCGAAACAGGAAATACGGTATCCCTGGCCACTTCATGCGTATGTGGATTGATCGTGTATAATCCTTTGTACGTTCCTGCCCAGATGTAACCACCATAATTTACCATACTCCAGGTGGGAGTGCCATGAAAAGGTTGAAGGCCCCTGTTGTCTATGAAAGGCTTCATTTCATAGGTAGCTGGATTGAAGGTAAAAACGTTGAACTGCCCACCTGTCCAGAAAAGACTATCCGCCCGGCAAAGACTGAACTGGGTTATACTCTCTCGCCTCAATTGTTCATTGTTTTCTGTAAGGAAAACATCCAGAGTACCTTTCCGCAGATCATACCGCCCAATACTATAACCTGCCACCCAGATGGAATTGTCATTATCATACCATAGATCGTACATGTACCCGATATCCAATTTACCGTCCAGCAATACATGGATACGGTTATCCGGATTGGGTAACCGTGATATTGCAAAACCTCCAAAGGTAGATAGCGCCCTGGTAGTTACTCCATTTACAGGACGACTGATCAAACCATAATTTTCAGTGCCCGCATAGAGGTTATTGTCCTTATCAACAATAATGCGGCGACACCGGATATTCTGCAGGTGCTTCCCATTGAGGCTAAAGGGAAGGGGTTCTAAAAAGGAAACGCGACTGGATATCCTGATAATGCCATTGTCAGTGCCCAGCCAGATATTATTACTATTGTCCCTATACACAACATTTGTCATACTTGCGCTGCTGGAGACAAGCAACCATTTATAATCAATGGCTTTTCTTTGTTTAAGATCGTATTTGACAAGGTTGATTTTTTCAGCACCCTGCCAGATATTTCCATCGGCATCAATGGCGTAGCAGGTATGCACATGGAGATTGGTGCTTTTATCCGCAATTTCAGTTTTGATCCATGGTTCAAATACCCGGTTGGCCAGGTTGTAACGATTCAGACCACCATTGGAAATGCTGTAATTGATTTGGGAGCTGTCCACAAATATCCTCGGATGATCGGCAGTGTAAAATAGAGGTGCGCTGATACTATCTGATTTGTCCTTTTCAATTATCCTTTTCGTAAGGGCAGTTCCACTATCGAGAAAGGATATCCAGAGCTCATTGTTAGCCTTTTCCGCTATTCCTGTCATCACCATATTGGATTGGGTGAGTGCCGGATTCACGCGGAGAAGTGTAAACCGTAAATTGGTATCTGCTTTGGCAAGCCAGCGGTCCGATAGCAGGAGAATGGTACCATCTTTTAATTGCTGGATGCCTCGGATAGCGCCCGGTGGAAGTGACCCTGCCAGGTTATCATTATGAATAAAACGGCGGATTTCGTTGCTGGTGGGATCAAGAATATTCAGACCATTTTCTGTTCCAATCCAGATATATCCTGCAGGGTCCTGAAATAGAGAAGTGATCACTCCATTGGTGAGCGTAGGATTGCTCAAAACGCTATATTGAATAAAGGTTGAACCATCATAGCGGTTCAATCCATTATTGGTTCCTATCCAGAATATTCCTGACCTGTCCTGTAAAATACATTGAATGAAATTGCTGCTGAGACCATCACTGGCGGTGAGACGGGTATATTGGAGCAGGGATTGTGCTCCAACAGTAAATCGCAGGCAGATTGCACAGGTTAGTAATAGCAGTTTCGGAGAGAGGTGAGTCACAAGGGTAAAGATAAGTCAGGTAAAAGAAAACCCGATGTAAAAACATCAGGTTAGTAAACCAAAAATTAAACTGCTATGAGGAAAGGTAGGGCGGATTAAAAATACGTTTAGGATTAGAAATAAGTCAACCACCATTGGGTAGACTGATTATTCCGTTTATATTGATCAAACCATTTACAAAGAGGATAAAGGAATACTACCACTCCAATCCAGATACAATAGGTGGTAAAGAGATTAAACCCGAATCCCTGCAGGGCTGGAGTCCGGTCACGTCTTGTGGAGAGGATCATATCATACCAGTTATAGTCTGCGAGAATGGCGCCTATAACCGCGCAAAAATGAAGGACATAAAGATGAACAACATAGTAGAAGAAAGGCGCTCTTCCAAAAACAGCCACCCTGCGGGTAAATGAATTTAATGGGCGGCCGTCCAGCAGGGCGAGTATGATCATGGCTGGCCCAAGAGTAATAAGGTTGTATAGTAACGAAGGAGGATACTTTGTAACATTTAAAATAGAAAGGAAGCTGAAGCTGGGACTATCCTGTACGGTCCACCTGGATGGATCACCATAAATATTAAATGCGCGAAGGATAAAGAACAGTATCACAGCGGATATTCCTATATAAAGCAATAGTTTTTTCCTTGTTTCGGGATCAAAGCTGGAATGAAATAGAGAACCCATACAATAGCCCAGCGCCATTACACCAATCCATGGCAGGACCGGGAACAATACAAATACTGTTGTACTACCCCAGATAAATTCTTTTGGTTCATGGAGAACAGACCAGATAAATGCAAGAGCGCCGGTACCATTTACATGGAAGTTATCCAGCAGATTGTGACCAGCGATAAGCACAAGTGCAATACCAAGTATCAAAGATCGATTCAGATAGATCAGGCCAGCGAGCACAATCATACATATTCCAATGGCCCAGATAACCTGCAATGTGACGTATGGAAAGCTTATGTTGAATGTATTTCCAAGGGAAATGATCGCAAATTCAACAAAAATGAGCCAGATGCCACGGGTAATCAGGTAGAAGGCAAGCTCCTTTTTAGTTTTCTTTATTCCATTTAAATAAGCAGATATTCCTGCAAGAAAAATAAATACTGGTGCGCAGTAGTGGGTAATGAACCGGGTAAAGAATAAAAATACATTAGTCCGCGACAGATCAGTAGGTTCATACATATATGCATCATGATGGAACCAGTGTCGTGTGTGATCAAGGGCCATGATGATCATCACGGCTCCTCTTACAATGTCAATCGATTCTACTCTTTTCTTTTTTCTGAGAGGAGTTAAATAATGCCCTGTTCTCTGTTTTGTTAAGGTTATAGCTGACATTCCTTTTAATTAAGTTTACTATGGCCTGCAATTTTATGGCTGTTTGGAACTAAAGGCCCGGCTACCACACCTTGCCGGGCCTGGTCACTGATCATACCTCTATGCTCCGCCGTAAGTCGTTACTGTTACGGGATGCTACCTTTTTATAATAAATGCGAGGGATTAATTATATCAGAACGAAAACTGCAATCATAAAATTAATAGTCTATTGAAATGGTAGGAGAGGAAACAAGCTATTGGCAGCATTGGATTGCTTAGCGGTATGATTGAATTTTCTAACGGCGGAAAGGCTTTTAAGACATACTGCAGGCCTCTGGGATGAACGGTAAAATCAATGTATGACCGTTTACTGATTTCCAGAATTCCATTCAATAAAGGAATTCCACCATTAATGAACCCATTACTGCCGCATGGTAGTTATAGATTATTATAACTATAAATTCTTACTTACTTGCAATACATGAAAATGATGCTCCTTTTAGCCAGCGTTTTCTGGAAACGTAATTCATTCAACTCTTTATCCAATGCCATAGGAGAAGGGATCAGGGATGCATTTATTGAAATGGGATATCGCTCTGGGAAGTAGTTTTTTCCATTACCATAAATCATTAATCATGAAAAGAAATTTATTCTCTTTCCTCGCAGGAGTCTTATGTCTGCTTGCAACAAAAACCTATTCACAAAATGTGGCAATCAATGAAGATGGATCATTGCCAAACCCCAATGCCATCCTGGATGTAAAATCCTTTACCAAGGGTATTCTAATACCACGAGTAAGCACCAGTGGCCGACTGGCAATTCCCAATACAAAGGGTTTACTGGTGTATGACACTACAGCAGGTTTTTTCTTTTTCAATACGGGATTAGCCTGGCAGCAAATGGCAACAGGAACCGGCTCTACAACCATTGACTGGTCGCTTACAGGCAATACGGGTGTAACATCCTCCAATTTTTTGGGAACAATAAATAACAGCCCCCTGGTGTTTAAAGTCAATAACAATCCTGCGGGTAGAATTGAAACAAATGTTACTGGTAATACATTTCTGGGTTATCAATCCGGAGTCGTTAATCAGGATCTTCATAATACCGGGGTAGGAGAATTTACCCTAAATGCAAACACAGGCGGACACCAGAATACCGCTGTTGGCGCGGTAGCCCTGGCCAGCAATACCAATGGTATAAATAATTCGGCTGTAGGTGCCTTTGCAATGGAGAATAATACTACTGGTACAAATAATGTTGCCTTTGGTGATTTTGCCCTTCAGGATAATTCTACTGGAGTTGACAATACTGCCATTGGTGTACAATCCCTGGAATTTAATACTGGTTCTACCAATACTGCAACGGGCATTTGGGCCTTGCGGGGCAATGGCATTGGTCACGACAATACGTCGATTGGCGGTTATTCAATGATAAATAATACTAACGGCAATTTTAATACAGCAGCCGGAGGCGCCAGCCTGCAAAACAATACAGAAGGTGTGGGCAATGTAGGCCTGGGATATCATACTGCGTTTAATAATATTATAGGTCATTGGAACACTGCTGTTGGATCCTATGCCCTTTCTGCCTGTGTGAATGGTACCAACAATACTGCTGTGGGATCATTTTCGGATGTAACTGCCGGAATGACCAATTCCACGGCAATTGGTGCTGGTGCTGTTGCCAATACTTCCAATAAAGTAAGGATCGGAAATGGTTCGGTAACCAAAATTGAAGGACAGGTTCCATTCACCACTCCTTCCGATGGGCGTTATAAATTCAAAGTACAGGAAGATGTAAAGGGACTGGATTTTATAATGCAATTACGGCCTGTTACTTATCAATTTGATGTAAAACGTTTTGATGCGGTACAGTTAAAGGGAAAGAAGAGTGATGAACCGATGAATGCTGCCATGCAGGCATCTTATGACGCTGCTACAGCTATCCGTCGCACAGGCTTTATTGCACAGGAGGTTGAAAAAGCAGCAATCAATTCAGGATATGATTTCAGCGGAGTCGTGAAACCCCAATCAGCCGATGATCATTACAGCCTTAGCTATGATGCATTTGTGGTGCCATTGGTAAAAGCAGTACAGGAACAGCAAAAGATGATCTCCCAGATGCAACAGGAGATCAGAGACCTGAAAAATAAGCTGGAGTCAAAAAATAATCCTCAACTAATCAGCCTGCACTATGAATAATAAATTATTACACCGGCTGCTGCCAAAAATACTGGCAGCCATGTTGCCATTGACAACAGCCGCTCAAAGCCTGCACACTACGGCAGGTGTTAAATTGATACTTTCAGGACCGGTTAACCTGGTATTGAACAATACTTCCTTTGTGAATGACGGCAGTTTCACTGCCGGTAGTTCCAAAGTTTTGATAGTGGGAAATGCCGGAATTCAAAATATTGGCGGAAATGGTGTAACCAATCTGAACAATCTTTCCATTAATAAGTCAGCTGGCTTTGTTCAGCTTAATCGAAATATTGCCGTCGCAAATCTCTTAACTATGACACAAGGCAACCTGGAACTAAATACATTTTCAGTAAGCCTTGGAGCAACTGGCAGTCTTACCGGGGAGAGCAGTCTATCTGCTGTTACCGGGGAGCATGGTGGATCCATCACAGCTGTTAAAAAATGGATTCCCGGCATAGCGATCAATCCCGGAAACCTTGGTATTGAGATCAGCACCAGCAATAACCTGGGAGTCATTACTGTTGAACGTTCACACCTGGCTACGGAATTGCTGAATGGAGGAGAGACTATCAGACGCGGATATAATATCACTAATACCAATTTCATTTCCATTCCTGATATCAGTCTTAAGCTTTCTTACCTGGACGAGGAACTGATCAATAATGTTGAACAGGGACTGGTAATGTTTGCAAGATCAGGTATTGGAAATTTTATGCTTCCGATTGGTGCAGATGCCAGTGACCCAAATCAGAATTTTGTTCATCAGAGCGGCCTGATACAATTGGGTTTCTTTTCAGTAGCCAATGATAATGGGGGGGCTGCATTCAGGTTTCCCAAAGTTGATGGCCCTGCCAGTGGAAACAAGGAACCTGTTATTGTCCGTAACAGTATCGTAAAAGCAGTCGCTAAAATATATCCTAACCCGGTACACCAGTCATTTACGCTGGAAATGCTTGTTCCAAGGCCGATGAAATTGTCTGCCACACTTGTTAATGAATCAGGAATGGTGGTAGATCGGAAAGAAATTTATTGTGGAGGAGATAATAATACGGTAAACTGGAATATGCTTCATTTTTCACCGGGCAACTATTATCTGAAATTCAATGATAAAAATATCAAGACCTTAAAGATTGTGAAGTACTAACCCATTACATTGTACTAATTCGTGCCCCGTGTTTTTAGAGACATGTAGCCAGTGTCCCAATTTTTATTGGGATACTGGCATTTTTATCTGTAGTGCTTATTGCCGTTGTTGGCGTTTTTACCAACAACACTGGTTAAGTGTAATGACCTTGTCAATATTTAAAATGCTCCCTCACTTTCACCAGGAACTGCTCCTTCTTTCTTCTGCTTACTTCTATTTCCATACCATTGCTCATTACTACGGTACCACCTTCTCCGCGCATATACTCTTTTACATGCAGGAGATTAATAAGGAAGGATTTATGCACTCGTAAAAAGGTGGTATCAGCCAGCAGCCGGTCATAATCAAAGAGAGGTTTGGAGATCATGATGGATTTGTTATTTACAAGCCGGAAAATGGTATAACTTCTCTGTGCCTCACAATAAAGGATCTCTTCCAGCTTTACAATGGTAAATCCTTTCTGCGTTGGCAGGCACAGTCGCATTTCCAGGGGGAAGCCCGCTTTATTGATATTGTGCAGAAGGGTAGCTGCCTGTTCACTGTTCTTTTCATCTTTCAGTCGCTTTTTCAGACGGTCTACTGCTTCAATAAGCCTGTCTTCATCAACCGGTTTCATCAGGTAATCAACGGCACTGAACTGAAGTGCCTGCAGCAGGTATTCACTATGCGCTGTTACAAAGATTACTTCAAAATCTGCTTCTGGTAATTCGGCAAGCATGTCCAGGCCACTTTTTCCAGGCATGCGAACATCCAGGAAGAGAACATCCGGACGGATCTCTTCCAGTTTTTCTCTTGCACAAACAGCGCTTGAGCAGGTCGCTTCAATGACCACCTCAGGGCAGTTTAGTTCCAGCATTTTCCTTAATGTCCGAATGCCATCCGGTTCATCATCCACAAGAATTGCTTTCATAATCGGGGTTTATTGTTAATGATAGTAAATTCCAATGTTGCACAGGTGCCTGTTTTGTCCTGGTACAAATCCATCAGGTCGTTGATCTCCAGCGTGCACCGGGTGCCATATTTTTCATTCATGATCTTGATCCTGTTGCGCAGATTGCTCAGGCCCACAGATTGATAACCTGTTTTATTGAGCTGTTTTATCTGCTGGGCCTTTTTGATGCCGATCCCATTGTCTTCCACACAGCAGGTAATGGTCCCATTCACCTGGGAAAAATGAATGAACAGATTTTTCTCTCCTTTCTTTTGCATCAGCCCATGCCAGATAGCATTTTCTGCAAGGGGCTGGATCATGAGGGTGGGTATCAGCGTATCTTCCTTATCAATATGATCATCGAATGTGATGGAATAGCTGAATGAATCATCAAATCGAAGTTTTTCCATGATAAGATAATTCTCCAGGTGCTCAATATTTTCATAGATGGTAGTAAACAGTTCCTTCGACTGGTTTACGGTAACCCGGATCATCTGTGCAAACTTGCTCAGGTACCGGGATGCTTTCTGCTGTTCATTTTCCAGGATCATTCCCTTGATACTGTTCAGGGAATTGAAAATGAAATGCGGGTTCATCTGGGTTTGCAATGCAGAGAGCTGGGCTTCTGCCAGCTGCTGGTTAATGAAGGCAATCTCTTTTTGCTTAATTTCCAGCGACTGTTCTGATTCTATCTGGCTAATCTTATTGCCTATAAGAGTTGCGATGGTGGATAGTATTTTAATATCTCTATCCCTGAAATGGTTTTCCGTATGGTGTTCAGAATCGATAATTCCTAACAATTCACTGTTATGCAGAATGGGAACACATATTTCGCTTAGGCGCACTACATCATCAACCCTGTAACGGCTGTCTTTCCGGGTATCCGGAACGATCAGTCCTTCTTTCGTGATCATTACATGTCCAACAACCCCCTGGCCGGGTTCCACATCAAAGTATTTACGCTTAATGGCGCCGGGGTTTCCTTTTGATCCCAAACCTGCTTTCTGGATCATTCGGGTCTTATCACTATTCCATAGATAGATCATACAATCCACATAGTGCATGCGACCGATCAGATTTCTTGACACATCCCATAATACCTCATCCACTGTTCTTTTATCCGAAAGTGAATAGGAAAAATAGTTACTGATCTGCTCCAGCTCAAACTGGTGCTTGTATTCTTCCGCTTTCATTTTCTGAACATTGGTCTTGGCGCGTTCTTTTCTACGGATCAGTCCTATGCGCCATTTCAGAAATAAATAAAAGCCCAGGATCAATAACATTACCATCATTGCCTTAAACCAGCTCTGCTGCCAGAAGGGCGGCAGTATACTCAATCCAATTTCTTTTACCTGGTCTGGCCAACGGTTATTAAGCGATCTCAGTTTTACCTGTATTCGATGATTACCGGGAGGAAGGTTGGAAATGCTAAAACTGTTTTGCGTGCCAAGGTCCTGCCAGTGTGTGCTATCCTCCTTTACCAGACGATAGGCAAATCGCTGGCTGTTGCCGGTGAAAAAGTTGATGGTCCCAATGGTCACCGTAATCTCATTGTTGCGCCAGGAAGTGGTCATACTGGAGGCAGGGAATAGAAACCTGGTTTGATCCCCGGTTACCAGGTTCTCTACAAATAGATGCGGTACTGGTGGTCGCTGGAATATGATCAATGGATCAAAACGCACCAGTACATTTGAGAATCCAACACAAAGTTTCTTATCAGTAGAATCATAGTGGAATTTGGATCCGCTAAAGATGGGCAGGTCAGGAAATCCATCTTCTTTCCCAAATCCAGTGATACGCTGTGTCTGAAGATCAAGACAGGCAATACCGGAATAAGTTGCTATCCAGAGTTTGTTGCCAATAATGATAAGGGAAGAAATATTATTATCGGGTAATCCATTCTCTCTTGTAAAATGGATAAAGGTCTGTTTATCGATATTGTAGCAGATAAGACCATTATTATTACTATTGATCCAGAGATTATTTTGTTTATCTGCTACAAAGCAGGTAACCTGTCTGTCAGGTATCTTAATAAAGGGAAAGGAATCTATAAATCTGTCGAATTGATTGGTAGTTGTATTATATCTGACAATGCCATGTCCGGCCACCCAGATATTTCCCGAGGCATCTTCTCCCAGGTTATTTGGCCGCTGTATCTGATCATACGGGAAGCCTCCATCCGGAATGAGTGACATGGATTTTGCTGCAGCATCATATTTGTACAGGTTGGACGTAGCGATCCAGATATTTTTCTTCCGGTCTTTATAAAGATCAGCGATCCATTCATAGACGGAGTCCCATTTTGGCAATGAAACTTCCGTGATCTTATCCGTCTTTAGATCTACCCGAAATAGGGGACCATTGCTACCTAACCAAATGGCCGAATCATTTGCCTTTACGATAGAATAGATATTATTCGGAAAACGGCGGTATTTTTCTAATCCCACGCGGCGAATGAACTGTAGCGATTTCCTGTCAAAGACCAGCATCCCTGCATAGCCACGGGTGGCAACATACATTTTATCACCCAGTGAGATCATATCATCAATGACCAGGTTGGGGAATTCTTCTTCAAAGGAAGAAGGAAGAACCGCCTGTTCCACATAAAGTTTGTTGTTATCCTGGGCCAATACCCCCTTATTGGTTGCGATCCAGATATCATGGTTACGGTCTTTGTGCAGATCCCTGCAGTAATAAGAAGGAAAATATTTTTTGGGAAAGACTTCGAGTTTGCCTGTTGAGGGTTCCAGCTTTATTTTAAAGAAGCCGGATATATTTCCGGTGATATATAGAAGCGTGTCACTGATCTGTACCAGTTTGGATCGGTAGTCGAAATGGGCAATTGCTTTTTCAAATGGCAGCAGGCTCAGCGTTCTTTTATTCCGGGAAGTATTGACATAGATAACAGAGTCAGAAAACGTTTTGATAATGATGAAAAAATCAGGGTTGGCCTGATAGAATTCATCAGAAGTATGTGCATAGGTAGCCAGCTCTGGAGCCAGGGGACAATCTTTAAGTTCGATGGGTTTGAATTGTTTCTTACTGATATTATAATGATAAACTCCATACGAGGAAACAATCGCAAGTTCATTGCTATTTAATCTGAGTATCTGTCTGCCAAACCCAAATGAAGTATTGGCAACTTCTTTATCGGGGTAATAATCGAAGCGAAAAACGAGTGAATAATTCTTATCGAAATGATAAAAGCCTGAACGGGTTAGGATGAAAATATCGCCTGCACCATTTCCACAGGCCTGCTGGACGGTATTGAATTTATAGGCGTAGAGATTTTTTCGATAAGGAATGAAAAGGTTTCTTGTTTCACCTGTTCTGGTATCAATAATGTGTAGTCCACCAGCATAAGCGGCGAGTCGATGACTGTCCAGCCACACAAGACCTGTTACCAGTTCTGAAGGGAGGGAATTGCTGTTGGCATTACTGTGGAACTGAACAAAACTGCTTCCGTTGTAGCGGTTAATTCCAGCTGTAGTGCTCATCCAGATATATCCAATGGAATCCTGCGTGATACCAGTCACAACGTTGTGTGATAAGCCATCCTCTTTCTTGTAATGGGAAAATATTTTTTCATTGATCTCCTGTGCCACAAGATTGTGTTGAACACAGGTGATAAGGAAAAAGGTTAGCAGTAGTTGGACTATTGGTTTACCCGGTTGCATGAGAAAGCCGTCGCTATTTGGAATAAAGGTAAATATCGTACCAGGTATAAAATATCACTGAAAGAGGTGAGATTGGAGTTTTGACCGATAGGGAACACTGTACTACCGCTTATCCTGCTAATTATACCGTTAGCAATGACAATCAGAAAAAAATAGTTTTTAGCATCAGCAGTCCGATAGAAAAATAACAATTACCGATGGGTAAAGTGGACTTTACAGAGAAAACATACTATCTACCTTGGCTCTTTCAATAGCAACCTAAAAACACGGAAACTTATATGCGAAAATTCACTAACACGACCTGTGTGGCAGGCATTTTTATTTGCCTGTTGTTTGCCAACCTAAATGCTTTCTCACAAAATGAAACGATCAGGCCAACTGGTAAAGACACAGCAACTCCTTCATTTGAAAAGGACATTGTAGAACTCACAACTGTAGTATTAGGATCAAGATCACGTACACCGCGGAGTAAAATATCCACACCAGTTCCGATAGATGTCATACGCACCAAAGATGTAAAACCATTTGCCCAGGTTGATATATCACAAATGCTTACCTATAATGTTCCTTCCTTTCAATCGGCCCGTCAAACCATTGCAGATGGAACTGACCATATTGATCCCGCAGGATTGCGAGGCCTGGGGCCTGATCAGACCCTGGTGCTGGTCAATGGAAAACGTTATCATAATACAGCTCTGGTAAATATCAATGGAACAGTGGGAAGGGGTTCAGTAGGTGTAGACTTCAATACTATTCCCGCTGCGGCTATTGAACGTATTGAAGTATTGAGGGATGGAGCCGCCGCTCAATATGGGTCAGATGCCATTGCAGGTGTGATCAATGTGGTCCTGAAAAAAGAATTCAATGGGTTTACTGTTTCTGCATTGACAGGACAGAATTTTACAAAAATGCCATATAAAGACGGAATTAAATTTCAGGATGGTGTAAACCAGCAGGTAGACTTCAGCTATGGCGTTGCAAAGAAAAAATCCTGGATGGTAATTAGCGGGCAGTGGTTAAAAAGATACAAGACCAATCGCAGTGGTGAAGATAATTTTCCATTGATCTATCTGGGCAATGCGGGAGCATTCCCGGCTAATCCTTATCCAACCACTTCAGTGAGTAATGTTGATTACAGAAAATGGCTGATGGACCAGGATGCAGCGATTGTTCAGCAGCGAGGATATGATCGCCATAATATTGTATTGGGAAATAGCTATTCGGAAAATTTTGCAGGATTCATCAATGCGGGAACCAGGGTTTCAGACAGGATGGAGCTATATCTCACGGCCGGGGAAGGACATAGGGACGGAAGGGCAACAGGCCAGAGCCGCAACCCCAATTCGGTAGCACAACAACCTGTTCTTTCAAATGGTAACCGGTTTTATGAAAACGGATTTTTGCCCCAGATAACACCTACCATTACTGACTGGAGCGCAATTACAGGCTTAACTTACAAAGCAGGTAACTGGGATATTGATCTAAGCAATACCATTGGCCGTAGCGCAGTACGGTATGAAACAAAGAATACTGGCAATGCCTCGCTGCCACCAACCGATAACGTACAAACTGAATTTTATAACGGAACGCTGTCTTTTCTTCAAAACACCACTAATCTTGATTTCAGCCGTAATTATAAATTTTCCGGTATCAAATCCCTGAATATTGCATTTGGTGCGGAGTATCGGTATGAAGCATTTCAAATAAAAGCCGGTGAACTCAACTCATACACCAATGGAAAACGACCGGCAAAAGTTGATTCCATTCCACCATATCCGGGACAAACTACAGGCACTTCCTTTCCTGTTGCAGTAGCGCCGGCATCGGGAGCACAGGTATTTCCGGGATTTAAACCGGAAGACGCCGTGAAAGCCAACAGGAATGTTTATGGAGTGTATGGAGATGTGGAGCTGGCGCTTAATAAAGTGATACTTGATGCTGCCGTCCGTTATGAAAATTATGCAGAAAAAGGATTTAGCTATGATAATATAGGTGGCAAATTGAGTTCGCGTTATGAATTTTCTTCCCGGTTCTCCATTCGCGGTTCAATAAGCAATGGATTCCGGGCGCCATCCCTTCACCAAAGATATTTCCAGAACACTTCCACCCAGTTTGTAAATGCGCAGCCTTCCAATTCCTTAACGGCAAATAATTATAATCCCATAGTTCGAAACGCATTCGGGATTAATGAACTGAAGCCCGAACATTCTACCAACTATAGTCTTGGATTTGTGGGTAGACCTTCAAGTTCGCTGACATTCACTATAGATGCTTATTTTATTTCTATCAGGGACAGGATAGTATTATCTACTCCTTTTAACCGGACCAACCCTCTGGTGAATACCATCCTGAATGACAATGGCGTGGACCCATCCACATCTGCATTACAATTCTGGACCAATGCTGTAAATACAGAAACGAAAGGAATAGATGCGGTCATCACTGAAAGGGTTCGGCTGGGCACAGGGATTGCGAGCTTTTCACTTGCCGCTAATTTTAATAAAAATAAAGTGGTGGGAGGATTGCATACCAATTCTGTGATAGAAGCGCCTAAAAACAATCCCAGCACAACTGACCCCACCGCCAATCCTGCCAATGATCTTGCGCTTACCTTGTTCGACCGTCAACAAAAAGGAAGGATTGAAACCGGCCAGCCGCGTAGCAAGATCAATCTTACAGCTACCTATAACTGGAGAAAATGGGATTTCCTGGCCAGAGCAGTACGGTTTGGCGAAGTAGAATTCCTGAATAATGTAGATCCGGGACTAACTAATAAAAACACCGGAACTTATTTTAATGATATCGCTTTTGGGACTGATCAGATATTTGGAGCAAAGATCACAACAGACGTCGTTATTTCCTATAAACTGGTAAAGGGACTAACCCTGTCTGGCGGCGCCAATAATCTTTTTGATGTGTATCCCGACAGAATATTTATTGACCCGAGAAATGAATTAAGTGCAGTTTATGCCAATCCCATACAGGGTGCCAATAAAACACCGGGAGGCTATAATTCAGGGCGTGATGCATCTAACCGTGGCCGGAATTTATTTGGTCCAAACCAGTTTGGATTCAATGGAAGATTTTTATTTACAAGGATAACTGTGGAGGTAGATCAACTCGGCAAACAAGCCAGGAAGCATAATAATTAAGCCCATAGCGCCGATTAAATATATTACCCATATTAGCAGATGGACGGTTCACTGCCCCGGTTTATTTAGAATACCGGGGCAGTACTTTTTGTATGCCGTTGTTGGTGTTTCCCGTCTAACTTAAAATACTTTCTGTTTTCATGTAAGCCAGGGAGCACCAACAACATTCACAATTGATATTCATATTCAATACTTTCTCTTTAACCAGCTATCCGGCACATTCACAATACAAATATTCATTGACCGGTTATCTTCTGACA
>JAJKIP010000203.1 GCA_021154405.1 Segetibacter sp. | reverse complement strand
TTACTGGCATTATTGATGAGTAAAGCGGGATAAATCCCGTGTAAAGGATACTTAAATTATGAATTGGGCAGTGAGTGAAAATCAAAGACAGAAATTACATCCACACAAGTTCACCTTGTGGATAGCCATAGCAAGCATTTTAATGATGTTTGCAGGATTGACGAGTGCGTTCATAGTCAAGAGTAACCTGGTTGGATGGAGAAATATTGATATGCCCAAAGTATTCTGGGCGTCCACAGCGGCGATTGTGTCAAGCAGCATAACCATTCAATTGGCGCTACGAGCGTTCCGGCAGCGTGATATGCGATTGTACAGATCTTTAATATTGACCACTTTATTGCTGGGTATTGTCTTTGTGGTGTTGCAGTGGATAGGGTTTAAGAATCTCTGGTACCAGCAGAAGATTACTTTCAAAGGATCAGCCGGCGCAGGCCAGTTCCTGTATGTGATCTTTGGACTGCATGCCTTGCATGTGATTGCTGGGGTGATTGCGTTACTGGTTTTATTTATTAAAGCGTTCTTTGGTAAAACGAAAGTATATAGTCCTGTTCCGACTGAAGTGACAGCTACCTACTGGCATTTTGTGGACCTGCTATGGATATACCTGCTGGTCTTCTTTATCGTGATAGGGTAACATAATAACGAATTAAAAATTAGAATTAACTGACATGGCTAATACAGCTACAGCGCAACAAACGAAATGGTGGAGTGGAGGGAAAAGCCCATTCAACCTGGAGTATGGCAAAGTGATGATGTGGTATTTTCTGATGAGTGATGCTTTTACGTTTGGCGCTTTCCTGATCTCTTATGGAACCATCCGTTTCAGCCAGAACTTCTGGCCTGACCCAAACGTGGTCTTTAACGCGTTTCCCGGAACAGGTCATACTAATTTGCCACTGGCATTTGTGAGTGTAATGACCTTTATTTTGATCATTAGCTCTGTTACCATGGTGCTGGCTGTGCATGCGGGTCATAATGGGGACAAGAATGGAGTGATGAAATGGCTGGCCTGGACAATTGTTGGTGGACTCGCGTTCCTGGGTTGTCAGGCATGGGAATGGCATCACCTGATCACTGGTGAGCACATTACCTTGATTGATGGTAAACTTGAATTGATTGGCCAAACGACGCGCCACAATCCCTGGGGACAGTTAGTTGACCATAATGAAATGCTGGATGCTATAAAAAATACGCCAGCAAATGTATTGGCGGAAATAGTTCATGAGCAGAAGCATGATTCCAACCTTGCTGAATTGCTTAAACTGCCGAAAGATCAGTTGGCCGGGATGCTGAATACCGCTGAAATGCACGTACGTGAAAAAGGACCAGTTGCCTTTGGAGGTTATTTCTTTGGTATCACCGGTTTCCACGGTTTCCACGTATTCTCTGGTGTGATCATCAATATCATTATGCTGCTCATGACAAGGAATAATGTTTTCCAGAATAAAGGACATTACCTGATGATTGAGAAAGCCGGATTGTACTGGCACTTTGTGGACCTGGTATGGGTATTCGTATTCCTTTGTTTCTATCTGATCTGATTAATCCGGAATAATCCGCAACCAACATTTGATAATTTGTAATAGGTATATATGGAACATCGAGCAATGTCTGAAGTAACATTTCATCATCACATAGAGGATGCTGAATTCAAGAAGAGGGTAAGGAAGACAACGATCCTGCTTTCGGTCATTACCGCCATTGAACTGGGTATTGGTCTCACCATCTATACCATTCATAAGGGAGAGAACCCCAGCCATTTACTGGTGCTGATGTTCAAAGGCCTGGTTTGTATCCTCACTCTGGCAAAAGCCTATTACATTGTTTCTGTGTTTATGCACCTGGGTGATGAGATACGTAATATGATCATGACAATTGTGGTGCCGCTTATGTTGTTTATCTGGTTTATTGCTGCGTTCATCATAGACGGAAATTCATATAAGAACCTTCGCAATAATTATGATCGGCATTTTAAAGAGTCCACAATGCCCAGGCCGCATCATGCAGAGCCTGCAGCGCCGGAAGAACCAAAGCCGGGTAAGCAGTAGGTGGGGGCCGCGATTTATTTTACAGACAGCAAACTTCTTATTGCTACTGCTGTTGTAGCTTTGCCACCGGTTTTACCGTTAAAAAAGAAGTTTGAGTAAGAAAGCATTATATGCACTGATGCTGGCGATCCTGATGCCACTCACGGGCTACCTGATTGTAAAGAAATATAGCTCTACTGCGGTTGTAATGCCCCGCCATTATTTTGCCGATACCGTTATTTCTTCCATAGACAAGGGCAAATCAGAATCTGATACCGTCTGGCACCAGCTGGCTAATTTTACGCTCACCAATCAAATGGGTCAAAAGGTATCTCTGGATTCACTGAAAGGCAAGGTAATAGTGGCCGATTTTTTCTTTACCCATTGTCCTACGATCTGCCCGAAGATGACCATGAACATGAAGCGCCTGCAGGAGTCCATCAATAATTCCCGGCGTGTGGGTGATAAAACACCTGACTGGCTGTTCTTCCTTTCCTTCAGCATTGATCCAGAACGGGATTCCGTACAGCGGCTAAAGCACTGGGCTGACCGATTCCAGGTGAACCCGGAACAATGGTGGTTACTTACAGGGGATAAGAAAGTGATCTATGATATGGCGATCAATGAAATGAAATTACCATTGATCGATGGCAATGGAGTAGATACGAGTTTCTACCATACTGATCGTTTTGTATTGATTGATGGGAAAAGACAGGTGCGCGGTTATTACCATGGACTGGATACCTTGGCGATTCGACAGTTATCCAGTGATATCATTTTCCTGTCTATGGAAAAAGATCCATCACGCGATACATTTTTGGAAGGGCAATTACCAGTGGTTGCCGTTGCCTTCCTGGCGGCGATACTTGGCGTTGGTATTTTAGTATTCATATTAAAAAAGAAGAAAAATGCTGGCTCCTAGCTGGAAAAAGAATGACCGAAAGGCATCGATCCTGATCATTACTTTTTCCTTAATTGTATTTGTGCTTATTACATTGCTGAGCCGTTACAAGCTGGATATTGAGCTGGGTTTTGATGTACATTTTTTTGCAAGGGCAAATGCGGTAATAAATTCCATTGTATCGGTACTATTGGTTGTGGCTCTGGTTGCGGTTAAGCAAAAGAAGTACGAAACCCATAAAAAGATCATGTTGTTTGCCATGGTCCTTTCCATACTTTTCCTGGTCAGTTATATATGCCATCACCTTTTTGCAGGGGAGTCAAGATTTGGAGATGTAAATCACGATAATATACTGAGTGACGCAGAGAAACTTGCCGCAGGAAATACCAGGATTGCTTATTATTTCCTGCTGGGAACACATATTATGCTGGCTGGAATTATAATGCCTTTTGTATTGTTTACTGCGTACCGGTCATTGATCGGAGAGTATGCACGGCATAAGAAACTTGCGAGGATCACTTTTCCCATCTGGTTGTATGTAACTGTTACCGGTGTGATTGTTTATTTTATGATCAGCCCTTATTATTAAAAGCCCAATTCTTTAACGGGATCCCAGAATACTTTTGCAAAGTCAACCACCTTGTCATCCTTCACTTTTATTCCTTCCTTCTTCAGGCGTTTTTCCATTTCATCCGGCTTTCCAAAATGATGTTTGCCGCTTAATAAGCCAACGCGATTAACCACTCGATGTGCAGGCACTGCCGGTCTTGTTTTGTCTGCGCCATTCATAGCCCATCCAACCATTCTTGCTGAAAGTTTAGTGCCAAGGCAGGCTGCAATTGCACCATAAGAAGTCACCCGCCCTTTGGGAATTTGTCTGGCTACCTGGTATACCAGTTCAAAGAAATTTTCATCTCTTTTGCCGGAAGGTTTAACAGCAGTTGGTTTTGCAGATTTCTTGCCTGTTGCCATTCCATGAAGATAAGCAACTTAGCGCGCGGTTGCCACTGTTGTGGTAACAGCATTAGACCTTGCTTTTCTCAGGTAGTACACTTCGCCTTTAGATGTAGTAAAATAAGGAGATCTGTCTTCGTCAATAAAGAGTTGCCATTTTAACACGTCATCTCCTACCTTTTGCAGAATACTTTTTACCTGGAATGTATCGGTGCTATCTGAGGCAGTGAAATCAAGCCAGTACGGAGATTTGTTATAATCTATAGTATAGTTTGATATCGTTTTTTTCTCTCCCATATAGGAGAATTCAATGGTGCTGCTATCGATAATTGTCAGTGTTGCATTTGCATTTGGATCACCTACTACTTCCCATTTGCCGGCGATGTCTTTGAATTTGGTATTTTGTCCATACCCACTAACGGATAATAAAAATAGGCCCCCAATTGCAATTATCCTTAAAATCGTTTTCATACTCACATTTTTAATGATCACTTCTACACTTATCAGAATCTAAGTTTATGCCAATATTGTAGAAGGGCCAAAAGGGGTAAACGGGGAATTACCAGATGGAGGAAAATGAAGAAAAATAACCACAGGGGCTGACGGTATATTAGGAAGAAACCGAATATTCAGGGTTCCTTTTTCCGTTCTTCTCTTTTTTTCAATAAAACAGATTTGTAAGGTTCGCTTACATTCTCATAATTGAAAGGGCAATGGAGACATCCGTTTCCGCAACAATAACCGCGGAGTAAATGATACTTTTCGGTCAGTACCATCAGGCCCTGTTCGTTGAGATAATAGTGTATGCCTTCAATCAACTCCTTCATCTTTCAAAAGCTGTTTTAGCTCATCATCTTTTTCTTTGCCTGCCAATTGTGGAGGCAGTGAAAAACTTAGATAATGAATGCGATTGCTGCCCGCAATATCCAACCCTTCATAATGAGTTTTTATACGGAGCTCCGGAGATATATCATTGTTACTGAAAACATCGGCAAGGTCAGTATACAATTTGCATCCGTAGAGAAGGATGACAAGTTTGGTAAAATTGTAGAGATCCGGACTATCGGTCTTCAAATTGATCCTTCCTCCGGGCTTGAGGAATTGCTGATATAAACGAAGGAATTTGGGATGGGTTAATCGTTTCTTCGCCTTGGACATCCGCAATTGAGGGTCAGGGAAAGTAATCCATATCCCATCCACTTCACCCGGAGCGAAATAGCCAGTGATCTGATCAATCTGTGTGCGTAGGAAAGCAACATTGCTGAGATCCTGCTGTAATGCCTTTTTAGCGCCAACCCAGATACGGTTTCCTTTCAGATCAATTCCTATAAAATTCTGATCGGGATATAATTGCCCAAGTCCTACGGCATATTCTCCTTTTCCACAGGCTAGTTCAAGGGTAATCGGGTGCTGATTCTTAAAGAACCTATGCCATTGTCCAGGCATTCCCTCTGGAAATTGCAGGACATTGGGGAATGTCTTTAACTCTTCAAAACGGATCAGCTTTTTTTGTCCCATGCATCAAATGCGCGAAGTTAAATCATATTAAAGAAGGGATAGGTCTCAAAATTTAACCAGTAAGCCAATGCCTACCAGTGATTTCAGCTGCAGACGTGCACCTTTACCAGTTGGGCCGAACAGCTTTACATCATCATCATAGATCATGTCTACGCTCCAGGTGGCTGATAAAACTTTTGAAAGTTTCACATTTAATATATTGGTGAAGTAGAGATCAATGTTTTGAGGATCTTCCTGGTAATTGGAAAACAGGTCCAGCCTTCCTTTATAGCTTACAATCTTATTGAACTCTTTGAGGTAATTGATGGACATAAATGCTCCCACTTCCGTTTCGATGTGTTCACCTGGGTCCACACCATATAATCCTTTGGCGGAAAGCGTGTCATCTTTTACGATGATTATACGCATGGTGGCTGGTGATACAAATACGGAAAATTCAGGAAAGGGTTTCCAGTCGAGGCCCGGGCTTACCAGTATATAAGCGGGTGAAAGAAATGCAGAAGAGAAGGTCTTCACTTTACCCGGATAGGTATAGCCCTTAAAAAGCTGGGAGCGAAAATTAAATAATCCGGCAACGTTCAACTTCGATGTAAGTGCATAACCATATTTGGATAGAAAATCAAGGCGATCGTCGTTCTTGCGGCCACCCAGGCTGGTTGTGCGTACGTAACCAACATTAAAGTCAAGTGTATTATCCCAGCTATGCCGGTCCTTTTTGTAAAAGGCATACATACTGAGAATGGAATTGATGGAAAGCGAAAAATCATCACCACCTGCTGCCCAGTTGTCCAATGAGCCCTGGGATAGGTTAATACTATAAATGCCGCCCTTTTTCCAGGTTTTGATAGCAGTATCTGCGGGATCCTTTTTGATAGATTGTTCAGCGTTTTCTTTAAGTTTCTTTACTGTAGCGTCCTGAGAATACAGGCAATAAGAGATAAGGAGTAAGGGGAGTAAAATTATTTTTCTCATAATACTGTTTAATTGGCAAAGGAAAGAATTTCAAAAGAAGTGCCAGACAGTGTTTCGAGGAGCAGTAAGTCTATTTTGGAAAGTCAGAGGCAAAAAAAAGCCCGTAATAAAAATTACAGGCGCAATCACACTCACATGAGAAAAATTAAGCTGTAGGGGGAGGAGTCGAACCTCCACGGGGCAGTTAGCTGCAACACAAAGATTAGTGGTCAACCCTGGTCGGCCTTACCAACGGTAACGTCGGCTCTATGCTGCGTTTGTCCTGTGATCCCCACCCCCGAGACGAGAGGGCATGTCTGCCAAAGATTTCATCACCCCACAGTGTATACAAGGAATATTTTGAATAAAGGCCAGTCTAAACCGACTTTTATCCTAAATCCCTTATTCAAAGAACTTTGCGTCATATTGGCTCTAAAGGAGTTACCCAATTTTCCGCGCTTTGATAGAGTAAAATTAAGCAAACAGGCCATTTTGTTCCAAATTTTTCAATAAATATTTTGAAAATATAGAAAATATTCAAATATTTGACATTATTTCTAAAAATAATCAAAATTGCTTTGCCATATGGGGGTTAAATTAAATCTCGACAAGCTCGACCTGGAAATCATTCACCATATGATGGATGATGCTGCCATATCCTACGCAGACCTGGGAAAGAAGCTGTTTGTTTCCGGAGGTACTATCCATGTGCGCATCAAAAAACTTCAGGAAGCGGGAGTGGTTAAAGGTACAAAACTAAATACAGACCTGAAGTTGCTGGGATATGACGTGATTGCCTTTATTGGCATCTACCTGAAAGAAAGTTCCCTTTATGATAATGTGGCCAGGGAATTACAGAAAATGCCAGAGATCGTAAGGCTCAATTATACCACTGGAAATTATAGCATGTTTGCGGAAGTGGTTTGCAAGGATATCACCCAGCTCCGGTTTGTATTGCATGATCAACTTCAAAAGATAAAGGGCATAGAACGTACAGAAACATTCATTTCTCTCGAAGAAAGTTTTAACCGCAATGTAAAAGTGGTCAATTAATGAAAAAACCACCAGGGTTTTATTCATCACTGGGATTGCTGGTATTGCTTAATGCCATAATTAAACCACTATGGATATTTGCTATTGACAGACAGGTGCAGAATGTGGTAGGTACCGAAAACTATGGTGTTTATTTTTCTCTGTTAAGTCTTTCTGTTGTTTTAAGTTTTTTAGCTGACTGGGGATTTACCCCTTTTTTCAATCAGCGCCTGGCGGCAGACAGATCCTTCTTTGAAAAACTGTCAGGTAATTTCCTGTTATGGAAATTATTGTTTGCCCTGCTCTACTGCCTGATCTTATTTACTGCAGGTTTTATTTCAGGTATCAGGCGATGGGATATATTGATCTATGTAACCCTGATCCAGGTATTCACTTCTCTCTTTGTTTTTCTCCGGTCTATTATTACTGCCAGCCAGTGGTTCAGGGCAGATGCATGGTTATCTATTACAGACAAAACATTGATGATAATTGGTTGTGGCACTTTTCTGTATTTCCCAGCCCTTGCAGGACATATGAATATTGACAGATTCCTGCTGTTGCAAACAGTTTTTTTAGGATCATCCACGATCATTGCTTTCCTGTTTCTTGTAAAGAAAGGGATCAAATTCATTCCGCAATCCAACTGGCTACCTTCCAGGAATATCATCATGCAGGCATTGCCATTTGGGATGGTATACCTGTTAATGTCAACGCATTCCCGCATAGACGCCTTTCTGCTGGAAAGGATTCATAGTAATGGTGCCTATGAATCCGGTATTTATGCTGGCGCTTTTCGTTTACTTGATGCCTCCAATATGTGTGGTTACCTGGTTGCTTCCTTTATGTTGCCTTATATTGCCAGGCGCTGGAGCAGCCAAACTGAGATCAATAGTGTGATACTGCGCTGCCGGCACTTTTTGATGATGGTGGCAATAGGGGTTATTGCAACTGGTATTTTCCTGGGTCCCTGGATTCAGCGTGTATTGTATCATCACAATGATGATTATGCGGTGGAAGTGCTCCGGTATTGCCTTGCCGCCATGCTTGGGTACTCACTTGTTCATATTTATGGTACAGCACTGACTGCAACTGGAAGAGTAGTTGATTTTTCCTGGATTGTATTGATTTCAGTATTGATCAATTCCACACTTAACCTGGTTCTCATACCTGCTTACGGAGCAAAAGGATCATGCCTGGCAGCTTTATGCAGCCAGCTGTTTTGCGGTATTGTTACCATGTTATATGCCCGTCAAAAAATACATACTGCTGTCAATATCCGGTCGCTCTTAATTTATATTTTTACCGGATTGTTGCTGGCAGCATTTTATTATACCTTCCGTAGTGGGCCCATACCAGAATGGCTGCTAATAATAGCTGCCGCAGGAATTGTGACGAGTATTATGTTGCTTACAAGGTTGGCTGGAATTGCCCAATTGATCAAAGCAGTACGAAAACAGGACTAACTAATTAAAAAGGATTTTATGCCTGATATTTTTAATCTTTTGGCGAGATGGTGGAAGCAGATGATACTTGTGATCATTGTAGCAGTGGCAATTGTTGCAGCTATAGTATTTAGCGAGAAACCTCTTTATCTTTCCATAACCACGGCGCTCCCTGCTTCAGGAATATTAACAGATAAGGGAAAGATCTTTAATAATAATATTGAAGGCCTTTACTCCAGTTTAGGTAATCCTGATGATCTTGATAAAATACTGGGGACTGCACAACTGGATACGGTTTATTTGGCGGTAGCCATTGCCTATAATCTCTGGGACCATTATAAAATCGAAGAAAAGGAAGAACAGGTTCGTCGCTCTGCTGCCATATTGAAAAGCAATAGTAAAGTATTTCGCAGTGAATATGGCGAGCTGAAAATAAAAGTATGGGATACAGATAAAAACCTGGCACCCCAATTAGCGAATGCGATCCGTGAGAAATTGAATAGTATTCACCAGTCGGTGGCTGCAATCAGCAACGAAAAAGTACTGGAAAGCCTGAAGGCGGGAAAGCAAATACTGGCAAAACGGATCGACAGTGCAAGGTCCAGTGAGTCACCCCGGCAAATTCCTGAGACATCAGCTTCTGCCAATACAAGCATATTATTGGGGCAATTGCAACAATATGAAGAGTTGATAGGAGAATATCAGCTAACTCTTGACACGAAACCTCCAGTACTTGTTGTTGTTGAAAAGGCAAGAGTTTCAGAAAACCCCGATAAACCACAAAGAGTCAAGCTTCTCATTGCAACTGTAGTAATAAGTTTCCTGTTTTCATTTCTGTTGGCGCTTTTCCTTGAAAGAAGAAAAAGACGTGCCTTGTGATTACTGCTGTCAAAAATAATAACTGGTTGTTCTTCGGACTGTGCCTGCTTTTTTTTGCATTGATTGGGTGGGCGGCATTTTCTGGTGATTATTTCTTTGCACTGCTTCCATTTGCCGGTCTGTTTTTACTGGCTGGATGGCAATCCATTCAACTGGTATTTCTGCTACTGTTATTCTCCCTGCCTTTTTCAATGGAATACCAGGTAACAGAAACATTGGGAACCGATCTTCCAGATGAATTACTAATGTGGCTGGTAACTGTATTATTCTTTTGTTACTGGCTTTATAAACCCAGGGCCATTTCCAGGCAGGTATGGGGCCATCCGCTAATAATCTTTTTATTGCTCGGTATTATCTGGGCCATAATATGCAGCTTATTTTCCACTCAACCGCTACTATCGCTCAAATACCTGCTGTCAAAAGGCTGGTATATCGGGGCGTTTGTTATTGCTCCTTTAATTCTTTTCCGCAGGAAGCAGATGATACGCATGGCCGCCTGGGCCTTATCGCTGGCAATGATCATTGTTTCGCTTATCACACTGGTAAGGCATGGATTCTATGGATATAGTTTTGCTACTATTAACCGTGCACTTGAACCATTTTTCCGCAACCATGTGAACTATTCAGCCATGCTGGTTTGCATAATAGCCATACTTGCCGGTTACCGGTCAGCCGTTACATCCATTTCTAAAAAAAGGATAACCACTGTTATTCTCATTCTGTTATTACTCGCTTTATTCCTCTCTTATGCAAGAGGAGCCTGGCTGGCATTGTTTGTGGGTATATTCATTTCGTGGGTGATCCGCAAAAAGCGAATTCTCGTTGCCTACATTAGTGTCATTGGAATAGTGATAGCTGCCTTATTCTGGATTAAATCAAATGATCGTTACCTGGATTTTGCACATGATTACAATACCACTATCTGGCATTCAAATTTCGGAGAGCACCTGGCTGCTACCTACCAGGGGAAGGATGTTTCTACAGAAGAACGCTTTTATAGATGGATAGCAGGCATTCGGATGATCAAAGACAACTGGCTTACCGGTTATGGCCCCAATTCATTTTATCATAATTATAAATCGTATACCATTCCAGCCTTCAAGACCTGGGTCAGTAATAACCCGGAGCATTCAACGGTACATAATTATTTTTTATTAACTGCAGTTGAACAGGGTATTCCCGGTTTGCTGCTCTTTATTTTACTGGCGGGTTGTCTATTGTATTATGCACAATACCTGTATCACCGAATCACTGATGATTTTTATAAACGAGTGACTATGACAACTGGAATAATAATGGGTATGATCCTGACAGTGAATTTCCTTAGTGATTTGATTGAGACTGACAAGATCGGCAGTCTATTCTTTCTTTCCCTTTCAATGCTGGTTATAGTGGATCTGAACACAAGGTCAAATCCTGCCTCTGACGTTGAGAGCATCCCTCAGCCCATTCCCCAATAAATTAAAGGCGAGTACCAGTAACATGATCGCAAAACCTGGTGCAAGTGCCAGCATTGGATTCTGGGTAATAATAAAATTATAATTCTCTTTGATCATCAATCCCCAGCTGGGTTGAGGAGGTTGTACCCCTATTCCCAAAAAGCTTAACCCTGCTTCTATAACAATGGCTGAGGCAAAGTTGGAAGCTGCTATGACCATTACAGGTCCCATAATATTCGGCCAAATATGCCGAACAATGGTTCTTGAAGTGGAACACCCCCAGGCCCGCGTTGCATCCACATATTCTAATCCTCTAGCAGCAATTACCTGTCCGCGCACCAGCCTCGCCACGCTTACCCACATGGTAAGTCCAATTGCAATAAAAACCTGCCAAAACCCTTTGCCAAGCGCCAGCGTTATGGCGAATACCAGCAATAAAGTGGGAATGCTCCAGATCACGTTGATGAACCAGGTAATGGCTGCATCAGTTTTGCCTCCGAAGTAACCAGCAAGAGAACCGAGTATCAATCCGATGGAAAGAGAGATCAATATAGTAATCAGGCCTACGCTGAGACTAATGCGGGTCCCGATAATTATACGGCTCAATATATCACGACCGAATTTATCTGTTCCCAAAAGGAAACGGGTTGTTATTATTGGATTGGGTGCCAAATCATTTTTATGATAGGACTGTCTTTCGGAAAGACCTTCATCAATAAATTTTTGAACGATGATGCTATCTCCCTGTTCCCTGTGACTGACTATAGGTATGTAAAAATAAATGTCTTCTTTTCCATTTGCCAGTTGTTCGAAAAAACCGGTTGATTTTGGATTCTTTTTTTTCAGGAGAATAAAATCCTGTTTGAAGCCTGGCTTACCGCTTCCGATCTCAAGTATGATGCGGTTGGCATAGGGAGAATGATCAGGTGAAATGAAATAACCAAATAGCGCAACCATTATGGAAATAATGATAATGAACAGGCCAAACACTGCTCCCTTATTTTTCTTCAGCCTCTTCCAGGCTGCCTGCTGAAAAGAAAAATTCTCATTCACCAAAAATCGCAAGATTTAGCTGTTAAGATAAGTGAATAATGCATAGCTACCATTACTATTTGACCCTTCTTCCCTTCCATTCATATTTTCCGAATTGTCCAAACAGACCGGAGATAATCGTGTAAATAATATGCAATGGCTGAAAGAAGAAAAACCAGAATAGCAAGCCCGGATTGCCAAAAAAGCGAGCTACTGAATACACAAAAGGAATTTCAATAAGCGTTTTTGCTGCCCATGATCCTGCCAGCCAAAGCCAGTATTCATAATTGAAGAAACCTGCAATGAACAGCGCTAGAAAGGAAAGGTTAAATAAATAAACGAGCAATAATACGGAGAAAATACGCCAGTCCTTATAATAGGTGGCTTTACTGGCCCAACGGATACGCTGATTAAAAAAGCTGCTCCATGTTTTCATCGGTTGAGTCAATACAATAGCATCTTGTGACTTAAGAAAACTGACAGCCGTTGGATATTTCTTCCAGACCTTATGCATTAGCAGCATATCATCTCCTGAGGCAATATGATCAATGCCTTCAAAACCATTTACTTCATAAAAAACTTTTTTGTCATAAGCGAGATTCGCCCCATTGCACATGGAATGAATGTTTTTATAAACGGAGGCGCCTGTTATCCCCTGCAATACTAAAAAATCGAGTTCCTGGAATGCGGCAAGGATGATATTGTCTGATTGTTGAAGATTGTCCTTTAAAGTCGTTATCTCTGGATATAGACCAGAATAATCAGATTTCTTTAGAGTTTTAACACTTACAGGGGCGGCGATAAAAACCGAATTTGTTTTATACTTACACTTTGCGATGGTTTCCAGCCAACGGGGCTGAGGAATACAATCAGCATCCGTGGTAACTATCAGATCGCCGGTTGCTGCGGCAATGCCTGTTTCGATTGCTTTCTTTTTATAAGAATTACCAGTGTCATTCTTTAATTCAACAAGCTTAACGGCAGGAAATTCTTTTACAATTTCTGATGTTCTGTCTGTGCTATGGTCATCTACCACAATGATTTCAGTTAATTCGGCGGAATAGGATTGCCTGGTTACTGAGTTTAAAAGCAGGGCTATATTTTCCTCTTCATTTCTTGCTGCAATTATTACGGAGATCTTTATGGAAGGATAACTGGTGTCTGGGACAAATAATGGAATTGAATTCCATGAAATATGATAATAAAATATCAGGGCCGTATAAAGAATGAAAAGTACTATGACAGCATAAATGATCGGCATTGTTGGTTTAGTCCTTTAAGCTTTGCAGAATTTCATTGCTATGTTTTTCATGTAAAACCTGGTGGCCTGATGCAATTACCGTCAATGTACAGTAAGCTTCAATACCTTCTTTGAATTTTTCTCCCCGAATGGGTAAAATAATTCGATCATGACGTCCGTAGATCATTCTGACCGTAGTCTTATTTTGAAGAATGCTGGCTTTGATACGTTTGATATTGGGTTTAAGGCGTCGCAGAGTTGTCCATCTTTCATATAACTGGATCCTTGCTTCTTTATTGCCGATATAGAAGTTGACGAATTTGAAAATACTGGTGTTTACCATGCCCAGTTTATTGATGATCTTCAAAAAAAGGAAGAACCAGCCAGGATATTTCATGGTGAAATCAAATAATTTATTTCCTGGCCAGGTGCGGGTAGATAACCAGTACCAGAAATTAACTTTTAATCCATCAGGAGCCATCAATACCAGCCTTTGTGTAAGTTGTGGCCAGGCCTGATACAGACTAAGTGCAACTCTGCCTCCCAGACTAAAGCCCATTAATACAAGTTCCCTGTGGGGTTTAGGAGCGTCAACCAGCAGGTTTATATTGTTGGCAAGAAGCAGGTCATGAATGATCTGCTGCAGATCTGTATGTGTAAAATTCAGGTCTTCTTTCCAGCTTGTTTGTCCGTGAAATGGCAGGTCAATAGCATAGAAAGTGTATTGAGTTCCAGCCAGATCTTCCAGGAAAGCAAAACTGGTAGCATCCTCGCCATATCCATGGAAACACAGGCCCAGCCTGGGTCCTGTGCCAATACGATAATAGCAGATATGTGAAGACTTATATGTAACTACCTGTTTATCCATGCATCCGACAGACAACAAATTTTTACCAAAAAAAGATTTGAGTCCAACAAAAATAATATTAATTTTGGATAGTTGCAGAAACAACTATATGCCAAACAACCAATTTAAAAAGGGCGAACTCTACAGCTTCATTACCGGGAAAGCGTCCACGGCAATAGCTCGAAGATTGCAGAAAAGGTTTAATAATGCCGGTTTGAACCTTACCATTGAACAATGGAGTGTACTTTATCATTTATGGAAAGAGGATGGGAGAAGCCAGCAGCAGTTGTGTAATGCTACCTTTCGGGATAAGCCGAGTATTACCCGTCTGGTAGATAATATGGAGAAACTGAATCTTGTTAAACGGGTCGCTTCAGAACATGACCGCCGGATCAACCTTATTTATTTGACCAAACAGGCTCAGAAACTGGAAGAGGAGACTATGCGAATTGCAGATGAAACACTGAGCGAAGCTTTAAAAACTGTTTCTGCAGACAGGATTGACATATGTAAGGAAGTTTTGCAGATTGTATACGATAACCTTAAATAATCCCGATAGCTATCGGGATGCCACGTAAACCAGATCACTTTAAACCTAAGATTAAACTATTAAACTATGAGTGCTGCCACAGATACCAAGACCCTCCTGAAAGGAGGTGAATGGCTGACAAAAGAATCATTGCCATCCGATATTTATACAGCAGAAGATTTTACTGAAGAGGAAAAGATGATCCGTGATATGTGTGATCAGTTCCTGGATGCTGAAGTATACCCTATACTTGACAGGATCGATAACCTGGAACCTGGGTTAATGAAATCATTGTTGACAAAAGCAGGTGAGCAGGGACTACTGGCGGTAGCTTTCCCTGAAGAATATGGTGGACTCGGAAAAGATTTTGTGACAGCCACAATTGTGAATGAATACCTGGGCGCCGGCCACTCATTTTCAGTTGCCATTGCGGCGCATACCGGAATTGGTACACTACCCATTCTATATTTTGGAACACCCGAACAAAAACAGAAATACATTCCCAAACTGATCACAGGTGAATGGGCGGGTGCGTACGGTCTTACAGAACCCAATAGCGGAAGCGATGCGCTTGGTGCAAAAACCACAGCCAAATTGAGCGATGATGGAAAGTACTATTTGCTAAATGGGCAGAAATGCTGGATCACTAACGGAGGTTTTGCACAGGTATACACTGTGTTTGCAAAAGTAGATGGAGATAAATTCACCGGTTTTATTGTAGAAAGAGGAACGGAAGGATTTACGCAGGGACCCGAAGAGCACAAG
The DNA here is from genome assembly GCA_021154405.1 of Segetibacter sp. Lineage (GTDB taxonomy): Bacteria > Bacteroidota > Bacteroidia > Chitinophagales > Chitinophagaceae > JAJKIP01. The sequence goes on along the minus strand of JAJKIP010000203.1, from coordinate 6,311 downwards.
ATGGGTATCAAAGGATCTTCCACTGTGCAGCTTTATTTCCAGGATGCAAAAGTGCCAGTTGAAAATGTGCTGGGCGAGATAGGAAAAGGTCATAGAATTGCCTTTAATATTTTAAATATCGGCCGTTTGAAATTATGTGCCGCCGCCGTTGGTGGTGCAAGAAGGGCCCTGAATGATTCTGTGGTATATTCCAAGACCAGGGAGCAGTTCAAACAGCCTATTGCCAATTTCGGTGCCATCAAGCACAAGCTGGCTGATATGGCCATAAGGATATTTGTAGGTGAATCATCCCTGTACCGTACGGCCAAATGGATAGATGAAAAAGAAAAACAGTCTGTGGCAGCAGGCAGGGCTTACAATGAATCATTATTGGGCGCTGCAGAAGAATATGCCATTGAATGCGCCATGCTGAAAGTATTTGGAAGTGAGGTGCTGGATTTTGTAGTGGATGAAGGGGTGCAGATCCATGGTGGCAATGGATTCAGTGCAGAATATAATATCTCGAGAGCTTATCGTGACAGTCGAATTAACCGGATATATGAAGGAACCAATGAGATCAATCGCCTGCTTACGCTGGATATGACATTGAAGAGAGCCATGCAGGGAAGACTGGACCTTATGGGGCCTGCAATGAATGTTCAGAAGGAACTCATGAGCATTCCTGATTTCGGTGCAGAAGATGAATCATTATTCGCTAAAGAAAGAAAACTGGTCACCAATCTTAAGAAATCTATCCTGATCACTGCCGGCGCCGCCGTTCAGAAATTGATGATGAAGATAGAAGGGGAACAGGAGATACTGATGAACCTGGCAGATATGGCCATCGAAACCTTCAATGCTGAAAGCGTATTGTTGCGTGTAATGAAGATGACTGAGCAAAGCGGAGAAGCTGCTACTGCTCTTCAGCAGGATATTATGCGGGTTTATCTGTACGACGCAGCTGATAAAGTAAATAAAAGTGGAAAGGATGCCATCAACTCTTTTGCAGAAGGAGATGAGCAGCGAATGATGCTGATGGGATTAAAACGATTTACAAAAGCTGAGCCGTTCAATACAAAGGATGCAAGAAGAAGGATTGCGGATAAAATGATTGCGACTGGAAAATATACGTTTTAATGGCTGGCAGGATCAGGGCAGTTGATTAATTAATTCCACTGCTCTTTATCATAATTCAAAGCCACCCGTCCGAAGGGGTTGTTTGGTGCAGCATCTTCCTCGCCATAAATTTTCTTCAATTCCTCACGGGTGGTTTGTAGTTCAGATAAATGGCGAACTCGCTTACGCTCAAAATAGATACCCACACACATAGGTATTGAAGTAATGATGGTTACCAGGTAATAGATCAGGTAAACATCCATTATATATTGGGTTTCTATTACATGATTAACGATGTATACGAAGCTGAAGCCTGCATAGGCAAACAGAAAGGCGGCGATCATTATAGCCTTCCCAATCGCCTTAAGATAGATCACGGCAATCTTCACCTGGTGAATAAAAAACAGCGTGGAAAGGATCAGAACGGCCAATAAACCCGGTGCCAGGATAATGGTAGTAGTCTTGTGGCTGAAACCACAAATGGCAACGGTAACTACTTCAAAGGCCAGAAAAGCGATTATTGACGCGATCAGCTTTTTCCTGAACTCTGCCGTTCGGCTGAAATAGGTAAAGAATAAAAGCACCAGGGGTACCTCCAGCAGGTTATTGATCACTTTTTGAGATTCAAGGACGGAGTGGCCGAAAGAAGTAAAATAGTTGAGGCTGGTGATATTATAGCCGGCCAAAATAATATAATAGAATAAAAGTGCAGGGAAGCTTTTATACCAGGCAAGTCTGAAAACCAACAGTAAAATGATGGGTATAAGTAAAGCAATCGTTGATATAAGACCCATCGAGTTTAGCAAAGTCATACGGTCATTTTTCTTTAGGATAGGGAATCATTGGTCGACACATTTAGAAACAATTCACCTCATAAAAATAACGTCTGATACTAATATATAGTGCTAAAATCTAATGGTTTATACTAAAATTCAGTAAAAGCAAGGTTATATTCAGTAAAACTACTGGAGGAGGCAACGAGTGTTTTTTGGCTGATAATCTGCGATGTTACGATTTGCTTTTTTTATGCTTATGTACATGCTTTGCAAAGCAATGTGATAGGGTACAGCTGATAAATACATAGTGCTTGTACTGATCCTATCTGCGGGTTTCAGGGTATTTATTGATTCTGATTCTACTCTCATTCGACTCCTGTTCGCAAACCGGCGAACTGAATTGGATGTCATTAAGTCAGTAATCGATCTGATATAAAATGAGAGTCGAATGAGAGTCGAACAAGAGTCGAACAAGCCCACAAGAAACAGCAACAGGTATGCGAGCCAACTGGGAGAAAGTTTTAAATCACGGGAAGAAAATTGTACTGATCAATGTTTCTTCTTCTTCCTCTTTTCATTTTTCTCATCAGGTTCAGGGGGAAATGCTTCGCCACGATGGCAGGTGTTGCAGTGAACCATATTCAGGTATTCAGGCCTTTCCTCTTTTTTATGGTAGAAATAAGTCTTGTTGATATTGATCACCATTTTAATCATATCCCTTGCATTACGCTTCATCGGTAAACTGTCGTTGGCATAATCGAACTTGTCTGTAGAATTTTCAATAGGAACGTGGCAAAATTTACAGCCCTCTCCTAACGCGTTATTATAAGATTCCATGATGCTATCAAGCTTTTCTTCGCTGATATCCTCTGGCAGTACCTGTAGATTCTTCCAGGGTCCTTTTGGAGGCTTAACAGCAGCTACTCCCCCTATTATTAGCAAAGTTAAAACACTAATGGCTGTCAGGATTTTACGAGGCAAATGCATAAACCGGGTGTTTGGGTATAATAGACTTGCAATAACGCAAATCGGTTGCCTTTATGGCCTTCCGAAATTATATATTTTCCTGGCGGATTTTCCTTCCATTTGACCAAATTCAATAAACGCGGGATAAATTGTAATGATTGAAGACTGCAAGCGTCAGATTACTTCCTGAAGGTCACTGGCAGCGGCCTTATCTGAAAACCAGTATAATTCACCATTTAAAGGTTTAATAATTTGTGCGGGATGATTGGCGGGATCATATTTTCCAGTGAGTACCAGTCGCATTGCTTCCGATTTATCCTTCCCGGCTACAAGAAATGCAATACGACCTGCTGTATTTACAATGGCTGATGTCAGTGTGATACGATACATGTCCTGTTCTTTCAGGTAAAAGGATCTTACCCAATTCTCTCTATCAAATATGATATCATCATAACCGGGAAAGAGAGAAAGTGTGTGCGAATTATCGCCCAGACCCAACAACACCAGATCAAAAGTGTAAAGTTGCTTATCGAAATAATTATGGAGTAATTGCTGGTAATCAGCTGCGGCATCAACCGGATCTATATCAGTCCGCATTATGTGGATCTGATCTTTCGGAACTGGTACATGGGAAAGCAATTCATCAAAAGCCATCTTGGCATTATTGCTTTTATCGGTAAATGGAACTGCACGTTCATCGCCCCAGAATACATGGACCTGTTTCCAGTTGATCTTTGTTCTGTACTTTTCTGAGGCAAGTTGCTCAAATAATTTTTTTGGAGTGTTGCCACCTGATAAAGCAATTGTAAAGCGGTTGTGAGTAGCCAATACTTCCCTGGCATAGTTGACGATCCAGCCAGCAACGGTTTCACTTAATTCCTCGAGGTCTTTTGAAACATGCAATTTCATGCGGCTCATATTTTGCCTGGATGAATGGAATTCTTATCCCTTATTATTATTGGAGGGTAATGTTACCCAATGGTGACCATCCTTGGCAATTAAGGCTTCTGCATCCTCAGGTCCCCAGGTTCCAGGAGCATAATTAGGGAAATCAACCGGCGGCCTTTTCTGCCATGCTTCTAAAATCGGCATAATCACTTTCCAGGCTGCTTCTACCTGGTCTGCTCTCATAAATAATGTAGGATTGCCTTCTATCACATCTTCTAGCAATGTTTCATAGGCTTCAGGTTCTTCACCATCATATGCTTCTGCAAAATTAAAATCCATATCAACAGGATCAAGCGACATGTGCGGTCCGGGATGTTTGGCCTGGAAACGTATGCGTATATCCGTCTGAGGCTGTATGCTGAAGATAAGACGGTTGGAACGCCAGGTTTCAGCAGCTTCTCTTGGAAATGCGAAATGCGGCGCTTCCTTGAATTGAATAACTACCAGTGTTGACTTTTCATAAAGATGCTTTCCTGTACGTACATAAAAGGGAACATTCTGCCAGCGCCAGTTGTCTACATAGAATTTTGCCGCTACGAATGTGTCCACCGGTGAATGGGGATCAACATTTTTTTCTTTGCGATAACCTGGAACTTCTTTTCCTTTCATCCATCCGCCGGCATATTGTCCGCGTGCTGTTAATGCATGTACATCTTCTACACTGAACTTGCGGAGAGCATTTAATACATCTACTTTCTTATTACGAATTTCATCAGCATCAAATGAAGTAGGAGCCTCCATGGCAATCATGCATAACAATTGCAGGATATGGTTTTGCACCATATCGCGCAATGCACCTGATTGTTCATAATAACCTCCCCTGTCTTCAACCCCTACTGTCTCTGCTGCGGTGATCTGGATATGATCTATATAATTACTGTTCCATATGGGTTCAAAGAGTGCGTTGGCAAAACGGAATGCCAGGATATTCTGCACTGTTTCCTTGCCCAGGTAGTGATCAATCCTGAATATCTGGTTCTCTTCAAACATTCCTTTAAGCAGGTTATTTAATTCACGTGCACTCTGCAGATCATGGCCAAATGGTTTTTCAAATACAATCCTGGTATGAGTACTGTCATCACAGATCTTTTTAGCGGATAATTTCTTTGCAATATCCGGGGCCAGTTGCGGTGCAACAGCCAGGTAAAATATAATAGTTGGCTGGGCCTTCCATTCTGTTGCCTTTTCTTTTATCCAGTTCATTATCTGATCGTAGGCCTTATCATCCATCAGGTCCATTTCAAAATACCTGATATTGGAAGAAAAGGTTTTCCAGGTGCCGTTCGCTTCATCTTTGCGGCGTGAGAATTGCTGAACTCCTTCCAGTAATTTATCACGATATGCCTCCTGTGAAGGAAAGGGACTACGGCCAATGCCGATAATATCAAACTTTTCGGGAAGATAATTATCGATATATAAATTATAAAGTGCGGGGATCAGTTTTCGGTTAGTGAGATCACCGCTTCCACCAAATATGAAAAGTAAAGTAGGATTAGTATTTTTCTTTGAGGCCATTGTTCAGGGTTTAAAAATTAAGTTGCCAGTGAATTATTCCCAGTCGGTATGGAAGCTTCCTTCTTTGTCGATCCGCTGATAAGTGTGTGCGCCAAAGAAATCACGTTGGGCCTGAATCAGGTTCACTGGTAACTGCTCTGAAGTGTAACTGTCCAGGTAGGCAAGAGAGCTCATCAATCCTGCAGCTGGTATCTTACTGGTAGCTGCAAGCCGGATGATCTTCCGGAAACTGGATGATTTCCTTTTGACCAGCGCAGCAATTTTTTTATGGAGTAAAATATTGGAAGGAGCCTGCCTGCCGGAGTAGACCTGTGCAAATATTTCCAGCAGGGAAGAGCGAATAATACATCCGCCTCTCCATATCTTAACGACATCCTTCAATGGTATATCCATTTTCAATTCTGTAGATGCACGGTACAGCATTTCCAATCCCTGTGCATAACAGATAATAGTAGCAGAATAGAGGGCATCATGTAATTGGTCAACGATCTTTTCTTTGTCTTTAACCGCTTTTTTTATAAAAGGTTTGTAAATAGCTGCTGCAGCCGTACGTTCATCCTTTATGGCTGAAATTGATCGCATGATCACTGCCATATCAATAACCGGTACTGGTACGCCAAGGTCCATGGCATCCTGTGATGTCCATTTGCCTGTGCCTTTAGCACCCGCTTTGTCCAATATCAGATCAACCAATCGTTTTTTTGTATCAGGATCATCAATCAGGAAGATGGCAGCTGTAATTTCTATCAGGTAGGATTGCAGTTCACCTTCATTCCATTTTTTGAATATGGCATGCAATTCATCATTGCTGAGACCAAGGTGCCGCTTCATTACATCATATACCTCGCTGATGAGTTGCATGATGGCATATTCAATCCCATTATGGACCATTTTTACGTAATGACCGGCAGCGGCCTTCCCCATATAGGCAACGCAGGGCTCATTCAGGGGGCCAGCCTTGGCTGAAATGGCTTCCAGCACGGGTTTTAGCTGCTGCCAGGCTTCCTGGTC
>JAJKIP010000202.1 GCA_021154405.1 Segetibacter sp. | reverse complement strand
CTGCAACAACGAGCTCTCCGGCGCGTCATGAATTCTCTCTTCAGCAGGCAATTGATTTTGCGGATAAGAATAATGTGCAGGTAAAGAATGCGCTTCTTGATCTGCAGATCCAGGAACAGACTAACCGGGAAGTAACATCTCAGGCTTTACCAAGTGTTAATGGATCCGGCTCCTTTACCTACAATGCCAAATTGCCCGTTACACTTTTGCCCAATGAAATATTCGGAGGGCCGGCCGGTACCTATACTGCTGTACCATTTGGCTTGAAATATACTTCAACTGGCGGCTTTAATCTTAATCAGGTTTTATTTGATGGTCAGGTATTCGTTGGATTGCAGGCCAGATCAACAATATTGAAATTTTCAGAAAAGAATGTGGAAGTGACCCAGGAATCGATTCGAACAAATATCTACAAGGTATATTACCAGCTGGTTGTCAGCAAACAACAGATTGAATTGCTGGATGCGAACATTTCACGTTTGGAAAAACTTTTACATGATACAAAGATCATTTATGATAATGGCTTTGCTGAAAAACTGGATGTTGACAAAGTGAACGTACAATTGGTTAACCTGCAAACTGAAAAAGAAAAAGCACTGGTCCAGATATCAAATGGATATTATGGATTAAAAGTATTATTGGGAATGCCTGTGCAGGACCAGTTAATACTTACAGATTCTCTTAGCTATGACCAGGTCAAAGATAATGTGCTGGATCCGGCAGGTTTTAAATATGAAGACAGGAAGGATTTTCAGTATGCACAACTGGGTGTTGATTTGAAGAAATACGATATACGCCGCTATAAGTTGGCCAAGTTACCCAAGCTAAGCCTCGCAGGTTATTATACGAAGAATGCTTTCCGCAATGAATTTGACTTTTTTAAAAGTGGTGGAAGCTGGTACAGTGCATCTGCTTTTACTTTGAATCTGAACGTGCCCATATTTTCAGGGTTTTCCAATAATGCAAAAATCAGAAAGGCTCAACTGGAATTGCAAAAGAGTGTGAACCAGCAGGAATGGTTAAAGCTGAATATCGATAATGAAATAGAATCCTCCAGAGACAGATTTCGCTCAGCCATTGTAGCATTGGATTATCAGAAAAAAAATATGGAGCTGGCTGAATCTGTATATGATCAGACAAAGAAAAAATATGAATCCGGATTAGGTTCACAAACGGAGATCACTAATGCACAGACAGATCTGAAAAGTGCTCAAACTAATTATATCACGGCGCTGTACGATGCCATCATTGCCAAAGTGGATTTCCTGAAAGCCACTGGTAAACTCTAAACCAAACATGCAAACTACAATGACCTATAAAGTAAATAATATGAAAAAGATTTTAGGCTTCACACTTGCAATTACACTGGTGTTGATGATGGCTTCCTGTGGCAACAGCTCCAAGGAGAAGAAAGGTGATCTTGGAGATAAGAAAGTGGAATTGGAGAAAAAGAAAAAAGAAAAAGATAAGCTGGATGCAGACATCCGTAAACTGGAAGATGACATTGCAAAAGCTGATCCCAATGCATCTTCAGTAAAGAAACTGGTTTCAGTAGCTCCAGTGCAGGTGCAGGAATTCGTGCATTATATAGAACTGCAGGGAAGGGTTGATGCAAAAAATACTGCCTATGTTGGCCCACGTGGTCAGCCTGGTCAGGTGAAAGCTGTATACGTTACTGAAGGTCAAGCTGTACACAAAGGCCAACTCCTGCTGAAGCTGGATGATGCAGTAGCAAGGCAACAGGTTGCAGCCGCACAACAACAGGTTGCAGGACTTGAATCACAGGCCAAACTCACTCAAAGTGTTTATGAGCGTCAGCAAAATCTGTGGAAACAGAACATAGGAACAGAAGTACAGGTGTTGCAGGCAAAAACAGCTGCTGAAGCCGCACAGGCACAATTGAATGCTGCCCGTGCTACAGCCAGCCAGGCAAGTGAACAGGTAGCACACACCAGTATTGTTGCAGAAATAAGTGGAACGATAGATAGGCTGAATGTTCGTGTAGGTGAAATATTCAGTGGTACGGGTTCGGATGGTAAGCCTCAGATAACTATTGTGAATACAAGTGACCTTAAAGCTTATGTGCAGGTTCCGGAGAATTACCTGGCCAGAGTAAAAGTGGGAGCGCCCATCCAGGTTGTATTACCTGAACTGAATAATCGTGTTGTTACTACAAAAGTTTCTGTAGCCAGCAAGCTGATTGATCCAACAACACGTTCATTCTATGCAGAAGCAAAACTGCCAGTTGATAAGGACCTGCGTCCCAATCAGTCTGCAATAGTGAAGATCGAAGATTATAAAACAGCGAATGCGATTACTGTTCCGATCAATGTAGTGCAGACTGATGAAAAAGGAAAATTCCTTTACATCATTGAAACTGCCAACGGGAAAACAGTTGCAAGAAAAAGGGTAGTGATTACTGGCGAATCTTATGGTGGTTTAACAGAAATAAAATCCGGATTGCAGGGTAGTGAACAGATTATTACGGAAGGGTATCAGTCTGTATATGACGGGCAGGCAATTACTGTAGCCAAATAGACTTAGATAATAGAATTGGAATAAGCAACTGGTGCTAAATGTTCGGAGAAGATTCAGCATCTCAAAATGAACTATATGAAGAAAAGCTTAGAAGGTATATCAAAACATTTCAAACAATTCAAACCTACCAGCTGGGCGGTTGACAACCGGACAGCCATCTATATCATTGCGATACTTATTACGGTATATGGTATATTCAAGTTCAATACCCTTCCCAAAGAGCAGTTCCCGGATATTACAGTGCCAACGGTTTCAGTAGTGACAGTATATATTGGCAACAGTCCTTCAGATATTGAAAACCTGGTAACTCGGCCCATAGAAAAAGAGCTGAAAGGTATTACAGGGGCCAAGGTGAATAAGATACAGAGTACATCCCAGGCAGATTATAGCATGATCGTGGTAGAATTTGATACGGATGTAAAAACGGAGTTGGCCAAACAAAAAGTCAAGGACGCGGTAGATAAAGCGAAATCAGACCTGCCCACCGATCTAACCCAGGAGCCGGATATCCAGGAATTTGCTTTCAGTGAATTTCCCATCATGTATGTGAATGTGAGTGGTGATTATGATGGTATCAAGCTGAAAGAGTATGCAGACAAATTGCAGGACCGTTTTGAAGAGCTGGGAGAGATTACTCGAGCGGATATTGTTGGTGCACCTGAAAGGGAAATACAGGTAATTGCTGACCCCTATAAAATGACGCTTGCCCGAATCAGCTTCACAGATGTGGAAAACGCAATTAGTCGGGAGAACAATGATATTACCGGTGGCCTGGTTGAGGTAGGTGATATGAAACGTACGCTGATGATCAAGGGACAGTTCAAAACAGCGGCTGATATGCACGACATTGTGGTGAGAAGCTCCGCGCAGGGTGGAACGGTTTACCTGAGAGATATCGCGCAGATAAAAGATACCATTCGTGAAAGGGAAAGCTTTGCCCGCCTGGATGGAAAGAATGTTATTACGCTCAATATTGTAAAGAGAGCAGGTGAGAATCTGATCAATGCTGCAGGAAAGATCAAGGATGTTGTGGCGGACATGCAGAAGAAAGACGAATTGCCTAAAGATCTGAAAGTGGTGATCACTGGTGACCAGAGCAAGCAGACAAAGACTTCTTTTGAAGAGTTGATCAATACCATTATCATCGGCTTTATCCTGGTATTAATTATCCTGATGTTCTTTATGGGCGTCACCAATGCATTCTTTGTGGCGTTAAGTGTACCCCTGAGTGTGTTTGTAGCCTTTTTGTTCTTACCTGTTGCTAATGCAATCATAGGTACGAATGTTACGCTCAACTTTATTGTATTGTTTGCCTTGTTGTTTGGATTGGGTATAATTGTGGATGATGCCATTGTGGTGATCGAGAACACCCACCGGATATATAATAATGGCAAGGTGCCGATTGTCCGATCGGCAAAGGAGGCGGCTGGAGAAGTATTCATACCAGTTCTGGCAGGTACAGCAACTACACTGGCTCCTTTCTTCCCACTATTGTTCTGGAAAGGATTGATCGGAAAGTTTATGATCTACCTGCCAACAATTCTGATCTTAACACTGGCAGCTTCATTGATTGTTGCGTTTATATTCAACCCTGTTTTTGCGGTGAGTTTCATGAAGCCGGAGGGAAAGGAACATCAAAAGCCAAAGAAAGCCATATTCAGGAATAAATGGTTTATCACTTTTATGATTGGCGGACTGGTGATGCATGGAGCCGGTCAGCATGGTATTGGTAACTTCTTATTGCTGATGGGCATCCTGATGGTATTGAATGCGTATGTGTTGAATGACCTGATACATTCCTTCCAGAAGAAAGCACTGCCAGGCATCATGACACGCTATGAAAAATTACTGCGCTGGATACTGGTTGGCTCGCGTCCCGTTTGGGCATTCGTATCACTCTTTGGAATTTTTGCGATTGCCCTGGTAGCGTTGATGTTTAGAGGAAATAAGCAAACCTTTTTCCCGAGCGGTGATCCCAATTTCGTATATGTATACCTGAAACTTCCTGTTGGAACAGATGTAAAATATACGGATAGCATTACGCATGTGCTGGAACAGCGAGTAATGAAGGTGATTGAAAAGGATCCGCCGGGTGCACCAGGCAGCATTGTAGAAAGTGTTATCTCCAATGTGGCAGTGAGTGCCAATAACCCAAGAGATAATAACCGAAGTACTCAATCCAATCTGGGACGTATCCAGGTTTCCTTTGTTGAGTACGCCAAACGTAATGGCAAGAGCTCAATGCCTTATAAAGAAGAAATAAGAAAAGCGGTGCAGGGTATTCCCGGAACCAGTATAGAAGTAGCACAGGAAGATGGTGGTCCACCCACAGATCCTCCGGTGAATATTGAAGTACAGGGTGATGATTTCGCAAGCATAGCCTCTGTTGCAACTCAGCTATTTAATTACCTTGATACAAACAGGGTGGAAGGTATCGAGAACCTGCAACCGGATGTGGATCTGAATAATCCTGAAATTACTGTGAGTGTGGATCGCGAAAAAGCATTGATGGAAGGAGTAAGTACCGGTCAGATAGGAAGTGAGATACGAACTGCCGTTTTCGGAAAGGAAGTGAGCAAGATAAAGGTTGGGGAGGATGAGTACAAAATACAGTTGCGGTACAATGACCTGATGCGGAATAATATTACTGATATAATGAATATGCGCATCACGTTCATGGACATGAATACGATGCAGGTGAAATCCATTCCGGTCAGTGCTGTTGCCAAAGTTGATTATACCAATACAACCGGAGGCATCAAGCGGAAGAATGTGAAGCGGACTATTCAATTGCAGGGTAATGTGCCTGATCCTACGGCGGTGGGCAGGATCAACGAGGAAATGCAGGGAAAGGTGAATGATTTTATCAGCAAGAATAAGATTCCATCTGATGTGACAATCAAACTCAGTGGTCAGAGTGAGCAGGAAAAAGAAACAAATGCGTTCCTTGGAACGGCCTTTATGATCGCGGTTGGATTGATCTTCCTGATACTGGTATTGCAGTTCAATTCCATGAGCAAGCCCTTTATTGTGGTTACGGAGATATTCTTCTCCATTATTGGAGTATTGATAGGTTATGCGGTGACGGGTATGACGATTGCCACCATCATGTTGCTGGTAGGGATTGTGGGGCTGGCAGGTATTGTAATCAAGAACGGTATCCTTATCATAGAGTTTACTGATGAATTGAGGGGACGAGGTATGCGAACCCGGGAAGCGGCCATTCAGGCTGGAAAGATCAGGATCATTCCTGTATTGCTGACTGCCGTGGCAACTATCCTTGGCCTGCTTCCCCTGGCAGTTGGGTTCAATATTGATTTTGCCGGTCTGTTCTCACATCTCAGCCCTCATATCTTCTTCGGGGGTGATAGTGTGGTATTCTGGGGGCCGTTGAGCTGGACTATCATCTTTGGTCTGATGTTCGCGTTCTTCCTGACTCTTGTTATGGTTCCGAGCATGTACCTGATCGCCCAGCGGTTGACCAGACCCATGGAGAAATTCTATGGGACCAAGTTTATAGCCTTGTTGGGATTCCTGGGACCTGTCTTCTTCCTGTTTGTGGGGATCATGTATTTGGGACGAAGGCTGCAGG
>JAJKIP010000201.1 GCA_021154405.1 Segetibacter sp. | reverse complement strand
TTTATTTCAATTATTTTCCAGTCGCTAGTTGCCGGTACTTCCACAGCCTGGGATGTATTCTTGCCCAGCTGTATGGAAAATTTCCCCGGCTGTGTTTTGGCAAGGCAATTAAATTTCAGGTTGTATTTGCCTTTGCGTGCAACATTCAACGTGTATTGCAACCATTCACCATTTTCAATATTGGTAACTAAATAGTTGTTTGGAGAATTTGGATCTGCCTTGATGTCCACCCCGTCATTCCGGTAGGAACCGCCCCGGTTGCCGGCTTCCCTCTTTCCAGTGCTTATGTGATAATCCGCCGTATCCTTATCAAAATAGGCAATACCATTGCGGCCCAGGTCATAGTCGGCTGCATTTAATTTAGTGCCGCCCGTGATCATATTTGGTTTGAATGGAATTGAAGTAGGGGAGTGTGGCTGGCGAAACATTGCATCAATTACATCTCGTTTAATATTAGTATTCTCCAGCCTGGCAGCGTTGGCTAAACTCATTACACCATTGTAGGCCTCCTCTTCTGATGGTTTGACACCGCGACCGCCCCAGTAAGCCAGTATTTTTTCATAGTCGGGATTGGATTTGATCTGCATTGGGTTATTATTTCCCAGCTTCTTCAATGGCCACCAGGCCCATCCAATATTATTTGTTTCCAATAGCTGGATACAATCTGCAAACCAAACATTGGAGTTTTCTCCTGTTTCTCCTAACCATACAGGCACTTTGTATTTTTCTCTTGCATCCAGAATGTTTTGAATAGCTGCTGCTGTATTGTAACTCCAGTACCGGTGGAAACTCAAAACCATATTCTTGTCCCAGGTTGGAAGAATACCATTATAATTATTCCCCCAGCCATTCCCTTCAATAATGATAATATGATTCTTATCTACTTCCCGGATTGCTGCCGTGATATCAATCATTAATTTCCTGAGTGGTTCATTCTTCTTTTCTTTCAGACCGTTCTTATCATTGGCCAGGTCCTCAAACCCCCAGTTCGGTTCATTAATAATATCATATCCACCAATGAATGGTTCATTCACATAGCGCTGCGCCAGCTTTTTCCAAAGTGCAATCGTTTTTTGCTGGTTGGCCTCGGTCTCCCATAAAGAAGGTTTGGCTGCATCCCGGTCAGAAATATTCAAATCATTTCCCTGGCCTCCTGGAGCCGCATGAAGGTCCAGTATGAGGTACATCTTATTTGCCTTGCACCAGGAAAGAAGGCTATCAGTTATCTGAAACCCTTTTTCCAGCCAGGTATTTTCTCCTTTTACGGGTTCCTGATCTGCGGGTAAAGTATACAGGTTATAATGCATCGGCAGCCTGACTGAGTTAAAGCCCCAGGCCTTCATGGAGTCGATATCTATTTTACGGGTATGATTCGCGAGCCAGGCAGAATAAAACGTCTCGGTTTTTTCAGGACCGATCAGGTCCATGAGGCGGGCTTTGATCCTGTGCTGCATACCCTGACCATTAACTTTTAGCATATACCCTTCCTGTAGCATCCATCCGCCCAAACCAATTCCACGAAGCAGGACATTTTTCCCTTCCTGATCCACAATCCTGGTCCCGTCAGCCTTTAAATATCCCTGTGACCGGGCCTGTCCAATTAGAAAAAAGAGGAAAAGGAAAATGATTTGACGTGGCTGCAATCGTAATTGAAATGGTAGCATTCAGGATGTTTTAAATGAGATTTTTTGAAAAAAAGGCGGTGAATATCAACCTGGACAGGTTAATATGAACCGCCCTACTTGCTATCTGCTAATGTTCTGACTCGTAAGACGGGTTAAAACTATTGCCATGTGACCTCAAAACAAATAAAAAGGCCCTATCACAGCCATAGCAGCCTATTGGCTAATGGCTAATTATCAGCTATTAATACCCCATCAAAACCACATCAAAGCCCCTTAAACCCCTACATTATCATTTACGATTCACTACCTTCATTGTAACCATCTGATATGTGCGTGAAACGACTGCTTTTTGCCTTCCTTTTGGCCTCTTTACAGGCACGTTCTCAGAACACTATTGCCCTGCCGGACATCGTCAATTACTCCAAACAAACTTATAATGCCGGGCCTGCCAACTGGGGGATCATCCAGGACAAAAAAGGGATTATTTATGTGGGGAATGATGAGGGTCTCCTGACATTTGATGGCAGTTTCTGGAAACGGTACACCACTCCCGGTTCGGAGACTATCCGGGCCCTTGAACTGGCACCGGATGGAAAGATATATGTGGGCACCTCCGGGGAGATCGGATATTTCAAGCCAGACGAAAATGGATTGCTGCATTATACATCGCTGAATAATCTTATCCCGGATTCAGAAAAGGATTTTACAGATATCTGGAATGTGGTGGTACATGGTGACGCAATTTTCTTCCGCTCCTTCAAGCGGATTTTCCAGTTAAGAAATAATAAAATCACTGTTTATAAAGATATTTCCTGGAGCTTCCTTGGTTCCACTAATGGCCGTTTGATCAGTAAGGCATTTCACAAGGGTTTACTTGTTTTCCAGAATGATAGCTGGATGCCGTTTTTGAAAGGCGATACCATTGCTGAAAAAGCGCAGATAATTGCCCTGCTGCCATTTAATAAGGATAGCTCACTGCTCATTACTAAAAAGCATGGGTCCTTTATTCTTACTGGCGACCGGCTACTGCCTTACAGTACTCCCGATCTGCAAATTATCGGCGAAAAAAATCCTTATAAGGCTTCCTTCATAGATGATGACCGGATTGCGATCGCTACCAGTCTGGGTGGGTGCTTTATCATTAATAAGAAGGGACAGTTTATTCAACGATTGGCCAAGCAGGACGGTTTACAGAGTAATGATATTCTATCCGTTTTTGTTGACCGTGAAAAGAATCTCTGGCTGGGTCTCAGTAACGGAATTGATTTTATCGCCTATAATAATGCCATCCGGCATATTTACCCTGATTACCTGGAACATAGTGGAGGTAAGTCTGCAATTATCTTCAACAATAATTTATATATAGGTACCAATAATGGTTTATATCATGCACCTATTGTTGAACAAACCGATATTGGTTACGTAAAAAGCAGTTTTACCCTGATCCCAAATACCAAGGGGCAGGTCTGGAGCCTTTCAAATGTGAATGGAGACCTGGTGATGGGCCACAATGATGGCTTTTTCGTGATCAAAAATGATCAGTCGCAGGTGATTGACGGCAGTACAGGTTTTTGGGTTTTTCTTCCCCTGGCAAATGTGATGCCTTCTCCTGTAGTGCTTGCCGGCACCTATAATGGTATTAATATTTATGATTATGACAGAGGGTTGTTTAAAAACCCTTCCATCCATTCCCATTTTGAATCTGCCCGGTACATTGCCATCGATAATAATATTGCATGGGCTTCTCACCCTGACAAAGGTTTATATAAAATCCAGCTGAACAATGGCGTTAATCCTGTTTCTTCAGTTTATAAGGACACCAAAGGAATTGTTTCACCCAACAAGAACCATATATTTAAATTAAAGAGCCGGATCATATTTACCAATCAGAAAGGAATATTTGAATACGATTATAAAACGGATGATTTTGTTCCCTCTACCTTTCTGAGAGATATTTTTGGAGATACACGCGTTGAATACCTGAGAGAAGACAATGATGGCAATATCTGGTTTGTAGAGAACAAGCGCCTGGGAGTAGTTGATTTCTCCCAGGAAAAGCCAAGGATCAATCATTTCCCGGAATTGAACAACAAGATCATGTCCGGTGGATTTGAATATGTTTATCCTTACAATCGCAATAATATATTTGTTGCTGCGGAAGAAGGATTCTACCTCATCAACTATGAACAATATAAAACGGTAAAAGAAAATATTCCCATTCTTATCAATAGTGTCAAGATCAGTAACAAAAAAGACAGTACCATATTTTCGGAATACTTTGGTGACAGCCTTGGAAGCGGTATAATTAATTCCAAAGTGGCTGAAATAAAATACAGGTGGAACTCGGTAAACTTTGAATATTCTTCCTCCTTATACGGAAAGCAGTCCAGCATTGAATATTCCTATTACCTGGCAGGGTTTGATAAAGGCTGGTCCGCCTGGTCAAAGAAAACAGAGAAGGAATATCCTTATCTGGCCCCCGGCACTTATACCTTCAGCGTAAAAGCAAGAACGCATGAGGGCGCCGAATCATCTGCTCTCAGTTACCAGTTTACCATATTGCCACCCTGGTATCGAACTATCTGGATGTACCTGGTTTACGCTGCACTTATTGGGATTATCATTTTTGTAATACACCGGTTGCAGCGAAGGAAATTCATCAGACAGCAACAAAAGCATGAAGAAGAAAGAGAAAAACTTGAATACCTGAATAAACTCCAAAAGGAGAAATTTGAAGAAGAACAGAAGCAGCTGACTTACCTGCATCAGCTGGAGCTGGAAAGGCACGAGAATGAGATCATGCGATTGCGGAACGATAAGCTGGAATCGGAGATCCAGATTAAAAATACAGAGCTCGCTTCCACCACCTTAAATCTGATACAGAAAGGTGAGATGCTGGCCAAAGTGAAAGAAGAATTTGTGCGAATGAAAAAGGTAAGTGATGTTGATAAGGAATCTGATGATTACAAAAAGATCTTAAAAATGCTGGGCGAGGATAAGATGAAAAAGAACTGGGAGCAGTTTGCCGTGCATTTTGATAAAGTACACAGTGATTTCCTTGTTTCCATCAAAGCTGCCTATCCCAATCTCACTCCTGCGGAACTGAAACTTTGTGCCTACCTGCGACTGAGTCTTTCCAGTAAAGAAATTGCCCAGATCATGAATATCACAATCAAGAGTGTTGAACTGGGCAGGCATCGCCTGAGAAAGAAATTAAAAATAGCTCCAGAAGTGAACCTGTTCAATTTCCTGCTCAATTTTCATTCTGAGATAGACAAAAACAAAAACGGACAGTAATGCATGTTTTTGATCAGCTATATTCATTCTTTAAAAGAAATAGGAAGAAGTCAATTATATTACTGATCCTGCTGGCGGTTGTTATTATTCCCACCTGTGTTTCAAAACCTAAATCGGACTATGTAGAATTCAGAGGAGAGCCCTACGTGGGGAGTATTGTTTGTAAAGATTGCCACACAGCAATATATAATGATTACTTACAAACGGCACATCATAATACCAGTAGTGATTCCCTGCCTCTATTTGTTCAAAGCGATTTCATAGCAGGGAAAAACGAATTCAGATTCAATGACCATGAAACTGTTATGATGGAAAGGCAGGGCGATCAATACTATCAGTCCCTTTACGTTAATGGTCAGAAAAGATCTTCAGCTCCATTTGATATAATCGTGGGGTCCGGAAGAAAGGCCCAGACCTTTTTATATTATAACGAAATTGGAAAGATCTCTCAACTTCCTGTTTCTTATTTTGTGTCACAACATAGCTGGGCCAATAGCCCTGGGTTTCCGGCAGACCATCCAAAGTTTGACCGGAATATTCCTTCCTATTGCCTGGGATGCCATAGTTCTTATATTGGAGTAAAGCAAACCTATACTGGCCTGGCCATAGAAGAACAGTTTGAAAAAGGAAAGATCATTTACGGTATTGATTGTGAACGATGCCACGGCCCTGGTCTGTCCCATGTTCAGTTCCACAGCAGTCATCCAAATGAAAAGCAGGCTAAATACATAACGAAAATATCAGCATTGAGCAGGATACAACAGAACGATGGCTGTGCATTATGTCACTCCGGTTTCAGAAATGCTCAACAGTCGATCTTTCTTTATAAACCCGGAGACGATATCAATAACTATTATGTTCCTGAATACCCCAGGACTGATACGGCTAATATGGATGTGCATGGTAACCAGACTCAGCTGATGATGGCCAGTAAATGTTATCTGTTAAGCAGGGATTTGACATGTAATTCGTGTCATAATGTTCATGTCAGGGAAAGGGATGATCTTGCAACCCTGTCCGGACGCTGTATGACCTGTCATAAATCCAATAACCATACTATTTTCACTTCGACTAAAGAAAATTATAAGGTCTTCGAAAAGAATTGCATCGACTGCCACATGCCTCTCAAAGCTTCTGGCCTGATCACAATGATGACAAAGTCAAAAACGGATGCTTACCCGGATTATATCCGCACACACCTCATTGGAATATATAAGGAAGAATCGAAACGCTTTATGGATTCACTTCATTTGGGTTCAAAATCAAATTAATAAACTTACCAGACATATGTGCCAACAGCACCATTGTTCAAACTGGTGGTAACGGTCCTGCCATTGTATTTGATATTGAAGACTTCAGGATTTGATCCGATATTCAATACAATCAAAACCTTTTTCCCTGCCGGATTCTTAAATGCTACAGTTAACAGCGTTGAAGTTTGTGTTGAATTGATACGTACAGAACCCGGACGTACGAATTTGGATGCATGAGCTATTATATAGTAGCTCACATTTCGTGTAACCGTGCTGCCAATAGTCAATGCGCCCATACAGGTATTGCAACCGCCTGGAGTATAGGGCTGGTAAGCAGGATCGGCTGCCAGGTTCCATTCCAGAACATTGCGGCTCCAGTTGCGGGTAGCGCCGATGATTAAATTCTGCACATGCCATTTTAGGTCCTCAGGAAAATTGCCAGGACCTCCGGTCCATTGCTCAGTGAAATAAACATTCTTATCCGGGTAAGTATTATGTACAGTTGTTAATGCACTAATACTTCCTCCATACAAATGAAAAGCCGATCCATCAACAAAAGGTCTTGCGCCTGCATCAGACAAAACTGTCAATGGATAATCCGGGCGGTCAGCATTATGATCATAAGCAATGATCTTTGTGGTAATCGATGCTGCCTGGAATGCAGGGCCGAGGTCATTTTTTATAAAATCTGCCTGTTCGGCCGGCTGCATGACCATGCTTGGGTTATTACCGCCATGCAGTGGTTCGTTCTGCGGAGTTATGGCATCGATGGTAATACCTTCCGCTTTCATAGCCTGAATATATTTTACAAAATATTTCGAATACGCAGCATAGTATTGGGTTTTCAGACTTCCACCGACAAAGGCGTTATTTGTTTTCATCCACACAGGAGCGGACCAGGGCGAACCTAAGATCTTTATGGCTGGATTGATCGCAAT
>JAJKIP010000200.1 GCA_021154405.1 Segetibacter sp. | reverse complement strand
GATCCATATTCTGCACGGGCAGGCTGGAGTCTTACTGCCGGCCGCGTGGCAAGAGAACCGGAAGGATTGGACATGCCTGCTCTGCTCGACAGAATTGAAAAAGAAATGCCTAAAGCTCCGCCAGAAGTCCAATGGACGATGAATACAACACTGGCAAATATTGGAATTCATCATCCTGCACTTCGGAAACGGGCGCTTGCCATAGGAGAAAAATTAGGGATTTACCGCGACTATCCAACACCTCCAGGCTGTACCTCTCCCTTTGCACCGATATGGATCAATGAAATGGTGAAAAGGCAGAAATAAAAAATCCAGGTTAACGAAAACGATAACCTGGATAACCGTAGTAGCGATCAGCTTCCCCCTTTACCTACCCGGAAACCGATGCTAAATCTTTGAAAAAAGGAATATGTTTATAGTCGCTTTACACGGAAGCTGCAGGTAACTGGAAGAAACTTGGTCCCATCAGCGTTTCTGACTGTACATGCGAATGTTCCGGTAACATAGCTACCCGGGTCAGTTCCGTATTCAGTAACGTTTACAATAAAATCCCCAGTCTTAAAATATTGAATTGGCTCCGCACCGAAATAAAAATTACAGAGGAAAAGAGGGTATGAACCAGGTGTCTCTGGTCCTTTGAAAAAGATAGCCAGTTCTTCAAAAGGTTGTCCGGCGCGCTTCCCTTCTATCATGGTCGTATTACCATTAGCCGAAGAGGAAACGAAATGTCGCACCGTATCTGTTGTGGGCAATATTTGGTAACTGACACCATCTAGCGTATACCTGATATAACTGTCAACTGTAGCGCCACATGCAACCAAAGTACCTGCATCAACTGAACTACCAGCTACCGCTATGCTTACTTCCTGGCCAGATGACTGTTGCGACTGATCATATGCTACTAATGTAGCAGTAGCTGTCTCATTGCTGCAACGCGTAATGGTTGTAGAAAAGCTTCCGTTAGTAACGGGAATATTATAATAAATATTCTCCAGTTTCATTGATACAAACCCACTTGGAACTGCTGCATTGAAACAATTCTTTACCGTTCCTGATATGGTAACCTGCGCCACAGATGCATCAACAGTGATCACACCGACGTCGGTTGTAGAAGTAAACGGCCCGAAATTTTGAGTATGCAGCAGTGTATGGCACTTGTTATAAATCTTGAATTGAAGAGTTTTGTTGGCCGGCACTTTACCGGAGAAATCACCTTCCTCATTGGTGAGACCGTTGGTTGCTGTACTGCCGGATGAATTACCACCAGCAGGTACTGAGATCACTACATCCATTCCGGCAAGATTATTACCCTGCTGGTTCCGGATTGTCCCTTTAAGATCGATAACTGGAAACGGAGCGTCACAATTCCAGAAAGAAAAGTGGCTCACGGTACCAATGTATTCGTTACCCTGCCGGTTAGCGCTACCTTCTTGTTTCCAAAGGCCGGTAGTTTCATCAAGGCTCCATAATGGAATGGAAGCAGGTGCCTCACCCTGCAGACTTGCAGGAATGGGAAAATGCAGTTTGGCAGTTTTGCCTGAAGCCAGTTGCAGTTTCTCACCTGCATTACCTGTAAGCTCAACTGCCATCATACCGAAAGATTGCAGACCCGTTTCCTGATTATCAGTATTAATACCGCGGAGAGTACCAGGCATGATATTATTGAAGTCGGCAGACTCGGGATTTATGAAAAATGCACTGACGGCTACAGTTCCGGTATATGAAGTATTTCCATTTGGATTCACAAAACTATTAGCTTGAAAGTCGATAGTACCTCCATTTAATGGAATGGTAACCGAACCCCCGGAAGTGCTGGAAATATTGCCGGCAAGTGTTTTTGGGATGAGCTGAATAGTTACAGGATTATTTTTATTGGCATTGGCAACAATGGTTTTTGTGCCGAGGAAATATCCATCTTTCACAACCTTTACAAAGGCTGCATTTTTATCAATACTAACATCATTGATGGTGAATGCTCCATCAATATTGGTTGTAGCAGATGCGTCGCCTGCTTTTACAAGAGCACCTGGTACGGGTTTATTGGCATCGTCAGTAACGCGACCACTCAGGGAAGCGGTTACGATTTCTGGTGTGTAATGTTTGTTGTTGGGATTATTGTCTGATTTATTACAGCTGAGATAGAGAAGAAAAATACATACGGATACGATGATTCGTAGAGTTGGTGGTTTCATAGATACAGATTATTGCGGACCCAAAATAGAAAAAAATTGATAGGATCAAAAACTTATACTGGAAAAAAATAATTTACCCCTGAAAATTTAACTTAAGAGTGGTATTTGCAGTAACAAAATTGATATAAACGTCAACAAACAATTTGCTGATACTATAACATATTAATTCAACTCAATCAACTTCCCAGCCTTATTCCAAAACCGGGAATACTTAATTTCAGCCGGACCATAAAAGCGGTATTGTACGCCAACAATTCCTACGGGGTCATTGGGAGCATCCAGTTCAAAGGCCAGATTATCATTGACGAATATCTTTGCGTGCCTGTTCCTGCAAATTAATTTCAGTTTTGTCCATCGGGAAAGATCACAACCAAATCCGCTCAGATCATTATATTTTGAAGTAAGATAGTTTCCGTCGAATGCTAAACTCATATTACCCACGCAGCCTTTGGCACCGAGTGGTATAATAATGATGTCATCTTTACACTGAATAAGCACTTCAGTTTTCCGGCATGCATTATCTGCGGAGGTATTAGTGTTTCTAATGATTGTTTCAAAATCAAAATTGTCATCCATCAAATCGCCCAGATCCCGTTGATTGAAAAATCTTGTGTTAGGTGATACAGGCATTAAAGGGATATTGTGCGCAACGAGCAGACTGCTGTCTATCTTAACACCTTCTGTGGCCGCAATCTCCTGTTTAGTAAAATAAATAGGATTGCCGGTTGTTTGAATGAGTCCCAGCCAGCCGTCTGAACTAATCTGAAGATTTTGCCGCTTAACAATGGTGCTGTCAATAATGAGCTTGGTATTAAAGAATCCCGGATAATAATAAATAGCAGAATGGTTTTTCCCATGTTTAGGAACCAGCGTTTTGCGGCTAATGTCCCAGGTTTGTGCAATATAAATGGAGTCAGTTGGTGATTTGGAAGCGTCATAACTGAATATTACTGAATTGGGAACGCCTGTAAGATTAATCTTGTTTAGAGAAAATGAATAGTCGGCGGCTTCAATTTTCGGTGCGCCCTCCCCGGCGGGCAGGCCTCTTCGTTTGAACCCTACATATACCACTACTATCAGTGCAAGTATAACTCCTGCTGCCAGGTATTTCCCAATGGTTAATGATCTGCCAGAAATTTGCACAGGTGCAGGTTCATTGGTGATCACTATTTCTTTAGTCTTATTCTCCTTTAGTGATTCGCTATTCTTTATTTCAAAATCCCTCCAGTCGACATAACCCGTAAACTGAGCCAACGTGTTAAGAGTTTGAATAGCTGGAGCATGAGGGTATTTTACTTTCCCCCATATACGTTTCAGAGTGGTGGTGCTGAGCTGAACACCGGTTGCCTCCAGTATCAATTCACCAAGCTGTTCAAAATCGTAATTGGCCCATTTTTCGGAGGAACCCCGGTTAATCTTTTCTTCAACCTTCATTAGCAATATCCGGAGTAAACTATCCATAGGCTTCAGGTGATCTTCTGATTACTTCACAAATTTGACAATACTTATTCAAACACACTGATTGATATCATCTTGCACAAACTTGTACCAGGTTTGAACAACAGTATCCTTCATTTTCCAGCGTCTTTTGTAACAAACTTACAGAAAATGAAAGCTTCCCTCTTTTTAATGATCGTTCTTTTAGCCTCCGGTACAGGCTTTACCCAAAAAAAGAAAGGTCCGGCTACAGTCAGTTCCAGCATCAGCCTGGATAGTGTAGCCTGGAAATGTCCGCCTGGAAAAGCGGAATTTTTTGAAAAGGACGGACAGAAATTCATGCGATTAAAGGCCGGGAATCAGGGATCGGCTGTTTTAAGAAATATCACATTTAAAGATGGTACTATTGAATTTGATTTTGAACCCTATTCCCCAATGTCAATTGGGTCGTCCCCTGCCGTGTATTTCAGGGGAGATAATGAGCGCAAAAACACAGAGCTCGTCTATATCCGCGCAAGGCCTAACCAGCCATTCCTCAATGACGCCATACAATATACCCCATTTTTGAATGATGTAAATATGTGGGATATGTACCCGGAATACCAGGCGCCCACGCTTTTTCAGGTAGATAAGGTCAATCATCTCAAAATGGTGGTTTCTGGTGATCAGATGCGGGTATATGTTAATGAAATGAGATGGCCCGCATTGGAGATACCAAAACTGGAAGGAAATCTGAAAGAAGGAATTCTAGGACTGGATGGCCAGATGATTGTCTCAAATTTTATTTACAAACCAGGTGCTACGGAAGACCTTCCGTCAATTGCAGCTCCTGATCAAACCAGTCATGATGCGAATTATTTAAGAAACTGGAAAATTACGCAGCTCACTGATCTGCCAGCCGGTAATGAAATAACAGTCCCCATGCTGCCGAAACCTGAAGCTTTTACAGAAACCATCATGGCAGAAAGAAAAGGTATGGTAAATCTGTCCAGAAAGTTTGGAGGTGGATCAGTTGTTCCCCGGAGAGTGGTTTGGCTTAAAGCAACAATCAAGGCTGCGGAAGCGCAAAAGAATCTGATAAACCTCGGATTTAGTGATGATGTATGGGTGTTTGTGAATGGACAGATGATTTTCCTTGACAAGAATGACTATAGACAGGCACCCATGCGGAAATACCCTGATGGCCGTATCTCTATTCAAAATGCCCGGTTTAATATTAATCTTAAGTCAGGCGATAATGAAATGGTGGTAGCAGTTGCCAATGATTTCTATGGCTGGGGTTTAATAGCGCGACTGGAATATATGGAAGGTATTAGCTATTGAGAATTCAACAAACGGGATTAACTATTTTACTTCACGTAATGTATAATTAATGGTCACCTGATAAGTGACCATTATTTTTTAGAATTATGCTTATTGTGTAACAGTAATATTAGTGGCGCCATACAATGTATTACCTCTCCAGATACTTACCTGGATATTACCAACAGCCAATGATCCAGGAGTTAAATTGATTACTGTATTATCAGGAAAGCCAGACACCTGCAAACCTGCCTGGGTATGAATGTTAACACCGTCCACTTTAACTGTGGCATCACCTTTCAGGTTTCTTCCATATACATTTACTTTTACCTGACCGCCGCTACCATTAAGACCCCCCAATGAATAAGAAGGGGATTCTGCCTGCATGCTATTTATTCTCATTTGTGGCGAAATAAGAAATTTAAAGGTCTTCTTATTCACCTTGCCATCAGGATTGCTTATTGTCATTTCCTTATCCAGCATTATGGATTCGTCATTTTCCTCACCAAAAAATGTTTTGGGCAATCGAAGGGTGATTTTTGTTGAATTAGTAGTGCTGTCGATAATGAAATTATTAAGCTGTGTGCCATCGATTGAAACCTGCACACCGCTCTTTCTAAATCCCTGTCCATTAATTACGAGTGAATCAGACGGTCTACCGATCGAATAATATAAATAATCAGGATTGACAATACCGTTTAGACGTAATAATCGTTTGAAAGGGATAGCCGATTCAGCTTTTTTACCTCCTGATCTTACCTGCAACACGGCACTGGAAGTCGGGCCATTTTGATAAGAGTAATAATCAAGTAAAAATGTATTTACAGCCTTAATTTTTAACTGTGTTGCTGAAGCACTGATAACGGTGCACTGACTCGGCCATTCTGGTTCCAATCCGTCGTGCCATGCACCGAAATTTCCGTTTATCTTGTGACCGAATTCAACAGTATCTTTTGTTGCATCGGAGTTAAATCCTGTTCCGGTGATAGTTATCTCATCATCCGGATAGGGATTCACCGGCGTAATGGATGTAATTGTTAAAGTATTATTATTACCTCCGCCGCCATTACCTCCTCCGCCTCCGTTGCCATTACCCCCGCCATTGTTGGGTCCGCTTCCGGTTTTAGAGCAGGAATTAAGTAAGAATAGAATTGCTAAAATTAAAAGTATTGGGTGTCTCATAAACTAAGTGCTAATGGTTTAGCACAAAGATTATATGAAGAACAAGACAGGAATATCCCTCAATGATGTGATCTTTAATTTATGACCCCTGAACTCCTGGCGCGGGCAACAGCTTCCAGTTGATTATGAACCTGCATTTTCTGATAGATATTCTTGATGTGACTGCGCACTGTATCAAGGCTTATAAAGAATTGACTGGCCATTGCCTTATAACTAACTCCTTCGGAGAGGGCAACCAGAATCTCTTTTTCCCTTGGTGTAAGCTGGTATATATTTTCTTCATTCTGCCGCTTTTTCTGCATGCTGGCGATAACCATCCTGGCCACATTGGGACTCATGGGCGCACCCCCGGTAAGAACTTCCTTTATGGCATCATACAGCTTTTCAGAGATATTCTTCTTCAGGAGGTAGCCGGATGCGCCGGAAGCAATAGCCTCTAATACAATTCTATTATCATCAAAAACCGTAAGCATAATGATCTGTACATCCTGATTGAAAACCCTGATCTTTTGCACGGCATCAATACCGTTGACGCCTCCGGGCATATCAATATCCATCAGTATCACATCGGGTTTCACCCTGGCCACCTGATTTTCCACGTCGATTACATTGGGGAAACTGCCTAGCAACAGAAATTCTTTTGAAAAGGTGATGAGCTTTTCAATGCTGTCCCTGAGTTGGCTATTATCCTCGTATATCAGTACTCCGGCTTTCATAGACAATAATTATAAAGTTCTTTCTAATGCTATTATGGTAAAATACCTCAATCATGTGATTTTATGGACACGAGCACTGTAGTACCTTGCCCTGGCACGCTAATAATACTTGCCGACCCATTCATTTCAGCAGCACGCTGTTTCATATTTTTTAGTCCGTTCCCTTCTTTGACAATATTTGTATCAAACCCGGCTCCATTATCTTTCACCTGAAGCGTTATCTGATTTGACTGGTAACCGATATTGATAATCACCCGTGAGCAGCGGCTATATTTGGCGGCATTATTAATTGCCTCTTTAAATACCAGGTAAATATCCTTGCGGCTCTTCAAACTCAGTTGAATATTCTCAAGGTTTCCTGATTGAAGGAATTCCCACTGAATGTTCAGAGGTTCCAGTATATCACCTGCAAATTCTTTTATTTTAAAAATAACCTTCATAAAGCTATCGTTAGCCGGATTAATGGCCCATACCATATCGCTCATACTCTCCAGCATATAATTGGAATTCTCGTTGATCCTTTTAAGGTGTTCCTTTATATTATCTTTCTCGCCAGGATTTTCCATTACAACCTTGCTAATAATATTGATGGAAGAAAGAACAGAGCCCATATCATCATGCAGGTCTCGGGCGATATTATTTCTTAGTTTTTCGATCTCAACCTGTTGTTGGGCTTTGTGAACAGCCCGGTAACGATTCACCACTAAAAAAGCGATCAATGCCAGCAGCGCCATTACTATAACAGTACCATATTTAAATGTTTTCTGTTTCTGGATCGTTAGCCGGTTCAGTTCGGCATCTTTTTGGAGCAGACTGATCTCTTTGTCCTTCTTTTCAGCTTCATACCTGGCTTGTAGTTCGGCCGTTTTCTCATTTTGCTCATTCAGATTGAGGCTGTCATTCAATTTGTTTGTTATCGCCAGCCATTTAAAACCATTTTGCCAGTCGCCAGTTGCTTTGTAGAGATTGGATAATTCGTGTGCCGCATCGTGAATGTAATGCAACATATGCATACTGTCGCTCAACTGGTAGGCACGTAACAGGTATTTTTCTGCTTCGGGATACTTTTTTGCTTCTTTGTATGTTTTGCCAATATTGATTGCTTCATAGGCCATATCAGAGCTATTATTATCCTCAGCAAAAATAGTATAGGCCCCCTTGTAATAATCCAGTGCCTTATTAAAGGATGTAACAGCATAATACGCATCACCGAATTTCTCATCCAGCATGGCTTTCTGGTAATTGGCACCGGTTACAGCATTTAATAAAGAGGCACAACGGTTAAGAAGAGCAATATTGCTATCGTTCCAGTTCAGTTTAATGTAAGTTGTGCTCAATCCCGATCCCGCATCCCAGACATGGAGAGTATCCTTAATATTCAGGTACTGTTGCATGCTTTCCTTAAAGTAAGGAATCGCCTTTTCCAATTGTCCCTGCTCCCGATAAAGAACACCCATTTGCCGCTTGATCCCCGCCTGTAATTTGGTATCATTTGAGCGCTGTGCCATTGAATCTGCCTTTATCAAATAGGCAGCACTTTCATCGAATCGGCTTGCGGTAGAATAAACATTTGCCAGATTCAGGTAATTGTACATGGTTTCCACTTTCTCACCCAGTTGCAGAAAAAGATTGGTGGAAGTATTAAGATTGGCAAGACAGGAATCAATATTGCCAAGGCGAAACAGTGCCCAGGCCTTTGTTTTATAACAATAAGCGGCTTCCCGTTTTTTACCCGCAGACAATGATTGGGTCAAATCGATTTCGGCAATTTTTAAAGCGGAATCAGGGTTAGTGTTGGTAAAGCGGAAAGCGGCCTGTTCACGATGGATCAATACAGAATCTATGCTTCCCTGTGAGAATAATGCAAACTGGAAAAATAAAAAAGCGATAAGCAGGAAAAGAAGGCGCATTGAGCTAGCTGTTATACTAAATATAACAAATCCTGAATATTGGCAAAATGAGTACTTGCCGGTCTATTCTGTCCGCAGA
Source organism: Segetibacter sp. (assembly GCA_021154405.1). GTDB lineage: Bacteria > Bacteroidota > Bacteroidia > Chitinophagales > Chitinophagaceae > JAJKIP01. The sequence goes on along the minus strand of JAJKIP010000200.1, from coordinate 2,133 downwards.
CTTTTGACAGGATTGGCAATTGCCGCTTTTATCGCCTGGAAACTTACCGTTAACAAAGTTATTATCATAGCCCCAGCACCGGCGCCTATAAATATCCACCATGAGATATCAGTATGATAAGTATATTTATGAACCCACTCCTGCATATAGTAATAAGCAACAGGCGATGCAATCAAAAATGATATAATAACCAGTGCCACAAATTCTTTCGACAGAAGATTCCAGATGTTAAATACCGAAGCGCCTATTACTTTACGAACACCAATTTCTTTCGTCCGCTGTTCTGCTACAAAACTGGCTAAACCGAAAAGACCGAGACAGGAAATGAATATGGCAAGAATTGCAAAGAAAGTAGCGAGTTTGCTTATTCTCTGCTCCTGGCTAAATTTGCTGGCATAGTCATCATCAACAAATTTATAATCAAATGCAGCGGTTGGTACAATAGAGCTAAAAACAGGTTCAATCTTTGCCAAAGCTTTCCTGGCACTTACTGTTGGTTTGATCTTTATGGTGATATGACTGGCTGCTTCATATTTGGCATCTAAAAAGAAAATACCACGTTTCTCTGGTTCATAGGGTGAGCCCATCACCATATCCTTTATCACTCCAACAATTTGCCGGGACTGTGTTCCTCCGCCAAATTTGATGGTTTGTCCAATAGGATCTTTAAAACCCATGTCTTTTGCTGCAGTCTCATTAATAATAACTTTGGTTGTATCTGTGGCAAATTCTTTGGAATAATCCCGTCCGGCAATAAATTTCCAGCCAACCAGTTTACCAAACCCATAAGACACGTTTGTTATAGCAAACGAATATTCCCTGGCTTCTTTGCCGATCCAGTCAAAATCACTTGAATTGCTATAAATTTTGGTGAGAGGGCTTGAAGATAATTCCATGCCATCTACCACGCCGGTATTCAGTAATTCTGTCCTTAACAGATCTAATTTTCCCTTGTAATTCGGGTCATTCTTTGGAATAGTTATAAGGCCCTCCCTGTTATACCCAACAGGCCGGTCTTGTGCAAACAGGATCTGCTTATAAACTATGATAGTGCCAATGATCAGGATGATCGATACAGTGAATTGAGTTACTACCAGTACTTTTCGAGGCATAGAGGCGAAACGGCCTAAACGAAGAACACCTTTCAAGACCTTTATTGGCTGAAATGATGACAAATAAAATGCGGGGTAGGCTCCAGCCAGCAATGCCGTAAGTACAACAAATGCAATACTGAACACCCAAAAGAATGGATTTGCAAAAGGAAGACTTATATTTTTATCCGCCAGTTCATTAAACCATGAAAGTGATACTAACATAAGCAGCAGGGCAAGTATAAACGACAGGAATACTACCAGCAAGGATTCACTCAAAAATTGATAGATCAATTGCCTTTTTAATGAACCGATTGATTTACGGATTCCTACTTCTTTGGCGCGCTTTTCAGATCGGGCAGTGCTTAAATTCATGAAATTGATGCAGGCAAGTAATAACACGAAAATTCCCACTATTCCAAATAGCCAAACAAATGTGATACGGCCCCCGGAAGGCAATCCATTTTTAAATTCCGAGTACAAATGCCAATCCTTCATCGGATAAAGAAACGCATGCATCTTGTACTCCTTAAATCCGGCTGCTTCTTCTTTGGGAACACTATTAAAATAAAGATCTTTAATAGCGGCATTGGCCGCCTCCATCGAGATACCTGGATTCAGCTGAACATAGATGGGAAAGGAACTATTATCCCAGGTAGTTGAGACCTGTTTTATCCAGTCATTGGAAGCAACCCATAGATTCCATGGGGAAAAGAATTGAACTCCACCAAAACGATTATTCTGGGGAATATCCTCATACACTCCGGTAACCACCGCATCTATACGGTTATCAATTTTAAGCGTTTTATTTACCGGGTCATCTTTTCCAAAAAATGAATTAGCGGCTGATTCAGAAAGTATAATGGAATGCAAATCATTTAATGAGCTATAATTTCCCTTTAGCATTTTTAGGGAAAGCATATCCATTCCTTCCGGATCAATAAACTCTCCTTTTCTTGTAATTCTTTTATTGTCTGCAGAAAGAGAATAATCGCCCAGCCACCACGCCATTACCACATGCTTGAAATACTGCTTATAATTG